>CAZQCA010000049.1:12278-17165 GCA_964591845.1 uncultured Nocardioides sp.
GCTCCTCCTCGGCCACCGGCTGCTCCTCGGCCACCGGCTCCTCCTCGGCCACCGGCTGCTCCTCGGCCACCGGCTGCTCCTCGGCCACCGGCTCCTCCTCGGCCACCGGCTCCTCCTCGAGCGCCGGCTCCTCCTCGGCCACCGGCTCCTCGCCGAATGCCGACTCGTCGGCGCCCTCGCCTGCGGGCACGACCGCGGGCACGACCGCGACTCCGAGGTCCTCGGCGAGGGGCTCGTCCGCGACGGCCTCGGCGCTCTCAGCCTCCTCGTCGGAGGCCGCCTCGACGTCCTCGAGCTTGAAGGGCGGCTGGTCGACCCGCCCCAGCCGGACCAGGCCGTTCTCGATGAGGAGGTCCTCGCCGTCCTCCTCGTCGGTGGCCTCGACCTGCACGAACATCTGGCTGGCGCCGACGAACGACCGCTCGACCCAGGTGGTGTCGGTGGACCCGGCCAGCTCCACCATGTCGCCGTCGACGACGAACGCGGCGACCGCCGCACCTCGCAGCACGACCTTGGTGACACCGATCTGCTGGCTCACGAGCACGAAGCCCGGCAGGTCGCGCAGCCCGGAGGCGAGGAGGCCGTCGAGCACCTCGTCGAAGCCCGCGCCGGCGTCCACCAGCTCCCAGAGCCCGGTGACGCGATGCTTCTCCGACGGAGGCAACAGCACGGACGCGTTGTCGCCGAAGATCCCGAACCAGCCACCCGGTCGGTACGACCGACGTCGGTCAACGTTGCTCATGCGCCGTCACCTTTCACGGCTGGGCGTCCGGCAAGGCGCCCAGCTTGTCCTCGAGACTGACCTGCCGCGGCACCTCGTCCGCGACGGCTGGATTCCATCCCACCACATCGGCGACCACCGCGGTGGCGTTGTCGACACCTCCGGCCCTCACGGCTTCGGCGACGAGACGCTCGGCAGCGTCGCGCGGGTCGTCGGTGTGGACCACGATCGCGGCCACCTCGTCGTCGGCCAGCATGCCGGTCACCCCGTCGGAGCAGAGCAGGAGCCGGTCGCAGCGGTCGAGAAGGAAGAAGTCGGGCTCGGCGGCGTCTGCGCCGCCGAGCGCCCGGGTGACCACGTGGCGCTCGGGATGGGTGGCCATCTCGGCCACCGTGATGGTGCCGGCGTCGACGAGCTCCTGCACCACCGAGTGGTCCACGCTCACCTGCTCGAGTCGCGTGTCGACGACGCGGTAGGCACGGGAGTCGCCGAGGTTGGCGACCAGCCACCGTGGTCCGCCGTCGTCCCCGCGGACCAGGACGGCGGCGACGGCCGTGGTCCCGGCGAACCAGTGACGGGCGCCTGCGCGGCGGTGCTCGTCGGAGTAGGCGTTGATGCGGCCCTGCGCGGCGACCAAGGCGTCACAGACCGCGGCGCGCGCCGTCTCCACGGCGTACGACGGGTCGCCGAGGCGTGCCAGCTCCTCGACGACCATGCGGCTGGCCACGTCACCCCCGGAGTGGCCACCCATGCCGTCGGCGACCGCGAACACCGGCGGCGCGGCGAGGTAGGAGTCCTCGTTGACCGTGCGCACCTGACCGACGTCGGAGGCTGCGCCGTAGTGCACCTCGGCCTGGCTCATGCTCGTCCTTCGATCGGGCCCCGTCCGACGCCGGCTGGGCGGCCGGCGCCTCCCACCCTGAGGCCAGCGAGCCGTCGGCGGCAAGAGGCACGCCGAGGCGGGGACGGACCGCTGGCCTGGGTAGCGTGGGAGGGATGGCCGAGCCCGCACCTCCGAGGTCCCTCGCCGACCAGCTGCGCGGCTGGCCCGACGAGCGGCTGGCCGACCTCATGCGGGCCCGACCCGACCTCGCGAGCCCCGTGCCGCAGGACTCCTCGCAGCTGGCCTCGCGGGCCGCCGTGCGCTCCTCCCTGCTGCGGGCGATGGACGGCCTCACTCGCCTGGAGCTCGCCGTGCTCGAGGCGCTGGTGGTCGTCGGTCCGTGCCCGCGCGAGGTGGTGGCCGGGACGGTGCGAGCAGACCCGGGCCGGGTCGCGGAGGCCCTCGATCGGCTGCTCGCACTCGCCCTCGTGTGGGAGGCGCCCGACGGTGTGCGCGCGCTCACCGGGGTGGCCGACGGGCTGGTCGGGCCCGGAGCCGTGGGCGGCGTACGACCGAGGTCGCCGGAGGTGGAGGACGCCGACGTGGCTCGCCGGCTGGCGGAGACGAGCGGCCCGGCCCGCGCCCTGCTCGACCACCTCGACGCCGCAGGTGGCGAGGGCACCTCGACGGCCCGGGCACCGGCGTCCCCGGACGAGGCGGCCACGCCCGTCGAGGAGCTGCTGGCTCGTCGCCTGGTGGTCGCCCGGCCCGGCGGGCTGGTCGTGGTGCCCGGCGAGGTGACGCTCGCGCTGCGGGGCGGTATGACGACCCGGGACCCGGTGGACGACGTACCGGAGCCGGCCACCAGCGAGCGGGACCCCTCGCTCGTGGAGCGGTCGGCCGCCGGCGCGGCCTTCGAGAGCGTACGCCGCGTCGAGCTGCTGCTGGACCACTGGTCGACGACGCCCCCGGCGTCGCTGCGCAGCGGCGGGCTCGGCGTGCGGGACCTGCGGACGGCCGCCTCCGTGCTGCACGTCGAGGACCGGGAGGCGGGCCTGCTCGTCGAGGTCGCCGCCGCGGCAGGTTTGCTGACCACCGGGCCCGATGCGGACGGCGAGCTCGCGTGGCTCCCGACCGACGCCTACGACGCCTGGGCGGCCAGACCGCCCGCGGAGCGATGGGTCGCGCTGGCGACGGCCTGGCTCGACACCCACCGGCTGCCCTCCCTGATCGGGACCCGGGACCGGCGCACCGGCAAGGGCCTCAACGCTCTCGCACCCGAGCTCTCGTCCCTGTTCGCGGCCGAGACCCGACGGATGACGCTCGAGGCGCTCTCCGAGCTGCCCCCGGGCACCGTGCTCGCAGCGGGCACGGGAGTGCCCTCCCTCGTGGCCCGTCTGGCGTGGCTGCGGCCGCGACGGCCGGGGTCGCGGGCCGACCAGGTGGCCTGGTCGCTCGACGAGGCCGCGCTGCTCGGCGTGACCGGGCTCGGCGGGCTGCCGACCTTCGCCCGGCGCCTGCTCGACCCGTCGGGCGGCCCGGCCGCCCGGGCCCTGGCTCCGCACCTGCCCGAGCCGGTCGACCACGTCCTGCTGCAGGCGGACCTGACCGCGGTGGCGCCCGGCCCCCTCGAGTCGGCCCTCGCCGCCCGGCTGCACGCCGTGGCGGAGGTCGACTCCCGAGGGGGCGCGACCGTCTATCGCTTCACCGCCGAGTCGGTCCGGCGGGCGCTCGACCTCGGCTGGACGGCGGCGGAGGTGCACGACTTCGTGGGCTCGGTGTCACGGACGCCCGTCCCCCAGCCGCTGACCTATCTCGTCGACGACGTCGCCCGACGGTTCGGGACGCTCCGGGTCGGCCAGGCGGAGGCGTTCCTCCGCTCCGACGACGAGACCGCGCTGACCGAGCTCCTGCACCACCCCAAGGCCGCGTCCCTGGGGCTGCGGCGGCTGGCGCCGACGGTGGTGGTCAGCACCCTGCCCGTCGACCTCCTGCTGCCCCGGTTGCGCGACCTCGGGGCCGCGCCCGTGGTGGAAGCCGCCGACGGGTCGGTCCACGTGGCGCGGCCCGACCGGCAGCGGGCACGCGTGCCGAGGTCGCGTCCCGCCGGGCTGGGCGAGGCGCGGGCAGCAGCCCAGCTGACGGCCGTCGTCGCGGCGATCCGGGCCGGTGACCGCGCCGTCGCCTCCCGCCCGGCGCGCCCACCCGCATCGTCGCCCGCCGAGGTCCTCGCGCTCCTGCGCGAGGCGGCCCAGGCCCGGCGTACGGTCTGGATCGGATACGTCGACAACGCCGGCGCCACCGTCGAGCGGGTCGTCGACCCGGTCGCCGTCGACGGCGGCCAGCTGCGGGCCTTCGACCACCGCACCGACGACGAGCGGGTCTATGCCGTGCACCGGATCACCGGCGTGCGAGCGGTGCAGGCGTGACCCGGCGGACGTCATCCGACCCGGTCGCCCGGGCGCTCGCCCCGCATGACGCTACGCCGGACGTCATACGATCCGGCCGCCCCCGCGCTCGCTCCGCATGACGCTACGCCGGACGTCATACGATCCGGCCGCCCCCGCGCTCGCTCCGCATGACGTCCGCCAGTCGTGTCATCCACAGCCCGGGAACTGCGGCTGGCACGGAGGCCGCCCAGGCGCCATGGTCGTGCCATGACCGAGTCGCGGAGCCCTTTGGATCACGCGCGGGACCTGGCCTCGACCCAGGCGGGCGTCATCGGACGGCCGCAGCTCTACGCCGTGGGCGTGACCCGCAGCCAGGTTCGTGCCCAACTGAAGGCGGCCCGCTGGCGTCGGTGCCTGTCCCAGTCGGTCTCCGTCACCACCGGACCGCTGACACCGGAGGCACGGAGATGGGCCGCGGTCATCGAGGCCGGCCCTCGCGCCTTCCTCGATGGGGCCTCGGCCCTCCAGGCCGCCGGCCTGACGAGCTTCGCGTGGGACGTCATCAGGGTCTCGGTCCCTCGTGGGGCCAGGGTGCGCCGCGGCCGCGGCCTGGACATCCGGCAGACACGGCGCTGGAGCGCAGACGACCTCGATCCGGGTCCGGGCGTCCCCCGCAGCAGGCCGGAGGTGGCGGCGGTCCGCGCCGGCCTGTGGGCCCGATCCGACAAGCAGGCGGCCCTGGTGCTGACCATGGCGGTCCAGCAGGGCCTGACGACGGCGGATCGCATCGGCCTCGAGCTGTTGCGGGTGCGCCGTGATCGGCGCCGCAGACTGCTCCACGACATCGTGCTCGATCTTGTCGGCGGCGTGCGTGCGCTCGGCGAGCGGGAGTTCGCGGCGGAGTGTCGGCGTCGCGGTTTGCCCGAACCGACACGCCAGGCCCTGCGCCGCAG
>CAZQCA010000050.1:0-17118 GCA_964591845.1 uncultured Nocardioides sp.
ACGTAGCTGTCGAGCTGGTCGCGCTCGAACTCCAGCTCGCCGATGCGGTTCTTGACCACGTCGCCGATGCTGATGATGCCCCGCAGGCGTCCGTCGGCGACCACGGGGACGTGCCGGATGCGGCGCTCGGTCATCAGCGCCATCAGGTCGTCGAGGGAGGCACCCACCTCGCACGTGTGGACGTCGGCGGTCATGATGGCCGCGACCGGGCCGTCGAGGACTGCGTCGTCGCCGTGGAGGCGACGTACGACGTCACGCTCGGACACGATCCCGTCGACGGAGGACCCGTCGTTGCTGACGATCAGGGCGCCGATGTTGTGCTCGGCGAGCAGGGCCAACAGGTCCCGGACGGTGGCGTCGGGGCTGATCGTGACCACGTCCTGGCTCGCCTTACCCTGGAGCACGTCGTGGATGCGCATGGGCGGGTCCTTTCTGCTCGGCACCATCTCCCGGGGACCACGCTAACGTCCGACGGAGCGACTCGGGAAGCCGCCCGCCCCGCGGTCACCCGGACGACCGCACGAGCGCCTAGTGGTCGGCGTCGTGGTCGGGCTCGGGATCGACCAGCCGGACCCGCGGCCGCAGGTCGTGGACCGAGCCGGGACCGCGACGCGGGTCGTCGGGGTCGGTGTCGTCGTCGGGCAGCGCTCCGAGGAACGACAACGCGGCCTCGTGCAGGTGTCCGTTGCTGGCCAGGGCGTTGCCGCCCCAGGGCCCGTCGGTGCCGTCGAGCGATCCGAAGCGGCCCCCGGCCTCGCGGACGATGACGTCGAGGGCGGCCATGTCGTGCACGGCGAGCTCGGGCTCGGCGACCAGGTCGACCGCCCCCTCGGCGAGCAGCATGTAGGACCAGAAGTCACCGTAGGCGCGGGTGCGCCAGCAGCGTCGGGTGAGGGCCAGGAAGTCCTCGAGGCGCCCCCGCTCCTCCCAGCCGTGGAACGAGGCGTAGGACAGCGAGGCGTCCTCGAGCCGGCGTACGTCGGAGACCTGGCAGCGGGTGGCCTTGAGCAGGGAGCGACCGGTCCAGGCCCCGTGGTCGCGGGCGGCCCACCAGCGACGCTGCAGGAGGGGCGCCGACACCACGCCGAGGACGACCTCCTGGTCGACGGCCAGGGCGATGAGGGTCGCCCACACGGGCACCCCGCGGACGAAGTTCTTGGTGCCGTCGATCGGGTCGACGATCCACTGCCGCTGGCTGTGTCCGGTGACGCCCTGCTCCTCGCCCCGCACCGAGTCGCGGGAGCGCACGCGGGAGAGGGTGCGCCGGATCGCCTCCTCCACGGCGAGGTCTGCCTCGGTGACCGGCGTGAGGTCGGGCTTGCTCATGACGTGCAGGTCGAGGGCCTTGAAGCGGCCCTGCGTGAGCGAGTCGGCGTCGTCGGCCAGGACGTGAGCCAGGCGGAGGTCGTCGGTGTAGTCGGGGCCGTCGCTCATGGGGCCAGGCTAGTGCCGGGGGTGCTCCGCGGGTCGCAGGCCGGGTCGTACGAAGGTACAACTGCGATCGCGGCCCGCGCTGGGCTACGGTCGCGCTCATGGAGATCTCCGGCCTGCCCCTGCATCCCCTGGTCGTGCACGCGGTCGTCGTGTTCGCGCCGTTGTCAGGACTGGCCGCCCTGGTCTACGCGGCCGTGCCCCGCTGGCGGTGGGCGGTGCGCTGGCCGCTGGTCGCGATGACCCTGGTCGCCGTCGGCGGAGCCGTCCTCGCCGCCATGTCGGGCCAGTCGCTGCTGGAGTCGCGGGAGGGGCTGGAGGCGCTCCCGGGCGTGCAGGACCACCGGGACGCGGGGACGCTGCTGCGCAACGTCATGCTCGGCTTCGGGGTGGTGACGCTGGTCGGGGTCTGGCGCCTGGGTGTCTCCTCGCCGTTGACCGGCCGCCGGGAGGCGGCCGCCGAGGGTGCCGTCGGCCTCGTGCTGAGGGCGCTCATGGTGCTGGCGTCGCTGGCGGTGCTGTACGCCGCCTTCAAGGCGGGCGACACCGGTGCCCGCGCCGTGTGGGGCTGAGCCGGTCGCCGGTCACCCGGTCGCCGGTCAGGAGCTGGCGTCGTAGCGCGCGGCCAGGAGGCGCCGGAAGGAGTCGACACGGTCGATGTCGGCCTCGCCCCGCCGCACGGCCTCGTCGAGCCCGCACTCCGGCTCGTCCGCTCCGTGCGTGCACCCGCGCGGGCACTCCTCCGTCATCTCGTCGAGGTCGGGGAAGGCCTCGATGAGGTGCTCCGGCCTCACATGCGCGAGCCCGAAGGACCGGATCCCGGGGGTGTCGATGATCGAGCCGCCGCCTGACAGGGGGAGGAGCACCGCGCTGGTCGAGGTGTGCCGGCCACGCCCGGTGACGGCGTTGACCTGCCCGATCTCGCGGCGCGCGCCGGGCACCAGGGCGTTGACCAGCGTGGACTTGCCGACGCCGCTGTGGCCGATCAGGACGCTCGAGCGCCCGCCCAGCCGCTCCCGCAGCGGCCCGATGTCGGCGCCGCGTCGGGTCACGACCCACGGCACGCCGAGCGACCGGTAGGTCGCCAGCAGCTCGTCGGGTGGGGCGAGGTCGGCCTTGGTGAGGCAGAGCAGCGGCGCCATGCCGGCGTCGTACGCCGCCACGAGGGCCCGGTCGATCAGACGGGGGCGCGGCTCGGGGTCGGCGAGTGCGGCCACCACGACCAGCTGGGTCGCGTTGGCGACGACCACCCGCTCGATCGGGTCGTCGTCGTCGGCCGTGCGGCGCAGCACCGTCGAGCGCTCGGCCACCTCGACGATGCGCGCCATCGTGCCGTCGCGTCCGGACACGTCGCCCACGACGCGGACCCGGTCGCCGACGACCACGCCCTTGCGTCCGAGCGGTCGCGACTTCATGGCGAGGACCGTGCGCGCCGGGTCGGCGTCGTCACCCGTCAGCGCCAGCGTGAACCGGCCGCGGTCGACCGTGACGACCTGGGCGTCGACGGCGTCGTCGTAGGAAGGACGCTCCTTGGTGCGTGGTCGGGTGCGTCGCCGCGGGCGCTCGTAGTGCTCGTGGTCGTGCTCGTCGTAGCGGCCCGTCATCCCGTGGGGGCCGGTCCGGTCCATCGGGCGCCGGGGGCCCGGCTCACCACAGTCGCTCCCACAAGGCCGCGAAGTCGGGGAAGGTCTTGGAGGTGGTGGCGATGTTCTCGACGCTCACTCCATCGACGGCCGCGCCCACCACGACGCCGGCGTGGGCCATCCGGTGGTCGGCGTAGGTGTGGAAGACGCCCCCGTGCAGTGCTGCGGGGCGCAGGTCGAGTCCGTCGTCCCGCTCGGTGACGTCGGCGCCCAGTCCACCCAGCTCTCGGGCCAGCGCCGCCAGCCGGTCGGTCTCGTGGCCGCGGATGTGGGCCACGCCCCGCAGGTGGGACGGCCCGTCGGCCAGCGCGCACAGCGCGGCCACGACCGGCGTCAGCTCACCCACGTCGTGGAGGTCGAGGTCGACTCCCTGAAGGCCACCGTCGCCGCGCACCTCCAGACCCGCGTCGACGAAGCCGACCCGGCAGCCCATGAGGGCGAGGATCTCTCGGAGGGCGTCGCCGGCCTGGGTGGTCTCGCGCGGCCAGTCGCGGACGACGACTCGGCCGCCGGTCACGGCCGCGAGCGCGAGGAACGGGGCGGCGTTGGACAGGTCGGGCTCGATCGTGTGGTCGACCGCCCTGACCGTCCCCGGCGCGACCGCCCACCGATGGGCGTCGGAGTCGTCGACGTCGACACCGTGCTCTCGCAGCATGGCCACGGTCATCTCGATGTGGGGGATCGAGGGCACCGGCTTGCCGACATGGCGCACGTCGACACCGTGCTCGTAGCGTGCGCCCGCGAGCAGCAGCGCGGAGACGAACTGTGACGAGGAGGACGCGTCGATCACGACGGTGCCACCCCGGACCCGGCCCGTGCCGAGCACCGCGAACGGCAGTGCGTCGCGGCCGCCGTCGTCCAGCTCGACCCCGAGGGTGCGCAGGGCGGAGAGCACCTCGCCCACCGGTCGGCTGCGCATGTGGGCGTCGCCGTCGAACGACACGGTGCCGGAGGACAGCGCCGCCACCGGCGGGACGAAGCGCATGACCGTGCCGGCGAGCCCGCAGTCGACGTGGGCGTCTCGGTCGAAGGGCGCCGGCACGATCTCCCAGTCGTCACCGGAGGTGTCGACCGAGGTGCCGAGGGCGCCGAGGGCCGCAACCATCAGGGTGGTGTCGCGCGATCGCAGGGCGCGGCGTACGACGCTCGGCCGGTCGGCGAGCGCGGCCAGCACGAGAGCCCGGTTGGTGAGCGACTTGCTGCCCGGCAGAGACACCTCGAGATCGACCGGGCCGTGGGCGCGGGGCGCTGGCCACGGGTCGAGGTGCGTCGTGGGCAGCGCGGTCACCCGCGCAGCCTACCGAGCGTCAGAACGCCGCCCCGGCGCCGGAGGAGGGGGTCGCGCCGGGCCGCCCGGTGCTCCGGAGGTTGGCGTTCTCGTCGCCGCGGGCCGGCAGGTCGACCGTGACGGAGTCGTTGGCGGTGCTGTCGTTGGGCGTGTCGGCGTCGGGCGTCACGGTGAACGTGATCGTGGCCGACTCTCCGTGCGGCGGATGGGCGAACAGCCGGAGGGTCCTGCTGTGCTCGGCGTTGCCCTCGATCGTGCACACGGCCAGCGTGTCGCTGATGCGCTTGCAGATCGGCCCCAGCTCGTTGGCGAACCGCAGGTTGGTCACCTCGATCTGCAGCGGCACCGAGTCGCCCTCGTTGACCCCGGCCACGGTCACGGTCACCTCGTAGTCCCACTGGCCCTGCGGCGTCACGTTCGCGGTGACCGCCACGTCGGTGCTGGCCGGGTCGCTGGGCGACGTGGAGTCGGAGGGGGAGGTCGAGTCGGACGGCGAGGTCGAGTCGGACGGCGAGGTCGAGTCGGACGGCGAGGTGGAGTCCGAGGGGGAGGTGGAGTCGGACGGGGACGTCGAGTCCGAGGGGGAGGTCGAGTCGGACTCCGAAGGGGAGTCGCTCTCCGAGGGAGACCCGGAGTCTGACGGCGAGTGAGAAGGACTGTGCGAGGGAGACTCGCTCGGCGAGTCGGTCACGGTCGCCGAGGGTGACTCCGTCGGCGACGTGGAGTCGGCCGGCGACGAGCTGGCCACGCTGGTCGGGCTGTCACTCACCGAGACGCTGGCCTCGGGGGAGCTGTCGGAGCTGGTGGCGACCGGGTCGTCGCTCGGGCCGTCGCCGCCACCGCGCGGGTTGTTGCCCGGGTTGCCGCCGCCGGCGTCGCCGGAGGCAGGTGCGGAGACCCCGGGCTCCTTGTCGGCGGAGCTGACCGCGGCCTGGTCGTTGCCGTTGATCGTGAGCATGGTCGCCGCCACCACCGCAGCCGCGGCGGCGACGCCCGCCACGGCGGTGGCCGGAGCGTTGGCGGCGACGAGGTCCTTGGCGCGGTCGACGAGCAGCAGCAGCCCGCCCTTGGCGACCGCGCCGGTCGCGGTGGCGACGTACGCCGTCGCCGCGGTGCCGAGCAGCAGCGGTGCCAGGATGCCGGCGAGGTCGGAGTTGACCTCGGTGAGCTCCAGGTAGATCGCCATGCACTTGCGGCACTCGTCGAGGTGCTCCTCGACCTTGGCGGCGTCGCGCCGGCTGATGCCTTGGCGCACGTAGGCGCCGAGGTGCTGGTGGGTCCAGCGGCAGGCGTCGTCCTCGAGCTCCTGCGCGTGCTGGTTGAGGAACGCCTGGCGCAGCCCCTCCCGGGCGCGGTAAGCCAGGGCGGACACGGAGTTGGCCGACATCCCGAGCATCGGCGCGATGTCGGCCGGCTTTTGACCCTCGACCTCGAGGTGCCACAGCACCAGCTGCCAGCGCTCCGGCAGTGACGCGAACGCCTTGGCGGCGGCCTGGCTCTCGAAACCCTCCACCGCGGTGTCCTGGAACGGGGTCCCGGGGTCGAACGGTGTCAGGTCGTCGGTGGTGGTGAGGCGTGCGCCGGCCCGGATCTTGTCGACGTGGAGGCGGCGTACGGCGGTGAGCAGGTAGGCCCGGAAGGCCACGTCGGGACCGCCGCCGCGCTGCAGGACGCCGAGCACCTTGGCGAAGGCGTCGGACACCAGGTCGTCGGCGTCGGCGGCCGGGACGAGCTGTCGGGCCAGCCTGCGCGCCGCGTCGGCGTGACGCTCGAAGAGCTCTCCGTAGGCGTCGACATCACCCCCGCGGACGGCCGAGATCAGCTCAGCGTCCGCCGGTCCGTCGAGGCGTGGAAGTGTCGAGCTCACATCTATACCAACGGGGAAGGCAGCAGAGGATGACGCCAGTCTAGGGCGGCATCGCGGCCTGGTCTGGAGGTTTCGCCCTCAAATTGGCACGTCGAACGGCGTCATGGTGCCTCGTGTGGCCCGTCTCACCTCTGTAGGACGGACGATCGAGGGGGTTAGACGTGGGCATTTTCGCGTTGCGTACGCGCACCGCGCCCGCGGTGGACCCCGAAGCGGGCGCCACGCTCCTCGAACCGGTGCGGATGGGGTTGCCGCCGAGGTTCGAGGCCGTGGCCGAGATGCTCGCTTCGGGGTCCGACCTCGCGTCCTCGCACGCAGCGGGCCGACCCGCGGTCGACACCGCCGAGGCGTGCGCCGTGGCCGGCGCCCAGCTGGCCAAGGACGGGGCCTCGCTCGACGAGGTGCTCGCCGCGCTGCAAACCACCTATCGGGTGGTGCGCGGCACCGAGCCGTCGTACGACGACGTGCGCGCGATCGCGCGCGCCTGGAGCGACACCGTCCTGGCCTACGTGCACCAGATGGCGTGCGAGGACCCGCTGACGGGCCTTGCCAGCCTCGCGCACGTGCGCAGCCGGCTCTCGGAGCTGTACCGGGGAGAGCTCCGAGGGTCGGGTCGCGTCCGTGACAGCCACGCCCTGGTGGTGGCCGAGCTGCCGCCGGCGCCCACGCCCGAGCCCGGCGACGGGCACCAGCACGCGCTCACCCGCACGATGCGTCTCACCGAGCTGGGCGAGACGGCGCGCACGGTCTTCTCGGGCACCGAGACCATCGGTCGGCTCGGTCCCGACCGGGTCGTGGTCGTCGCCGCCCGCGACGAGCGGCTGGGGCAGCGAGTGGCGCTGCTGCGGCGGATGGCGCGCACGGTCGACGCCTCGGGCGTCCGCTGCTGGATCGAGGGCCTGCCGGGCGACGACGCCGTGGCGGCACTGCTGCTCGACGAGCTCGCCCGCTCCTGAGGCTCCTCCCGGCACGACGCAGGCAGGCGTCGCCGTCGGTGCCCGCCCGTAGGCTGCCACCATGTGCGGTCGCTACGCCTCCAGCCGTCGCCCCGAGGACCTGATCGAGGAGTTCGAGGTCGTCGACTCCCGCGTCGACCGGCCGCTCGAGGCCGACTTCAACGTCGCGCCCACCAAGCCCGTCTACGCCGTCGTGGAGCGTCCACCCTCGCGCGAGAGTGAGGAGCCGCCCCAGCGTCAGCTGCGGGTGTTCACGTGGGGGCTGCTGCCGTCGTGGGCCAAGGACCCCAAGCTCGCCGGTCGGCTGATCAACGCCCGCGTCGAGACGGTGGCCGACAAGCCGGCCTTCCGCCGGGCGTTCGCCAGCCGGCGTTGCCTGCTCCCGGCCGACGGCTACTTCGAGTGGTACCCCACCTCCGAGGTCACCTCCTCCGGCAAGCCGCGCAAGCAGCCCTTCTTCATCCGTCCCCGCGACCACGGCGTGATCGCGATGGCGGGGCTCTACGAGATCTGGCGCGACCCCGACCGCAGCGACGACGACCCCGACCGCCTCCGGTGGACCTGCACCGTCCTCACCACCCAGGCGGAGGACGAGCTGGGCCACATCCACGACAGGATGCCGATGATGGTCGAGCGCGAGCGATGGGGAGCCTGGCTCGACCCCGGCGCGCCGCGCGAGCACCTGCACGAGCTCCTGGTGCCGGCCTCGCCCGGGGCTCTCGAGGCCTACCCGGTCGCCACGCTCGTCAACAACGTCCGCAACAACGGACCCGAGCTCCTCGAGCCGCTGCCGCTGGAGCACGGCGACGGCTGACCGCACGTCGACGGTCCCTGGCATGATGCGCCCGTGGCCACCCAGCGCTTCGTCTCGACTCCTCACGGCGAGGGTCGACTGGTCACCCAGCACGCGCGGCACCCGGTGGCGACGCTGCTGCTGAGCCATGGCGCCGGCAACGGCATCGACACCGCCGACCTGGAGGCCCTCGCGACCCATCTGCCGCGCAACGACGTCTCGGTGGTCCGCTTCGAGCAGCCGTGGAAGGTGGCCGGACGCTCGGTCGCCACGGCGCCCGCCACGCTCGACGCAGGGTTGCGAGCGGCGGCCTCGGCGATGCGCACGCGTACGCCGCTGGTCGTGGGCGGCCGCTCGGCCGGGGCGCGCTCCGCCGCCCGCACGGCGCGCAGTCTCGGTGCGAGCGGGTGCCTGTGCCTGGCCTTCCCCCTGCACCCACCGGGACGGCCGGAGTCCTCGCGCGTGGAGGAGCTCCTCGGCACCCGCTTGCCGACGCTGGTCATCCAGGGGGAGCGGGACCCGATGGGCCGCCCGGAGGAGTTCCCCGACGGCATCGAGATGGCGGTGGTCCCGGGCGGTGACCACTCGCTGCGCGTGCCCCGGTCGGGTCAGCTCACGAGCGATGAGGCACTGGGGATCGTCGTGGAGAGCACCCTGGAGTGGGTCGTTCGCGAGGTCGTCGGGAATCAGCCGCGTCGATGAGGTGTTCTGAGAGGCGTGCTCGCCACCCTGTCACCCCCGGTCGCGTCCGGTGCCGGCGTCGCCCACGCGGCCCCGCGCGTCGGTGACCGGCGGCTAGGCTGGAGCGCGATGACCGACTCACCCGACTCCGACCCGGTGGCGCCGGACCTGCGCGTCGACGACGCGACGCAGGTCGACGTGGCCTCCGAGACCGACGAGGAGCGGGCTGCCCGCTTCGAGCGCGACGCGCTGCCGTTCCTCGACCAGCTCTACTCCGCGGCGATGCGGATGACCCGCAACCCCCAGGACGCCGAGGACCTGGTGCAGGAGACGTTCGCGAAGGCCTACGCGTCCTTCCACCAGTTCCGGCCGGGCACGAACCTCAAGGCGTGGCTCTACCGCATCCTCACCAACACCTTCATCAACTCCTACCGCAAGAAGCAGCGCGAGCCTCAGCAGTCGATCACCGGAGACACCGGTGACATCGAGGACTGGCAGCTCGCCCGCGCCGAGTCGCACACCTCCAGCGGCCTGAAGTCCGCCGAGGCGGAGGCGCTCGACCATCTCCCCGACTCCCAGGTCAAGGACGCGCTCCAGCGGCTGCCGGAGGAGTTCCGGCTCGCCGTCTACCTGGCCGACGTGGAGGGCTTCCCCTACAAGGAGATCGCCGAGATCATGGGCACCCCCATCGGCACGGTGATGTCCCGGCTCCACCGTGGACGTCGACAGCTGCGCGACATGCTGGCCGACCACGTCCGCGACCGCGACCTGCTGCGGGTAGGGGAGGGCGACTGACATGGGTCACGACGACTCCTGTGCCGACTACCTCGAGCGGATCGTCTACTTCCTCGACAACGAGCTCGACGACGCCGACATCGTGGCGGTCAAGCTCCACCTCGACGTCTGCGGCCCGTGCCTGGCGCGCTACGACCTCCAGCGCACGGTCAAGGAGCTCGTCGCGCGCTCCTGCTCCGAGGCGGCGCCCGACGCCCTGCGCGAGCGGGTGCTGCTCTCGATCCGGCAGGTGCAGGTGCGGATCACCGACGACCCCACCGCCTGACCCGGCCGACGGGGCGGGTCGGCTCCGACCGCGATTCGGCGGGTGCGGCGGAGGTCTGCGACGATGTCCCTCGCCCGTGGCCGCTGTCGGCCGGGCCGACAACGGACCACTGCTCGACCAGGAGGACACGATGGGCAAGACCGGACGCAAGCGTCGCGCGCGCAAGAAGAAGGGCGCCAACCACGGCAAGCGGCCCAACGCCTGACCCCGCGGCTCCCCGCGCGGTCACAGCCGCGCGAGGAAGCGCTCCGCGTCGACGACGACGC
Organism: uncultured Nocardioides sp.; assembly: GCA_964591845.1. Taxonomy (GTDB): domain Bacteria; phylum Actinomycetota; class Actinomycetes; order Propionibacteriales; family Nocardioidaceae; genus Nocardioides. Next base: position 9,986 of record CAZQCA010000050.1, read on the forward strand.
GGGTGACCTCTCCGCTCGCGAGCAGCCGCCCGGCTCCGGCCTCCGAGACCTCGCGGACGGCGACGGCGAACCGGTGCAGGCGACCGTCCTCGTGTGTCCGGGTGGCGACGATCTCGACGGTCGCTCCGACCGGGCTGGCCGCCAGGTGCTCCAGCGACACGCGGGTGCCCACGCTCGTGGTGCCCGGTGCGAGGCGAGGCTCGAGCGCGGCGCAGGTGGCCGCCTCGCACCAGGCGAGGACCACCGGTGTACCGAGGACCGGCAGGCTGCCCGAGCCGACGGCCGCGGCCGTGTCGGCCTCGGTGACGACGCGCTCGATCCGCGCCGTCGGCGCGGCGGAGTCGGCCGACGAGCCCCTCTCCACGCTCAGACGCCGAACGTGGCCCGCGGATAGGCCGCGGCCACGTCGGTCAGGACGTTGACCAGGTAGGGCACCCCGGCCGCGAACGCCCGGTCCAGGGCTGGCCCGATCTCGCGGGGGTCGGCGACGGTCTCACCCGCGCCGCCGAGCGCGCGCACGACGCCGTCGTAGCTCGTGGCAGGCGCCAGGTCGGCCGCGACGTCGTAGCCGTAGATCATCTGCATCGGGCCCTTCTCGAGCGCCCACGCGGAGTTGTTGCCCACGACCATCACGACCGGCAGACCGTGGCGGACGAGGGTGTCGACGTCCATCAGCGAGAAGCCGGCGGCGCCGTCTCCGAGCAGGAGCACGACCTGGGCCGACGGGCGGGCCAGCCGCGCTGCGATCGCCGCGCCGAGTCCTGCCCCCAGGCAGCCGTAGGGGCCCGGGTCGAGCCAGCCGCCGGGTCGCCGAGGCTCGACGAACTTGCCGGCGAACGACACGAAGTCGCCCCCGTCGCCCACCACCACGGCGTCGTCGGCCAGTCGGGGCACCAGCTCGCCGTAGATGCGGGCCGGGTGGATCGGGTCGGCCTCGGCTCCGAGCAGCTCGGCGTCGCGTGCCGACGCGGCCGCGACCCCGTCGCGGAGCCCCGACACCCAGGGGCTCCAGTCGGGACGGCGGACGACCTGCTCCAGTGCGTCGCCGAGCATGGAGAAGACCCGGGTGAAATCGCCCGAGACGGCGCCGGCCAGGGAGGCGTGGTCCGACACCTGGGACGCGGAGTCGGCGATGTGGACCACCTGGGCCGGCGTCGCGCCGTCCTTGCCGCCGAACACGCCGTAGCCGAGGCGGAAGTCCAGTGGGGTCCCGATCACGACGACCAGGTCGGCACCGTTGACGGCGCTGCTGCGCGCCTTGGTCACCAGCTGAGGATGCCCGCCCGGCACGACGCCGCGGCCCATGCCGTTGGTGAGCGCCGGCAGCCCGGTGCGCTCCACGAACTCCAGAGCCGCGGTCTCGGCGCCGTCGGCCCACACGTCGGTGCCCAGCACCAGCAGCGGCCGCTCGGAGCGGGACAGCAGCTCGGCCACCTCCGCCACGGCCTCGGGGTCGGGGTCCTCGCCACGGGAGTCGCCCACCGCGGGCGGCGCGGCCGTGGTCGTGTTGAAGAGCTCGTCCATCGGCACGTCCACGAAGACCGGTCCCCGATGGGGCGACCGGGCCTGGACGAAGGCATGGTGCATCCCCGCCGGCACCTCGTCGGCGGTGGGGAGCGTGCGGGCCGCCTTGGTGACCGAGGCGACGATCGGCGGGTGGTCGAGCTCCTGGAGGCTGCCCATGCCCCAGCGGTTGGCGGGGGCGCGCCCGCCGACCACGACCATCGGCGACCCGGAGAACGTGGCCTGGGCCATGGCGCTGACGCCGTTGGTGACCCCGGGGCCGGCCGTGAGGACGGCGAGACCCGGGACCCGGGTCAGCTTGCCGGTGGCCTCGGCGGCGAACGCGGCGGTCTGCTCGTGTCGCACGTCGAGCAGTCGCATCGGAGGTTGGGCGTTGACCGCGCCGTCGTACATCGGGAAGACGTGGGCTCCGGAGAGCGTGAACATCGTCTCGACGCCGTGCGCTCGGGCGACGGCCACCGCGTGGGCGCCGGCGTGGGCGGTCGTCTCCTGCGGCTGCTCCTCGGGCGCGCTCATGCCCGCATGTTACTCACGGGTCAGTTGCCTTCAGAGACGGCGTACGCCGTGCGCGGCGCATCAGGCCGGCGGCGCCGCCAGCGCGTGCGGGTTGGTCCGCCGCAGCATGTCGACCAGCGACAGCAGGAGGTCGGCGCGGATCGCCGGCGGCTGTGGGGCGAGGGCGAGCTGCAGGTGCAGGGCGCGCAGGAAGGCCTCCGGGTTGAAGGTGTCGAGGTAGGGGTCACGCTCGCCGGCGCCCGTCATCCGGCCCGCGGCCGCACCGATCCGGGCGACCCACGCCTCGACGGGCTCGAGGGGCAGCAGGTCCCGTCGGAGCACCCGCATCACCGCCATCGCCATCCGGTCGGGCTCGCCGCTGGTCAGGAGGTCGGTCGAGGGGAGCAGCAGCCGGTCGGCGACGACGTCGAGGAGCACGGTGAGCTCCGCCGCCCCGAAGTGCGCAGAACCCGCCAGCGCGCCGAGGGCGTCGGCGCCGTGGGCCATGGTGTGCGCCCACCCGCAGCCGGGGACGTAGCCGCGCTGGTCGTGCTCGCGGAGGTACCAGGTCGTGATCCGGTCGCCCCACTCGAGGATCTTCTGCTGCGGCAGCAGCCCGCGCCGGTTGTCACGCTCGACGCACTCGCCGAGCACCAGCACGGAGAAGCTGCGACGGAAGACGGTGTCGGTGTCGCGCTCTCCGAGGCCGACGCCCAGACCGGAGGCCATCCCGTCGCCGAGCCCCGCCAGCAGGTCGTCGTAGACGCCCCGCTCGATCCACGTCGCCAGTGTCGGATAGGCGGTGCCGTCGCGCTGGGCCGCGTCGGGCGATCCCAGCAGCGCCGTGAGCTCGGCGGTGAGGTCGTCGAGGGGCCGGTCGGTCGGGACCGAGAGACCGGCAGCCATCACCCGCTGCCAGTAGCCGGTCTCCATCGGGGCGCAGTCCTCCAGTCAGACGTCCGGGCGGCTCCTCGCGGTCGCGGGAGCGGCCGGGCCCCACACTACGCTGCCGGGTGTGCCCACGATGACGGAACTGGTGCGGGCCCACACCGACCTCGACGCGGGGGACGTGGGGTGGCTGCACCTGCTGCTCGCGGACTGGCAGATCATCGCCGACCTCTCCTTCGCGGACCTGGTGCTGTGGCTCCCCGACCGCGAGGGCAAGGGCTTCTGGGCAGGCGCCCAGATGAGGCCCACGACCGGTCCGACCGCGTATGTCGACGACGTGGTGGGCACGTTCATCCCGCGTGGCAGGCGGCCCCTCCTCGACACGGCGTACGCCGACGGTCGCCTGGTGCGCGAAGGGGACCCCGAGTGGCGAGACGACGTGCCGGTGCGGGCCGAGAGCATCCCCGTGCGCCGCGGCGAGCGGGTGATCGCGGTCATCGGCCGCAACACGAACCTGCTGGGCGTGCGCACACCGAGCAGGCTGGAGCTGTCCTACCTGCAGACCGCCGCGGACCTGACCCAGATGATCGCGGGCGGGCACTTCCCGGCCCCGGGTCAGCGCGGCGACCACGCCGACTCGCCGCGCGTCGGGGACGGCTTCGTCCGCGTCGACGATCAGGGACGTGTGGTCTACGCCAGCCCCAACGCCCTGTCGGTCTACCGCCGGCTGGGACACCGGGGCGACCTCGAGGGCACGGTGCTCGCCGACGCCACCCGCCACCTGGTGCCGGCGCGGCGGCGTCTCGACGAGGAGACGCTGAGCGCCGTCCTCGGTGGCCGCGGCGCGCGCGACACCGAGATCGAGGGCGAGGGGACCTCCCTGATCGTCCGGTCCATCCCGCTGCGCCCGAAGGGCGAGCACCTGGGGGCGCTGATCCTGGTGCGGGACGTCACCGACCTGCGCCGACGCGACCGCGAGCTGGTGACGAAGGACACCACGATCCGCGAGATCCACCACCGGGTGAAGAACAACCTCCAGACGGTCGCGGCCCTGCTGCGCCTCCAGGCGCGCCGGATCGACGAGCCGGCCGCGAAGTCGGCGCTCGAAGAGGCGGTGCGGCGGGTCGGGTCGATCGCGATCGTGCACGAGACCCTGAGCCAGACGGCCGAGGGCAGCGTGGCGTTCGACGAGATCGCCGACCGGCTGATGACGATGGTCGCCGAGGTGACCGCGGTCGCCGGTGGGGTGCGGGTCCGTCGCGACGGCACGTTCGGGAGGGTGCCGTCGGAGACCGCCACCGCCCTCGCGATGGTGCTCACCGAGGTGCTGCAGAACGCCGCCGAGCACGGCTACCCGACGGACGGGGGACCCGGCGAGATCGTCGTGGACGTACGCCGGTCGCTGGGCCGGCTCACCTGCACGGTGACCGACGACGGCGTGGGCGTGCCCGACGGCTTCGACCTCGACACCTCCACGCACCTCGGCCTGTCGATCGTGCGCACGCTCGTGGAGTCGGAGCTCGGCGGTCAGCTGACCCTCGCCCGGGTCGGTCCGCGAGGCGGCACCCGGGTCCGGGTGGACGTGCCGGCCGACTGAACGTGCCGCTGCGGGGACGTCAGGCGGTGGTGCGCACCCGGGCGCGGGCGTTGCGCCGCTTGAGGGCGCGCCGCTCCTCCTCGCTCAGACCGCCCCAGACACCGTGGTCCTGTCCGGCCTCGAGAGCCCACGCCAGGCACTGTTCGCGCACCTCACAGCGACGGCACACCTGCTTGGCCTCCTCGATCTGGAGGATGGCCGGCCCGGTGTTGCCGATCGGGAAGAACAGCTCCGGGTCCTCGTCGAGGCACGCGGAACGGCTGCGCCAGTCCATGGCTGTGGCAGTCCTCTTTCGTCTGGTTCGGGGGGCTGGTCGGGGCGCGTCCGCCAGGGCAGGACACGACGTTCACTCGTGAACACGTTCACGAGCAACCCGAACAGCCTGGCAAGTCTTGCTCGCACATACAAGCCCCCACCGCGGTTTGCTTGCTCACACCACTAGCCTGGGGCGGTGACGCCCGCCTCTTCTCCGGCTCCCGGCCCGGGCCCCCACGAGGCGGCTCCGGGCCCGCCGGTGGGCCTTCCGCCCGCGCTGTGGGTGGCCGTGGGCCTGGTCGCGGCGCAGGGCCTGGTCCTGGCGGCGTACGCCGTGCTCGAGGTGGTGTCGGTGACGTCCGGGCGCGCGACCATGGGGCTGACGACGGCGTTCTTCTTCGCCGCGTACGCCGCGTTCCTGCTGCTCGCTGCCCGCGGCCTGCGTCGCCGGCGCTCCTGGGCCCGCGGCCCGGTGGTCTTCGCGCAGCTCCTCTGGCTGGGGGTGGCGTGGTCGTTCCGCGGCGAGGACACGACGTGGGTGGCGCTGCTGCTGGCGGTGATGGCGGTGAGCGTGATCGTCGCCGTGCTGGCGCCGGCGAGCATCGCCGCGCTCGAGCCCGGTCGGGGAGACCGGTCCGAGGACTGACCCGCGCGCTGACCCGCGCTCAGCCGGCCTCGCCGTTCTCGCCGTGCATCGACGTGCGGAGCTGGTCCAGCGTGCGCGTCAGCAGCCGCGAGACGTGCATCTGGGAGATGCCGACCTCGGCGGCGATTTGCGACTGGGTCATGTTGCGGAAGAAGCGAAGGACCAGGATCTGCTGGGCTCGCGGGTCGAGGTCGTCGAGCACGGGCCGGAGGCTCTCACGGAGCTCGACGAGGTCGAGGTCCGCGTCAGGCAGGCCGAGCGCGTCGAGCATGGTGCCGGCGCTGTGGCCGGCGTCCTCGAGAGAGGCGTCCAGCGACAGGGTGGCGTAGGCGTTGGACGACTCGATGCCCTCCATCACGTCCTCCACGGTGCAGCCGATGGCGGCGGCGAGCTCGCGCGGGGTCGGCGAGCGACCGAGCTGCTGGGTCAGCTCGGCGGAGTGCGAGGAGATCGCCATGCGCAGCTCCTGGAGCCGGCGCGGGACCCGGATCGCCCACCCCTTGTCACGGAAGTAGCGCTTGATCTCGCCCAGGATCGTGGGGGTGGCGTAGGTGGTGAACTCGACGCCGCGCGCGTCGTCGAATCGGTCGATCGCCTTGATCAGCCCGATCGTGCCGACCTGGACGAGGTCCTCGAACGGCTCTCCACGGTTGCGGAATCGCCGGGCGCAGTACTCCACGAGCGGTAGGTGCAGGTGGACCAACGCCTCCCGGGCGGGGGCATGGCCGTCGCGGAGCTCGCCGAAGAGCTCGACGCTGCGTGCGCGGGTCTCCGCCAGACCCTCCGGCTCCGCGAGCCCGTCGTCCCCCGACTCCGACGTCATGGGCCGGGCGCCACCAGGTCGGACTCCATCGTCAGGCTGACGGTGAAACGGTCGGCGGTGGCCGACGCGTCGGCGGTCGTGGCCAGGGTGCTCAGGACCTGCCAGGCGAAGCTGTCGTAGTCGGGCTCGGACGGCCGGTCCGAGGTGACGCTGAGGCTCATCGTGAGGCGACCGGGCTCGAGGTGGAAGGCGCAGACGAGGTCGCCACCGGGCTTCGCCTGCTCCAGCACGAGCGCGCCGGCCTCGCCCGCCGCCATCCGGAGGTCCTCGATGTCGTCGAGGGTGAAGTCCAGGCGCGCCGCCAGCCCGGCGGTCGTGGTGCGCAGCACCGAGGCGTAGGCGCCGTCGGCCGGCAGCCGCAGCTCGACGTCGGCGCGGCGGTGGTCGCTGGTCGTCATGTGCCCTCTCGGTGCCTTCGGGATGGCCGCCCGACAGACGGGCGCCCTCCCGGATGCTACCGAGGAGGGCGCCCGTCTGGCCGTCGGTGCGGCGGGGGACTCCGTCGGCGCGGAGCCCCCGCCGAGGTCACGCCTTCTTGGTCTCCCAGAAGATCGCCGCGATCTCGTCGATCTTGGCGAGCAGCTCGTCGGCCTTGTCGGCATCGAAGGTGCCCTTGGCCCCGGCCGCGCCGGCCAGCTTGGTCGCGTCGTTGACCAGGGTGTGCAGCTGCGGGTAGCTCTCGAAGTGCGGCGGCTTGAAGTAGTCGGTCCACAGCACCCAGAGGTGGTGCTTGACCAGCTCGGCGCGCTGCTCCTTGATCAGGATGGCGCGGGTGCGGAAGTCGGGGTCGTCGTTGTCGGCGACCTTGGCGATGACGGCCTTGATGCTCTCGGCCTCGATCCGGGCCTGGGCGGGGTCGTAGACGCCGCAGGGCAGGTCGCAGTGGGCGGAGACCTCGATGGTGG
>CAZQCA010000051.1:0-16890 GCA_964591845.1 uncultured Nocardioides sp.
GGGGTCGACCTTGCCGTCGACGTGGGTGACGTCCTCGTCCCGGAAGACGCGCGTGACCTGGCAGATCGCCGCCGACTCGCGGATGTGGGCGAGGAACTTGTTGCCGAGCCCCTCCCCCTTCGAGGCGCCGCGCACGATGCCGGCGATGTCGACGAACTCCACAGTGGCCGGGAGGATCCGCTCGGACCCGAAGATCTGCGCCAGGGTGCCGAGCCGCGGGTCGGGGACGCCGACCACGCCCACGTTGGGCTCGATCGTGGCGAAGGGGTAGTTGGCCGCCAGCACGTCATTCTTGGTCAGCGCGTTGAAGAGGGTCGACTTGCCCGCGTTGGGGAGACCGACGATGCCGATGGTGAGAGCCACGGGCGGGGAGTCTACGGCGGTGCCGAGCGCGCCACCGAAACGGCGACATCGCCACGACAGGTCGGTGACAGGTCGCCGGGCGACGGTGAGGCCTCCTTCCTCCCCGCACCCACAGGAGCGTCCTGTCATGTACGTCGACCACAGCCCGCCGACCCGCCCGGCCACCGGCCCGGCGGCACCCGTCCCCCGTCGCACCGACGTGACGACCCGGGTCGTCGTCCCGGGCGACGAGCGACTCGTGCGGGAGCTGCTGCTGAAGGCGTCCGCCCACACGCTCTTCCAGCGGTTCCACGCTCCGCTGCCGCGGGTGCCGGACCACCTGGTCGCGGCGCTGAGCCGCGTCACGCCCGGGGAGCGCGAGTCCGTCCTCGCCTTCCTCGGCACCGGCCCGGTGGGACATGCGCAGTGGGCCCAGATGGACGAGGACGGGATCCCGCGCGCCGAGATCGCGGTGATGGTGATCGACGCCCACCAGGGCGCGGGCATCGGCCGGCTGCTGGTCGAGGAGGTGGCCGAGCGGGCCTGGCGCGCCGGGCTCCGCGACGCGATCCTGCACGTGCGTCCCGACAACCGGGTCCTGCGCGACGCCCTCCGTCGCCGAGGCGCGGTGCTCCGCGCCGACGCGTACCTGCTCCCGCTGCGGGCGCTGCGTCGGCGAGGCGTGGTTCGATGGACGGATGCGGTTCCGAGTCCTCGGACCTCTGACGGTCACCTCCTCCACCGGCGCTGATGTCACGCCGCGCGGTCGTCGCTCGCTGGACCTGACGGCGGTGCTCGTGCAGCGGCGCCGCGAGGCCGTGACCCCCCAGACCCTGCTCGACCTCGTCTGGCCCGACCAGGCCGCCGAGCTCGGGCCGGCGGTCGTGCACACGTCGGTGGCCCGGCTGCGCCGGGGCTGGGGCGCGGGTGTCATCGAGAGCACTCCCCTCGGCTACCGGCTCTCCCCCACCGTGTCGGTCGACGAGGACGCGTTCGCCGACCTGGTCCAGCTGGCCCGCGACCAGACGGAGCCGCGGGCGGCGCTGGCGGCGTACGACGACGCGGTCGGCCTCTGGGAGAAGGGGACGCCCTACGGCGGGGTGAGCGACGACGTCGTGGCCGCCGACCGGCACCGCCTCTCCCAGCAGCGCGACGACGCGAGGCAGGCGCTCGCCGCAGCGCTCCTCGCCACCGGGAGCCCCGCCGACGCGGAGCGGGCGATCGGGGAGGCCCGGGCGCTGCTGGTCGACGACCCGCTGCGCGAAGCGGCCCACGAGCTGGTGATCGCCGCCTGCGCGCAGCTCGGTCGGCAGGCCGAGGCGCTGGCGGCCTTCGAGACGCTCCGTCGCACTCTGCGCGAGGACCTGGGCATCGACCCGGGTCCCGCGGCGGCGGCGCTGCACGCCCGGGTGCTGGCGCAGGACCCCACCCTGCTCCAGCCGGGCGTGCCCCCCGGCGCGGCGCGACGGTCGTTGCCGCGGGCGCCGCTCACCGCCCTGGTGGGCCGCGACGACGAGCTCGCCGCGCTGACCGAGGCGGTGGAGGAGCGCCGGCTGGTCACCCTGACCGGACCCGGCGGCGTCGGCAAGACCCGGTTGCTGGTCGAGCTGCTCCACGCTCGTGCCGCCGACGGCGACCCGGTCGGTCTCGACCTGGCCTACCTCGACCTCGGCTGCCTGGAGATCGCCGACCCCGACGACCTCACCGACGCGGTCGCGCGGGCGGTGGGGGCGGGTCCGCGCCGCGACGCCGGCCTGGGCGACCTCGCCGCGGCGATCGGGCAGCGTCGCGCCCTGCTGGCGATCGACGAGGCAGAGCGGCATCTCGAGGCCTGCCGCGAGGTCCTGTCGTCCCTGCTGCGCGACTGCCCCGGCCTGCGCATCGTCGTCGCCTCCCGCGAGCCCCTCGACCTGACCGGCGAGCAGCAGATCGTGCTGCGGCCGCTGGCGGTCCCCGATGCCGGGGCGACGGCGGAGGCGATCCACCGCGCACCCGCGGTCCGGCTGCTGGTCGCGCGGCTGCGCGACCGGGTCGGTCCCTGGGTCGACGACGAGACCCAGGCCGGGCAGCTCGGCACCCTCGCCCGACGCGTCGACGGGCTGCCGCTCGCGCTGGAGCTGCTCGCCCGCTCGGCCGGCGCGGCGCCGCTGTCCGACCTCGCCGAGGCCGCACGCGACCCGCTGAGCCTGACGGGCGAGGCCGACCGGCCGGGCCGGCACCGCAGCCTGCGCGACGTCGTCGGCGACTCCCTCGCCACGCTTCCGGCCGACCATCGCGAGGTTCTCGAGTCGCTGGGAGTGTTCGCCGGCGGGTTCGGGGTCGCGGCCGCCCGGGCGGTGACCGGCCGGGCCGACGTACGCCCGACCCTCCACGAGCTCGCCCGACGGTCCCTGGTCGATGTCGTCCGCGACGACCGCGGGCTGCACCTGCGGCTGCTCGCGCCGGTGCGCGACCTCGCGCGCGACGAGCTGCGCGCGCGAGGTGAGCTCCTCGAGGCACGGGCGCGTCATCGCCGGTGGTACGCCGCCCGCTGGCGTGACGCCCCCCGCAGCGACGCCCTGCTGCTCGACGTACGCGACCACTACGCCGACTACGTCCTCGCGCTTCGCACGGCGCTCGACGACGGCGACGCGACGGTGCTCGCCGACCTTGCGATCGCCCTGGCGAGGGTGTGGGCCTTCGCCGACCAGCACGCGCCGGCCCGCCGCTGGCTGGGGCGGGTGCTCGACAGCGGACTGCTCGGCGAGGTCGGCGAGGCCCGTGTCCGCACGATGCGGGCCATCGTGATGCTCTACCGCGACGCCGGGGCCGCGCGAGACGATCTCGCCGCGGCCGCACCGGTCCTGGAGGCGGCCGACGACACCGGCTGGCTGGTCTCGGTGCACACCAATCGTGCCCTGCAGCGGCTCGACCGGGGAGACGTCCACGGTGCCCTGGAGGCGGCCGAGCTGGCGGCCGAGCTGGCCGGACGCTGCTGCGACGGCAGGCTCCCCGACGCGCTCAGCCTGCTGGCCGTGACCAGGTCGCTCACCGACCCCGAGGCGGCGCCGGGGACGATCGAGCACGCCTGGCTGCTGGCCTGCGCCGCCGGGTCGACCGCGACCCTGGAGTCCGTGGCCAACAACCTGTTCCTCGCGCAGATGCAGCTGGGTCGGCCCGAGGCCGCACGGCTGCTCCTCGCCGACGCCCAGGCGAGGTGCCAGGCCCACCCACCCCCACCCTTCCTCGTCATCGACCAGGCGTGGAGCCTGCTCTACGACGACCGGCCGGCCGAGGCGGCGCAGGTGTTCGGGAGTCTCGTGGCCGGCGAGGGCGACGACGCCTCCGACACGTTCGCGGCCGAGATCTACGCCGGGCTCGGCCGTGCGCTGCTGGCCGCTGGCCATCCCTCGGGGGCCACGCTGGTGGCGGGTGCCGGGGAGCTGCTGCGCCGGGCCGGGAGCGTGCTGCTGCCGTGGCAGCTGCCCGCGGAGGTCCTCGCCGCGCTGCCGGAGTCACCCACCGTGGAGACGACGTCCGCCCTCGGTGGGCGACTCGCCGCGGTCGCGCGCGCCGCCGTACGCGCGCTGGAGCGCTCGGGCGGTGTGACAGGCTCGGCGCATGGACACGCAGGCGTCGGCTGAGGCGGCCCTGCGCGAGCCTGCCCACCAGGTGTCTCCGCGCGCCGTGGCGTTCTGGCGCACGTCGGCGCTGATCGGCGCCGCCGTCCTCTGGGCGCTGGCGGGGGTGGGCTACTACCTGCTGGGGCGGCTGCCGGAAGGCCGGCCGTGGTACGCCCTTCCGCTGCTGCTGCTCCTCGTGGCGCTGACGCTGGTGCGGGTGCTGGCCATGCCCGTGGTCCGCTACCGCATCCACCGCTGGGAGGTCACGCCGACGGCGATCTTCACGCGGTCCGGCTGGCTCACGCGGGAGCAGCGGATCGCCCCGCTGTCGCGCGTGCAGACCGTCGACTCCCATCAGGGCGCGATGATGCGGCTCTTCGGGCTCTCCTCGATCACCGTGACGACGGCGTCGGCGGCGGGGCCGGTACGCATCGACTGCCTCGACGCCGACGTCGCCCGCCGGGTCGTGGCCGAGCTGACGGAGATCACCTCCGCGTCCGAGGGCGACGCGACGTGAGCGAGGAGTCGCCGGAGGCGTCCTGGCAGCGGCTGGACCCCCGGATGCTGCTGGTGGGTCCCGTGTCGTCGCTGAGGCAGTTCGCGGTGCCGCTGATCGTGGCCGTGCTCGGCATCAGCGGGTCGCAGGGCGGCTTCCAGCCGTGGTACGCCGTGCCGGCCGTCGGCATCCCGGTGGTGCTGGGGTTCCTTCCCTGGCTGACGACGCGCTACCGGATGACGTCGTCGCAGTTCCAGCTCCGCAAGGGGCTGCTGAACCGCCAGCAGGTCACCGCGCCGCTCGACCGGGTCCGCAGCGTCGACCTCGAGTCGTCGCTCCTGCACCGGCTGCTGGGGCTGGCGAAGGTCCAGGTCGGCACCGGCGTCGACGACTCCCGCATCGAGCTGGACGCCCTCTCGGTCGACAAAGCCGGCGAGCTGCGGGGGGTGCTGCTGGCGCGCCGTGAGGACGCCGATTGGGCCCAAACGACAGCCCCGGGACCGGAAATCACGCCGATTGGTCCACATCGGCAACCACCACAGGTCCCCGTGGGACAACCCCAGCTCCTGGCGGCCATCGACTGGTCGTGGCTGCGGTTCGCGCCGTTCAGCCTGAGCCGGCTGGCGTTGGTGGCGGGGGCGTTCGGGGCGCTCACGCAGTGGGGCGACTCGCTGCCGTTCCTGGACCAGGAGCACCTCGACGCGGCCTACCAGTGGGTGCGGGGCTTCGCGATCGCCCTGGTCGTGCTGAGCGTCGCCGCCGGCGCCCTCGTCGGCTGGGTGGCGATCTCGGTCGCGGGCTACGTCATCCAGTGGTGGAACCTCGCGCTCACCCGCGAGCACGGCACGCTCCACCTGGCCTCGGGGCTCTTCACGCGCCGCTCGGTCACCGTCGAGGAGGCCAGGGTCCGCGGGGTGGAGCTGACCGAGCCGGTGCTGCTGCGGCTCGTCAAGGGGGCCGAGCTGGCGACGCTCGCGACCGGCGTGGGCTCGGGGGGCACCACGACGGTGCTGCCACCGTGCCCGCGCGCGGTGTGTCGCGACGTCGGTCATGCCGTCCTCGGCGTCGATGGGCCCCTGCTCGAGCCGCTGGTCCCACACGGCCGGGCCGCGCGGGTTCGGCGGCACATCCGGGCCCAGTGGCCGGCGCTCGCCCTGGTCGCCACGGCGGTGGTCGGCACCCTCGCCACCGCCCTCCCCGCCTGGGTGCCGCTCCTCGCCCTGCTCGCCGTGCCGCTCGCCGCGGCGTACGCCGAGGCCGCCTACCGCAACCTCGGCCACCTGCTCGCCCCCGCCCACCTCGCGGCGGGCGCCCCCACGGCCGGCGTACGCCGCACCGTGCTGGAGCGCGACGGCGTCATCGGCTGGGTGGTGCAGCAGAGCTGGTTCCAGCGGCGCCGCGGGCTGGCGACCCTGACCGCCACCACGGCGGCGGGCTCCGAACGGGTGGTCGTCACCGACCTCCCCCTCCCCCGGGCCGTCGCCCTCGCCCGCGAGGTGACCCCCGACGCGGTCGCCCCGTTCCTGGCCGGGAGCGGCTCCTAGACGGGTCTAGGCTCGCCCCGTGCGCCTGGCGACCTGGAACGTCAACTCCCTCCGCTCCCGCATCGACCGGGTCGAGGCCTTCCTCCAGCGTCACGACATCGACGTCCTGGCCCTCCAGGAGACCAAGGCGCGCGAGGACCAGCTGCCGCTGATGGGTCTCCACGCCCTCGGCTACGACATCGCGGTGGCCGGCGTCAACCAGTGGAACGGCGTCGCCCTCGTCAGTCGGGTCGGGCTGGACGACGTCGAGGTCGGCTTCCCCGGCATGCCGCCGTACGGCGACCCGGCCGCACCCGAGGCCCGCGCGATCGCCGCCACCTGCGGCGGGGTCCGCGTGTGGTCGCTCTACGTCCCCAACGGGCGCAAGCCCGACGACCCCCACTACGTCTACAAGCTCGACTGGCTGGCCCGGCTGCGCGAGGCCGCACGCCCGTGGCTCGGCGAGGCCGACACCGCGCTGGTCGGCGACTGGAACATCTGCCCGACCGACGAGGACGTCTTCGACCCGGCGCAGTTCACGAACAGCACCCACGTGACGCCCGCGGAGCGCGCGGCGTTCCAGGCCCTCCTCGACGACGGCTACGCGGAGGTGACCCGGGCGCACGCGCCGGGCTACACCTACTGGGACTACTACCGACAGCGCTTCGAGCGCGACCGCGGGCTCAAGATCGACTTCGTGCTCGCCAACCCACCCCTGGCGGCGCGGGTGACCGGAGCGTTCATCGACCGTGACGAGCGTGCCGGTCAGGGTGCCTCCGACCACGCGCCTGTGGTGGTCGAGCTCGACTGACGAGCGCCGGCTGTCGGTGGGCCCGTCCATGATCACGGCATGGACATCGTCACGCTCTTCCTCGGGCTCGCCACCGGCCTCCTGGCCGGCGCCGCGCTCGGCGTGCTCTGGATGCGCCAGCGGCAGCTTGCGGGCCTCGGCAGCGGGGCCGCCGAGCAGGCCGTGCTGCGCGAGGGCCTCGAGCGGCTCCACGACCAGCTGCGCGACCTCGACCACCAGCGGGCCACCTGGCAGGGCCAGCTCGCCCAGCAGGTGCTGGACATGCGGCACACCACCGACCTGCTGCGTCGCGAGACCCAGGGCCTCGCGACGGCGCTGCGCCGGCCGCAGGTCCGCGGGCGGTGGGGCGAGCTCCACCTGAGGCGTGCCGTGGAGATCGCGGGCATGGTCGCCCGCTGCGACTTCACCGAGCAGGCCCGGCTCGACGACGGGGCGCTACGCCCCGACCTGGTCGTCCACCTGGCTGGAGGCCGGCAGGTCGTCGTCGACGCCAAGGTGCCGCTCGAGGCGTTCCTCGACGCCGGTGCGTCCGACGATCCCGACGCGCGCGACCACCACCTCCGGCGCCACGCCGCCCAGCTGCGCCAGCACGTCGACGCGCTGGCCGCCAAGCGCTACTGGCGCTCCCTGCCCGAGACCCCCGAGTTCGTCGTGATGTTCGTGCCGGCGGAGTCGTTCCTGGCCGGAGCGCTGGAGGCGAGCCCCGACCTCTTGGAGTACGCCGCCGCCCGCCAGGTCGTGCTCGCGACGCCGACCACCCTGATCGCGCTGCTGCGCACCGTCGCCCACGGATGGCGTCACGAGGCGCTGGCCGACCGGGCCCGCGACGTCCACCGGCTGGGGCGCGAGCTGCACGACCGGCTCGGCACGCTGACCGGCCATCTCGACTCACTCGGCCGCTCGCTCAACGCCGCCGTCGGCCACTACAACCAGACCGTCGGGTCCTTCGACGCGCGGGTGCTCGTGTCCGCCCGACGACTCGCCGACCTCGGTGTGACCGACGCCGACCTCCCCGCTCCGCGTCAGCTCGACTCGGTGGCCCGCTCGGTCGACCCCGTGCCGCTGCGCCCGGCGGTGCCGGGTCCCGAGCGGCGCGGCTCCCATGACGACGGCGCCCCGAGCCCTAGCGTGGCGCTGTGACCGATGCGCCGTCCGTGTGGACCGACGGCCGCGAGCCCGGCCGCCAGGTGGTCGTGCTCGGGGTGGCGCTCGCCCTGACGGTGGTGGTCCTCGACCTGGCGCTGGTGGGCGAGGTCAGCCAGTTCTTCGACCTCTGCTACGTCGTGCTCTGCCTCGGCCTGGCCGTGGCGGTGCGGCCCGACGGCTTCTTCACCGTGGGTGTGCTGCCCCCGCTCATGATGGCGGCGGTCTTCGCCTTCGTCGGGGCGGTGTCGCCCGAGGCGATCGCCCACCCGGGCGACGGCGTCGTCCAGGCGGTGGTCTCGGGTCTGGCGACCCACAGCGGCGCCCTGGTCGCGGGCTACGCGCTGTGCCTGGCGACGCTGCTCCTGCGCCAGCGCACGCGGTCCCGCTGAGCCGGGCCGACGAGCGGACGCCTGCTCAGGCCTCGAACCTCGACGCGTCGCCGGCGCCGTAGCGGGTGATCTCGGGCTCCCCCTCCGACCAGTCCACGACCGTGGTCGGCTCCGCGGTGACCTCCCCGCACTCCAGGACCAGGTCGACCTGGTGGTCGAGGTCCTCCTTGATCGCCCAGCCGTCGGTGCGCGCCCGGTCCTCACCGGGGACGATCAGCGTGCTCGAGAGCAGCGGCTCGCCGAGCGCGTCGAGCAGCGCCCGCACGAGCGTGTGGTCGGGGATGCGGACGCCCACCGTGCGCTTCTTGGGGTGCAGCAGCCGCCGCGGCACCTCCGGCGTGGCGGGCAGGACGAACGTGTAGGGCCCCGGAGTGGCCCCCTTGATCGCCCGGAACGCCGCGTTGCTGATGTGCACGAACTGCCCGAGCTGGGCGAAGTCCTTGCAGACGAGGGTGAAGTGGTGCCGCTCGTCGAGCTGACGGATCCGCAGGATGCGGTCGCGGCCGTCCCGGTTGCCGAGGCGGCAGCCGAGCGCATAGCCGGAGTCCGTGGGATAGGCGATCAGGGCGTCGTCGTCGCGGAGCGCGTCGACCACCTGATGGATCAGGCGCGGCTGCGGGTTGTCGGGGTGCAGGTCGACGAAGCGGGCCATGGCCTGGGCGCGCCCCGGGTCAGGCCTGCTGCGCGGCGCGCAGGTCGCGACGCAGCTCGGGCGGCAGCGCGAAGATCAGGCTCTCCTCGGCGCTGTGCACGGCACGGGCGTCGGGATAGCCACGCTCCTGCAGGAACGCCAGCACGCCCTGGACCAGCGCCTCGGGCACCGACGCACCGGAGGTCACGCTCACCGTGCGTACGCCGTCGAGCCAGGCCTCCTGGATCTCCGAGGCGTCGTCGACGCGGTGCGCCGCGCGGGCGCCGGCCTCCAGCGCCACCTCCACCAGCCGGACGCTGTTGGAGGAGTTGCCGGAGCCGACCACGATCACCAGGTCGGCGTCGCGGGCGATCTCCTTGACCGCGAGCTGACGGTTCTGCGTGGCGTAGCAGATGTCGTCGCTCGGCGGGTCGAGCAGCTGGGGGAAGCGCGCGCGGATGGCGGCCACCGTCTCCATCGTCTCGTCCACCGACAGCGTGGTCTGCGACAGCCACGCGACCCGGGCGGGGTCGCGCACGGTGATGTGGGGGACGTCGGCGGGGCTCTGGACGAGCTGGATGTGCTCCGGTGCCTCGCCCGCGGTGCCCTCGACCTCCTCGTGGCCCTCGTGCCCGATCAGGAGGATGTCGTAGTCCTCGCCCGCGAAGCGCTTGGCCTCGTGGTGGACCTTGGTCACCAAAGGGCAGGTCGCGTCGATGGTCTTCAGCCCGCGGGCCTGCGCCTCACGGTGCACCTCCGGCGAGACGCCATGGGCGGAGAACACCACAGTCTGCCCCTCGGGCACCTCGCCCAGCTCCTCGACGAAGACCGCGCCGCGCGCCTCGAGGTCGGCGACGACGTGCTTGTTGTGGACGATCTGCTTGCGCACATAGACCGGCGCGCCGTAGAGGTCGAGCGCCTTCTCCACCGTGATCACGGCGCGGTCGACACCTGCGCAGTAGCCGCGCGGCGCCGCCAGCAGCACCGCCCGCTCGGCCTCCTCGGGGGTCAGGATCTGCGGGCTGCCCAGGTCCGTGGTCATGCCCGCCACTCTAGAGGGCCGCCCGAGCGCCCGCGGCCGCGTCGGCGTCGTGGCCTAGTCTCCCGCTGTGGCCCTCGAGACCTCCCCGCAGAAGCCGGCCCCGGTGCGGCAGATCGCCCAGGCGATCGCCGGTTGGGTCGACCGGCTCGGGGTCGTCTGGGTCGAGGGCCAGGTCGCCCAGGTCAACCGGCGACCGGGCGTGGGCACCGTCTTCATGACCCTGCGCGACTCCGTGGCCGACATCTCCGTGCCGGTGACCTGCTCGCGGGTGCTCTTCGACGGGCTCGACCCGCCGCTCGTCGAGGGCGCGAGCGTCGTCGTCCAGGCCAAGCCGTCCTACTACGCCAACCGAGGCTCGCTCTCGCTCGCCGTGCGAGAGATCCGGATGGTCGGGCTGGGGGAGCTGCTGGCGCGGCTGGAGCGGCGACGGCAGCTGCTCGCCGCCGAGGGGCTCTTCGTCCCCGAGCTGAAGAGGTCGCTGCCGTTCCTGCCGCGTTGCGTGGGGCTCGTCACCGCCCCCGGCTCGGCTGCCGAGCGCGACGTGCTCGACAACGCCCGCCGCCGCTGGCCGTCGGTGCGCTTCCGGGTGGTGCACGCCGCCATGCAGGGCACGCGGGCCGCGGCCGAGGTGATCGACGCGCTCGACCTCCTCGAGCGTGACGCCGATGTCGACGTCGTGGTGGTGGCTCGCGGAGGCGGCTCGGTCGAGGACCTGCTGCCGTTCTCCGACGAGGCCGTGGTGCGCGCCGTCCACCGCATGCGCACCCCCGTCGTCTCCGCCATCGGCCACGAGCCCGACCAGCCGCTGCTCGACCTGGTGGCCGACGTGCGGGCGTCCACCCCCACCGACGCGGCCAAGCTGGTGGTGCCCGACGTGGCCGAGGAGCTCCGCGGCGTGGGCTGGGCCCGCGAGCGCCTGCACGTCCTCGCCACCCAGCTGGTCGCCCGCGAGCAGGCCGGCCTCGACGCCCTGCGGTCGCGCCCCGCCCTCGCCGACCCCGCGTCGCTGGTGCTTGCGCGGGTCGACGAGGTCGCCGACCTCCGCGAGCGCGCCTGGCGCACCGTGTCGCACCGGCTCGACCGCGCCGCCGACGACATCGCGCACCATCGCGCGCGGGCCCGGGCGCTCTCCCCCCTACAGACCCTGGCCCGCGGCTACGCCGTGGTGCAGGACGCCGACGGCCGGGTGCGGACCTCGGTGCAGGGCGTCGCGGCGGGTGCCGAGATGAGTGTCCGTCTCGCCGACGGACGGGTCCACGTGACCGCCGACCGCACCGAGCACCTGGCCGACCGGTCCCCCGACGACACGCGTCGGGGAGAGCCGGCAGACGAAGGAGACGCCCATGGCTGAGCAGCTGTCCTACGAGCAGGCCCGCGAGGAGCTGATCGACGTCGTACGCCGGCTCGAGGCCGGCGGCATCGCCCTCGAGGAGTCCCTGGCGCTGTGGGAGCGGGGCGAGCACCTGGCCACCGTCTGCCAGGAGTGGCTCGACGGCGCGCGCGAGCGACTCGAGGCGGCGCGGGCCGAGACCGCCGACCCCGCCGACGAGTGACCCGCCCCGCGGAGACCGTCAGCGCGGCGCGGTGGTGAGCTCGCCGAGCAGCTGCTCGAGGGCGCCCTGCCCCGCCGACCCGTAGACGAGCAGCGGCTGGCCGCCCACCTCGGCCGCGTAGGCGAGGTCGCCACCGTCGTCGCTGAACGTCCGCCAGCTCGACGCGACCTCGGTCTCCAGCCGGACCGTGGCGCCCTCCTGGGCGTCCTCGTCCACATAGGTCTCGACGAGGCCCGCCAGCGTGTCCCCACCCTGCCTGATGCCCGCGAACTCCTCGTCGCCGGTCAGCAGGCCGAGCCCCCACGAGGGCGGGTCCCCCTGGCCCAGGGTCACGCTGGTCGCGACCCACCCGTGCGGCAGTCTGCCCGGGTAGGCCGGTGTCGCCCCCAGGCGCTGCGCCTGCGTGACCACCGGTAGGTAGTCCACCGGCTCCGGCTCGATGTCCAGCTCGTCGCGGTTCAGCGCACGGAAGCCGACGAACGCGGCGACCGCCGCCACCGTCACGAGCAGCGCGCCGGTCATGCCCGCCATCGAGCGCTGATAGCGCGGCCGACCCGCGGGGGCTCCGGAGGGTCCGCTCACGCGGACGATCGTGCCACGCGCTCGGGCGCCGCGTGGGCTTGCCCCGGCTGGGTACCGTCACCGCCGATGCTCGCGAACTGGTCGGACGGGGCGGCCCAGGCGGTCGTCGCCGTGGCGCTGGCCGCAGGACTCGTGACCGCGGTCCGCCACCCCCGCCCCCGGGTCGAGGCCACGGCCGCTCTCGCCGTCTGCCTGGTGGTGCTGGCCAGTGGCCTGCTCGACGTCGGCGGCGCCCGCGCCATGCTCGACCTCCTCGGGCCGGTGCTCGCGTTCCTCGTCGCGATGGTCGTGATCGCCGACATCGCCGGCCGGGCGGGCCTCTTCGAGGTGGCGGCGGCCCGCACCCTGGCCTGGTCCGGCGGCCGGCCCCGCCGGGTCTTCACCGGGTTCTTCGTCCTGGCGGCGCTCGCGACGGTGTCGCTCAGCCTGGACTCGACGGTGGTGCTGCTCACCCCCTGGGCAGCAGCCGCCGGCATCGCCGCCGGTCGCCCGTCGCCGAGCGCCTACGCGTGCCTGCGGATGGCCAACTCCGGTTCGCTGCTGCTGCCGGTCGCCAACCTGACCAATCTGATCGCCCTGCACCAGCTGCACCTCTCGTTCGCGGACTTCGGGCGGGCGATGGCGCCGGTCTGGGTCGCCGTGCTGGCAGTGGAGTACGCCGGACTGCGCTGGCTGTTCCGTCGCGAGCTCGCCGACGCGCCCGAGACGCCCGCCCCCGCACCCCAGTCGCGACCCCGCATGCCACGAGTGCCCGCGATCGTGCTCACCGCGATGCTGGTCGGCTTCGTGGCCGGGTCGCCGTGGGCGGTGGACCCCGCCTGGGTGGCGGGGTGCGCGGCGCTCGTCCTGGCCGGGTGGGGCTGGCGCCGCGGGCTGACCGGCCCTCGGCAGGTCGCCGGCGCGGCCCACCTCCCGTTCGCCGGCCTGGTCCTCGCGCTGGGGCTCGCCGTGGCCGCCCTCACCCCCGGAGTGCTGGGTCAGGCGGTGAGCGGCCTGCTGCCGCAGACGACGTCGTACGCCGCGCTGGTGGCGGTCGCCGTCGTGGCCACCGGGCTGTCGCTGCTCGTCACCAACCTCCCGGCGACACTGCTCCTCGTGCCGCTGGTGGCGCCGTTGGGGACGCCCGCCGTGCTCGCCGCGCTGGTCGGGCTCAACGTCGGCGCCGGCCTCACCTGGAGCGGCTCCCTGGCCACGCTGCTGTGGCGCCGTAGCCTGCAGGTCCGGGGCGCACCCGCGCGTGGATGGGACTTCCACCGCGTCTCCCTGGCGCTCACCCCGGCCAGCATCCTCGCGGCCACCGCCGCGATCGCGCTCACCACCTGAACGGCAGCCGCCACCTCACCGCGGATGCGGCGCCGACCGTGACTAGCATTCGCCTCATGAGCGCGCCGGAGCAGGTCCCCTTCCCCGAGTCCCCCGACCGCAACCTCGCGATGGAGCTCGTGCGGGTGACCGAGGCGGCCGCCATGGCGGCCGGCCGCTGGGTGGGCCGAGGCGACAAGAACGAGGCTGACGACGTGGCCGTCCAGGCCATGAGGGCCACGATCTCGACGGTCCAGATGGACGGCACGGTGGTCATCGGCGAGGGCGAGAAGGACAACGCCCCGATGCTCTACAACGGCGAGCGCGTGGGTGACGGCACCGGTCCCGAGACCGACGTGGCGGTCGACCCGATCGACGGGACCACCCTCACCGCCAAGGGGATGAACAACGCCATCGCCGTAATCGCGGTCGCACCGCGGGGCTCCATGTACGACCCCTCCGCCGTCTTCTACATGGAGAAGCTGGTGACCGGCCCCGAGGCCGCCGACGTGGTCGACATCCGGCTGCCGGCCGCGGTCAACGTCAAGCTGGTCGCGAAGGCCAAGCGGTCGCGGACCGACGACGTCACCGTGGTGCTCCTCGACCGGCCTCGGCACAGCAGGCTGGTGGACGAGATCCGGGGCACCGGTGCGCGGATCAAGTTCATCACCGACGGCGACGTGGCCGGCGCCATCATGGCCGCGCGACCCGACACCGGCATCGACCTGATGCTGGGCATCGGCGGCACCCCGGAGGGGATCATCGCCGCCTGCGCCATGAAGTCGATCGGCGGCATCATCCAGGGCCGACTGTGGCCCCGCGACGACGACGAGCGGCAGCAGGCGATCGACCACGGTCACAACCTGGACCCCGAGTTCGTGCTGACCACCGACGAGCTGGTCACCGGCGACGACTGCTTCTTCGCGGCCACGGGCATCACCGACGGCGAGCTGATGAAGGGCGTCCGCTACCGCTCCGGCACCGCGAGCACGCACTCCCTCGTGATGCGCTCCCGGTCGGGGACGATCCGCTCGATCACCTCCGAGCACCACCTGGGCAAGCTCCGCAGCTACGAGCTCTGAGCACGCCAGCCCGTCGCGGCTCAGGCGTCGCGGCGCAGCGCCCGCAGCACCTCGGCGTGCACCCTCGGGTCCACGGCCATCCCGACGTGGGACGCGCTGACCTCGACCGGGTCCGCCTGCGGGTCGAGACAGGCCCGCCAGTCGACCACGCCGTCGCGACGGGAGTAGACGGCGGTGAACCGCGTCTCCTCACCCAACGGCAGCCGGCTGGCGTCGAAGCTCTCCCGGGCACAGTCACCCGCGACGCAGTCCGCCCCCATCAGCCCGGGCAGTCCCGCGCGGCTCAGCCGGACCAGCAGGTCCACGCCGGCGGCGAGCGAGAGGTGGTGGGCGCCCGGCGCCAGCATCGGGCTGCCGAGCGTCACCAGGCCCGCGACCAGGTCGGGGCGGCGCGAGGCGAGGCCGCGCGCCAGCATGCCGCCCAGGCTGTGCCCCACGACGTACGCCGGGCTGCCGCGGCGGTGCACGACGCCCTCCAGGCGCTTCTCCAGCTCGGCCGTGGCGGCGAGCGTGCAGCCCACGTTGAGGCCGATCAGCGAGCGGTAGGTGCGGAACCCGCCGGCCCGCAGCGCGCCCGCCAGCGCTGCCAAGGTCAGGTCGCCGGCGAAGAAGCCGGGCACGAGCAGCACCGGCTCGGGATGACGCCGCCTCGCCACGGGTCGTGGCCGTCGCGGGCGCAGCGCGTAGCGCGCCGACTCGGCGACCACGCTGGCCTCCTGGAGCAGGGCCGCGACCGGCGGGCGCACGAATCCCTCCGGCAGCAGGAAGCCCCCGGCCGTGGTCATCGGAGGAGTCCTCGGAAGCGCGGTCATCGGTCTCGAAGGTACGCCCACGGCGACGAAATCATGTGCGCATCGCCACATCTGCCGCGGATCCTCCCGTTCCGAGGGTTGACTGGACCCATGGCCCACACCGACGACGGCGCCCGCGCCGTGCCCGTCTCCGAGGAGCTGTTCGCCCCCGTGGCCGGGGGCGTGGAGCTGTGCTACCAGACCTTCGGCGACCCGACCGGCGACCCGCTCCTGCTGGTGATGGGTCTGGGCGGGCCGATGACCTGGTGGGATCCCGAGCTCTGCGCGGCTCTCGCGAGGCGGGGCTTCTTCGTCGTCCGCTACGACAACCGGGACACGGGGCGGTCCACCAAGATCGGCGGTCGCGTGCGTCGTGGCGACCTGCTGCGCGCGTTCGCGGGGCGTGGCCGGCGTCCGCCCTACACGCTCGACGACATGGCCCGGGACGCGTTCGGGCTGCTGGACCACCTCGGCATCTCCGCGGCGCACGTCGCCGGCGTGTCGATGGGCGGCATGATCGTGCAGACGATGGCGGTGCTCGAACCCGCCCGAGTCCGGTCGGTCACCAGCATCATGTCCACCACCGGACGCCGCACCGTGGGCTGGCAGCACCCCAAGCTCCTGCCGATGCTGATCGCGCCCCGGGGTCCCGGACGCGCGCCCTACGCCGAGACCTCGGCGCGCCTGTGGCAGTTCATCGGCTCCCCGGCCTATCCCCAGGACCACGCCGAGGTGCTCCGGCGGGCCGAGGAGACCTGGGACCGCGGGTTCTCCGCCAGCGGGGTGATGCGGCAGATGCTGGCGATCCTCGCCCAGCCGGACCGGAGCCCGCGGCTGCGCAACCTGACGGTGCCGGCGCTGGTGATCCACGGCGACAAGGACCGCATGGTCCACGTGTCGGGCGGGCGCGCCACGGCGGGCGCCATCCCCGGCGCCGAGCTGCTGCTCGTGCCGGGGATGGGCCACGACCTGCCGCGGCCGCTCTACGACGAGTTCGCCGACGCGATCCGGCGCACCGCCGACCGCTGACGCCGCGGGCCGATCCGAGTCGGCCCGACCTGGGTCAGTCGGACAGGCGCGCTCCGGTCTCGGTGTCGAAGACGTGGACGTGCTGGGGGTCCGTCGTCACGTGGATGCGCTCGCCCTTGGCCACGTGGTGCTTGGCGTCGGTCCGCACGATGACCGTGCTCGGGACGCCGTCCACGTCGGAGGTGCCGTAGACGTAGGAGTCGGCACCGAGCTCCTCGACGACGGTCACGTCGATCGGGAGGCCGCCGTCGCTCGCGGTCACCAGACGCCAGTCCTCGGGACGCACGCCGACCGTGGTGTTGCCCTGCATCTTCTGCGCCGCGGCCGGGTCCACGGGCACCAGGTAGCCGCCGATGGAGGCCCTGCCGTCCTTGGCCACCGCGTCCATGAGGTTCATCTGCGGCGAGCCGATGAAGCCGGCGACGAAGAGGTTGTTGGGCCGGTTGTAGAGCGACAGCGGCGTGTCGACCTGCTGGAGGATCCCGTCCTTCATGACCGCCACCCGGTCGCCCATCGTCATCGCCTCGACCTGGTCGTGGGTGACGTAGACGGTGGTGACGCCGAGGTCG
>CAZQCA010000052.1:0-16842 GCA_964591845.1 uncultured Nocardioides sp.
TGCTGCTGCTGTTGCTGCTGGGAGCGGAGCGCGTCCTCGGGCGAGGCCGTCGGCGTCGTCATCACCACGACCTCGCGCGTCTCGGGCTGGCCGCCGCCGGCCGGCACGCGCTGCGCCGTACGGCCGTGGCCGGCCAGCACCCAGGTGTCCTTGGACCCGCCGCCCTGGCTGGAGTTGACCACGAGCTGGCCCTCGGGCAGGGCCACCCGGGTGAGCCCGCCCGGCAGCACCTGCACCCGGTCGCCGTCGTTGACGGCGAAGGGCCGCAGGTCGACGTGCCGCGGGCGCAGCCTGCCCTCGATCAGCGTCGGCACCGTCGACAGCTGCACGACCGGCTGGGCGATCCAGCCGCGCGGGTCGTCGATCAGCCGCCGCCGCAGCCGGTCGAGGGTCGGCTTGTCGGCGGTCGAGCCCACCACCAGGCCCTTGCCGCCCGAGCCGTCGACGGGCTTGACCACCATCTCGTCGAGGTGACCGAGCACGTGGGCGAGGGCCGGCGGCTCGTTGCACCGGAAGGTGTCGACGTTGGGCAGGATCGGGTCCTCGTCGAGGTAGAAGCGCACGAGATCGGGCAGGTAGGAGTAGATCAGCTTGTCGTCGGCGACGCCGTTGCCCAGCGCGTTGGCGAGCGTCACCCGGCCGGCGCGGACCGCCGACACCAGTCCGGCGACGCCGAGCACCGAGTCGCCCCGGAAGTGCACGGGGTCGAGGAACTCGTCGTCGACCCGGCGGTAGATCACGTCCACGGGCCGGTCGCCGTTGGTGGTCCGCATGCGCACCTGGCCGCCGCTGCACACCAGGTCGCGACCCTCGACCAGCTCCACGCCCATCATCCGGGCGAGCAGGGCGTGCTCGAAGTAGGCGCTGTTGTAGACACCGGGCGTGAGCACGACCACGGTGGGGTCCTTGGTGCCGTCGGGGGCCGCGGCGCGTAGGGCGCGCAGCAGCATCCGCGGGTACTCGTGCACCGGTCGGATGCGCATCGTGGCGAACGCCTCGGGGAAGACGTTGGCCATCGCCCTGCGGTTGGCGATCACGTAGCTGACGCCGGACGGCACGCGGACGTTGTCCTCGAGGACCCGGAAGGTGCCGCGCTCGTCGCGGACCAGGTCGATGCCGGCGACGTGGATGCGGACGCCGTTGGTGGGGCGGATGCCCGCCACCGCGCGGTGGTAGTGCTTGGAGGACGCGATCAGCTGCCAGGGCACGATGCCCTCGTGCACCGCTCGAGGGATCTCGCCCTCACGGCTGTAGATGTCGTCGAGCAGTGCCTCCAGCGCCGTCACCCGCTGCACGATCCCGGCCTCGATGACCTCCCACTCGTGGGCGGACAGCACCCGCGGCACCGCGTCGAGGGGGAAGGGCTGCTCCTCCCCGGAGTAGTCGAACGTCACGCCCTGGTCGAGATAGTTGCGGGCCAGCTGGTCGGCCCGGTCCCGCATCGCCGTGGAGCCCATGGCGGCGAGCGTGTGGTGCACCGCCTTGTAGGGCGTGCGCGGGTGGGCCTCCTCCGCGAGCATCTCGTCCCACGCCTGGCCGAGCTGGTAGCCCTCGAACAGGCTCGACTGCTCGGCGTGCGGCTCCATGGCCAGCACGCTAGGGGGATGCTGTCACGGTCACAAGGCGACCGTGTGACGCGCGTGTTTCGACCGGGCTACGACGCGGGCGCCCGGCCTCGCTCACAGCCGGGCGAGGTGCTCGCGCAGTCCGCGCTCCGCCTCGTCGCCGAGCTTCTTGAACGCGCCCCCGAGCAGGGGAGCGACGAACCGGAGGAGACCCTTGAACGCGAAGTCGGCGGTGTAGGTGACCCGGGTGCCGCCGGCCGCGGTCTCGGCGAACGTCATCGTGTCGCGGGCCACGACCGTCTTGTTCTCCCCGCGCAGCGCGAACCGCTCGCGGGGCACCAGCTCCGTCACCACATAGACGAGCTCGGTCTCGCGGCCGTTGAACGTCGAGACGTTGTGGTACGTCGTGCCGACGCCGCCGTCACCCGACACGCGCTCGGTGCGGACGCTGCCCGGGTCCCACTCCGTGGTGGTGGTGAAGTCGCTCAGGTAGGCGAAGACCCTGTCCAGGGGGGTCGCGACCTCGACGGTGCGGCTGATCTGCATGAGGTTCCTTCGGTGGTGGTCGGTGTCAGGTTGCCGTGGCGGCGCTGCGGGCGACGTACCCGTTGACGAGCAGGACGACACCCGCGGCCACGATCGCGGCCACGCCGGTCGTGGTGGAGGACGGCTCGTCGACCAGGCGTCCGACGGCGATCCACCCGAGTCCCCAGGCTGCGGCCGCGGACACCGCCCAGTCGCCTCGCAGGCTGCGCGCGACGAGGGCCAGGACCCCCGTGGCCAGGGCGAGCACGAGCACTGCGGCGAGGTCGGCCACGGCCGGCCGCGGGTCGACGCCGGAGTCGACGAGGGCGGCGGTCACGTTGGCGCAGGTGGCCACGGTGACCCAGCCGAGGTAGAGGCCGAACGTCGCGTCGACGACCACGCGCTCCACGACCGAGGCCGCCGGCCGCTCGGCGAGCCGCCGAGCCAGCACGCCCAGCGTCAGCACGAGGGCGAGGATCACCCCCACACTCACCCAGATCCACCCGCGCTGCGTCACCAGCAGCCAGGCGGCGTTGAGCACCATGGAGGCGGCCGCCAGCCAGCCCGTCGCCCGCATCCGGGGCGAGGACGTCTGCGCGGGCAGCCACTGCCAGACGGTGAACGCCGCCAGGCCGAGGTAGATCACCGACCAGATGGTGAACGCGGGCCCGGCCGGTGCGAGCCGGGTCGCGTCGGCGGCGAGAGCCCCTCCCGACGACTCCTCGACCCGGGTGCCGAGCAGCCCCACGCCGGCCAGGGTGCCGACGACGCAGAGGACCTCGGCGGAGGTGACGGTCAGCTGACGCAGCCGGTCCGATCTCGTGGCGGGCTCCATACGGGCGAATCTAGCCAGCGGCGCGCAGCCCGAGGTCGCCGAGCACGGCGTGCGCCACGCGCGTCCCCGAGACGAGGGCCCCCTGGATCGACGCGGTGTCCCGGTGGTCCCCGGCGAGGTAGGTGTGCGGCGCGACCCGCGGCTCCTGCCGCGGCTTCAGCGGCGCCGGCTGGAAGGGCAGGGCGTGCGGGATCTCGTGGCGCACCACCAGCTCCCACGACGCCGCGTCGGCGTCCCACAGGCCACCGAGCTGCCCGCGTACGTCGGCCTCCGAGGCGTCCGGGGCCCGGTCGAGCACCACCGACGCCTCGATCAGGTGGCGCCCCTGCGGGGCATAGCTGGGTGCGGCGTTGCTGACCACCGCTGCGTGCTGCACCGGACCCGCGCCGGGGCGGGCGTCGAGGGTCAGCAGCGCGCGGTCGTACGGCGCCCGCTCCGCGGCGAACCACCACGTCACGAGGCCCCGGGTCAGCGGAGCGACGCCCGGCACCAGCGACTCGACCTGGTCGGGTCCGACGGCGACCACCACCGCCCGCGCGTCGACGCGGCCGCCCTCGGTCTCGACGCCGACCGCACCGGTGGACCTGATCTCGGTCACCCGCTCGCGGAGGCGGACGGGCTGCCCGAGCCGACTGGCCAGCTGGTCGGGCAGCGCCTGCATCCCCCGCGCGGGCAGGCCGGGAGTGCCGAGCGCGAATGCGCGGGCGAGCAGCCGGACGAACGCCGCCGACGTGGTGGCCGAGCTGTCGGCCAGCACCCCGGCCAGGAAGGGCTCCAGCACGTCGTGCCGCAGCGGGCCGGTGACCCCGGCCCGGTCGAGCGCGACGCCGAGGGGCTCGTCGCGCCCGCGCAACGACCGCTGCGGAGCGACGAGCGTCGGCCCCATGAACCGGCCGAGCGCCGCGAGCTCACGAGGGGACAGCAGCCCGCTGCGCAGTGAGGACCGCAGCAGCCTCGGCGCGCGGCGCGGGTCGCCGAGGAGGGTCATCCCGTCCGGACGACGCAGCGCGACGCCGGCCTCGAAGCTCTGCAGCCCGAGGGCGGGCAGGTCGACGTACCTCGCGGCCGCCGGGTAGGCCGGGTTCAGCAGCTGGAAGCCGCGGTCGCACAGGAAGTCGTCGACGCGGTCGGTGCGGACCCGGCCGCCGACGGCGTCGGAGGCCTCGAGCACCGCCACAGTCGCGCCGCCCGCCTCCAGCTCCGCCGCACAGCGCAGACCTGACAGACCCGCCCCCACGACCACCACGTCGACCTCGGTGCCCATGCCCGACCCCTTCCGCAAGACTGTGCAGGTGCTGAGCCTCGCCTCCTCCTGGGTCTGGGACAACTGGGTCGTCGACGACGGCGAGCGCTATCACCTGTTCTACCTCAAGGCGTCGAGGGCGCTGCTGGAGCCCGACCGTCGCCACCTGTGTGCCTCGGTCGGGCACGCCGTGTCGACGGACCTGCGCGCCTGGGACGAGCTGCCCGACGCCCTCGTGCACGCCGACCCGCCCGCGCCGGACGACATGGCGACCTGGACGGGCTGCACGGTGCAGGCCGACGACGGGTCGTGGCGGCTCTTCTACACCGGCTGCTCGCGGGCGGAGGACGGGCTGGTGCAGCGGGTGCTGTGCGCGCGGTCCGACGACCTGGTCGTGTGGGAGCGGCTGCCGCTGGTCCTCGAGGCCGACCCGCGGTGGTACGAGCAGCTCGACCTCACGGCCTGGGTCGACCAGGCGTGGCGGGACCCGTGGGTGTTCCGCGACCCCGACGGCGACGGCTGGCACATGCTGGTGACCGCGCGCCTGGCCGCCGGCGACCCGGCCTCGCGTGGGGTGATCGGTCACGCCACCTCACCCGACCTCGCCCGATGGACCGTGGCCCCACCCCTGTCCGGGCCCGGGGGCTTCGGGCAGCTCGAGGTGCCGTCGGTGCAGGTGGTCGACGGCCGCCCGGTGCTGCTCTTCTCGTGCCTGCGCGGCGAGATGGCGCCCGGGCGTGACGGGGTGGGGGGCGTCTGGGCAGTGGCCGCCGGCTCCGTGACCGGGCCCTACGACGTCGCCGCGGCCACCGTCCTGCACGACGGGCGGCGCTACGCGGGCCACCTCGTGCAGGAGCGGTCGGGGCGGTGGGTGCTGCTGGGCTTCGACCACCTCGACGAGGCAGGTGGGTTCGTGGGCCGGGTGGCCGATCCGGTCCCCGTGGGGTGGGACGGCGACCGGCTGGTCGTCCTGCCCGGTGGCTGAGGGTCGGGGCGCGTCGCCGGGATAGGGTGCGCGCGTGGCGGTGAGGCTGCGCGGACTGCTCGCGGACACCCGCCCCCTGGCGGAGCCGCACTTCCGCCGCCTCTGGCTGGCCAGCATCGTCACGGTGGTCGGAGCCCAGCTGACCGTGGTCGCCGTGCCGGCGCAGCTCTACGCGATGACCGGCTCGTCGGCGTACGTCGGGCTGGCGGGGGTCTTCGGCCTCGTGCCCCTCGTGGTGTTCGGGCTGTGGGGCGGCGCGCTGGCCGACGCCTTCGACCGGCGTACGCTCCTGGTCGTCACCACCTGGGGACTGGTCGGCACCTCCGCGCTGTTCTGGCTGCAGGCCCTGCTCGGCAACGACGACGTGTGGCTGCTGCTCGGGCTGTTCTCCCTCCAGCAGGCCTTCTTCGCCGTCAACCACCCGACCCGCAACGCAGTGATGCCGCGCCTGCTGCCGCCCGAGCAGCTCCCGGCCGCCAACTCCCTGTCGATGACGGTCTTCCAGGGCGGCGCGATCGCGGGCCCACTGGTCGGCGGCGCGCTCATCCCGGTGCTGGGCTTTGCGTGGCTCTACCTGATCGACACGGTCACGCTCTTCGCCACCCTCGGTGCGGTGCTGGCGCTGCCGCGGCTGCCGGTCCAGGGCGTCAGCGGGACGCCCGGACTGCGGTCGGTGCTCGACGGGCTGCGCTACCTGCGGGGCCATCCGGTGCTGTTGATGAGCTTCGTCGTCGACATCATCGCGATGGTCTTCGGCATGCCGCGCGCGCTCTTCCCGCAGATGGCCCACGAGTCCTTCGGCGGGCCCGACAAGGGCGGCCTCGCGTTCGCGCTGCTCTTCGCGGCGATCCCGACCGGAGCGCTGCTCGGCGGGATCTTCTCCGGCTGGGTGTCGCGCGTGACCCGGCAGGGGGTGGCGGTGGTGGTCGCGATCGTGGTCTGGGGCGTGGCCATGGCCGGCTTCGGCGCCGCCGCCGCGCTCGCCGATGGTGCCGCCGGCACCTGGCTGGCGGTCTCGGTGGTGATGCTGGTGATCGGCGGGGCGGCCGACATCGCGTCTGCGGCGTTCCGGACGAGCATGCTGCAGTCCGCCGCCGCCGACGAGGTCCGGGGGCGGCTCCAAGGCATCTTCATCGTGGTCGTGGCCGGTGGCCCGCGGATCGCGGACGTCGCCCACGGCTCGGCGGCGGCACTGGTCGGGACGACGGCCGCCGCGGCCGGGGGTGGCTTGCTGGTCGTGGTGCTGACCGTGCTGGCCGCCCTGGCTGTGCCGGCCTTCGTGCGCTATCGGGTGGTGGCGGGGTCGTGACCCCGCACCCGTCTTC
Source organism: uncultured Nocardioides sp. (assembly GCA_964591845.1). Taxonomy (GTDB): domain Bacteria; phylum Actinomycetota; class Actinomycetes; order Propionibacteriales; family Nocardioidaceae; genus Nocardioides. The sequence goes on from CAZQCA010000052.1 coordinate 6,479, forward strand.
TGGACGTCATGCGTCGGGGCAGACGGACTGATAGGGCTGGTCGGGCAGGAACTGCGCCCACTCCCGGGGCGTGAGGTCGCGCCCGGCCATCTGACAGGGCGAAGTCGAGTGCGCGCTCGAGGTCGGTCTCCCAGCGATACACGGTGCCGTCGTACGACGCGATCGCCACGTCGTGCGAGTCGCCGATGAACTGCGCGCCGGCCGGGACCGGGTCCCCCGGACGGGGTGCGGAGACGGTGCCCAGCAGGTCGAGCGTCCTGGCGTCCCACAGGCTCACGGCACCGTCGTCTGCTGCGGAGACCAGCAGCTCACCGTCGTCGGAGTAGCTGACCCATCGGACGAGCTCACCGGCGGACGTGGAACGTCGTTGAGCCCCCGTCGACAGGTCGATGGTGGCGATCTCGCCGGCCGCGCCCCCCACGGCGATCGCCGAGCCGTCCGGGGCGGCGGTCGCGATCGTGGCGACGAGGCCCACATCGTGCTGCGACCGCACCTCGCCGGTGCGCACGTCGAGGAGACGCCACCTCTCGGACTTCATGTCGCGACGGTTCTCCGAGACCAACGCCTCCGCTCCGGTCCCCAGCGCGACAGAGCTGTCGGCTGCGACCGCGAGGGGAGCTCTCCTCGGTCGCAGGGACTCGGCGTCGAGGAGGTGGGTCCGGCCCGGATCGGTGTTGTCGCCCACCAGCAGGCGGCGCCCGCCGTCGACGTAGGTCACGGAGTAGATGTCGGTGTCCAGGACGGCAGCGCTCGTGACGGCCTCCCCGGTCGTGGTGTCGAGGACCGTGACGGATCCCATCTCCCGGCACTCTTCCATGCACCACGCCGCATACCGCCGGCCGTCGGGGCTCCAGCTGCCGAGCGAGAACACGTAGTCCTGGACCGTGAGCCTGGTGGGCGCGGTCCGTGCCCCCGTGGCGGTGTCAACGAACCTGACCCATCCGATGCCCCGGTCGTCGAGCCAGCGGTAGGCGACCCTGCTGCCGTCCGGTGACAGGTCGGCATGAAGGAACTCACGGCTGTCGCCGACCTTCGTCGTCCGCCGCAGGTACGTCTGCTGGGTGCTGCGGTCCCAGGTGCGCAGCATCGAGTCTGCAGCACCGCCGTACACGAGGTTGCTGTCCGGGCTGAAGCCCAGGCTCCACGGATCGAAGGTGTCCCAGCGCTCCGAGATCCGGCCGCTACCGCTCTCCCGGATGATGATCTCTCCGTCGTCGGAGATCGTTCCCAGGACACGGCCGTCGGCCGAGAACCGGGCGACCCACACGTTCCCATGGTGGCCGGGGAGACGGCGGACCGTCTGCCCCGAGGCGGCATCGACGAGGTAGGCGTCGGTGGTTCCGTCGTCCGATCGGGCCAGCATGGTCCCGTCGGGGTTCACGCTCAGGATGAACGCCTTGACGCGCGGGCGGCGCCACAGCATCTGACGCGAGGCCACGTCGTAGGCGGTCAGCGGTACGCCGGTGTACACGGTCCGGCCGTCCGGGCTGAGCGCCAAGCCCTGGCGACCCGCGATCCGGAGCCGCGAGGGTGGGCGAGCCGGCGACCGGAGGTCCCAGACGGCAACGTAGCCGGGAGTGTCCTCCGCCGTGATGTGCTCACCCCAGAACACCGTGGCGGCCAGGTAGCGTCCGTCCGCGCTGAACTGCGCGTCCACCCCATAGCCCGACTCGACCCCGGGGATGGTGAGGCTCCTCTTCAGGTGCATGGTGCTCGGGTCGAGCAGGCGCACGGGGTCCTTGGACGGCAGCTCCAAGACGATGGCGAGTTGTCGGCTGTCGGGGCTGAAGGCCGGGAGGCTGAACGCCTGCGTGCCTTCGGCGGGCTGCCCAGCGTCGTAGCTGCCTAGCAGTCGGTACGTCGCGGCATCGTAGAGGTGCATCCTGTTCCGGTCGTCCGAGGAGGCGATCCACCGGCCGTCCGGACTGACCTCGAGAGATTCCAGATAGCCGCCTGCCGGCGGCGCGGATCGGACCAGCCGCGGGTTCCTCCCCAGCGCGGCCACCAGGTTCACCCGGGTCTCGGGGGAGTCGTCGAGCCGCACTCCGGCGGCCGCCAGCAAGAGCGAGAGGCTGATGTCCTCGGTGGTCTCGGCACGGGCGCCGATCTGTCGCGCGTCCTTGGCGAGGGCAGCTCGGCGGGCGTTGTCGTCGGCGCTGCGAGCCTCGGCGGCGTTGCGACCCGCCCTGTTGGACTGCACCGTGGCAATCCCACCCACGATGAGTGTGAGGACGACGAGAGCGGCGGCGCCGGTCAGGGCGGTGCGAAGGCGGCGGATGAGCCGGGCCTGCGCGCGGGCCTGCTCGACGATGCTCTGCGCCTCGGTCTCTGCGAGGCGAGAGGAGGCCCCGAGGAACTCCACCTCGTTCATCGTGAGGGGGGTGCCCGAGTCGGCCCTCCAGTCCAGTGTTCTCCCCAGCCGGACTCCGCGGTAGAGCTCGCTCTCGGGACGGCCCAGAGCGTCCCAGGCGTCCGCGGCCGCCGAGAGATGATGCCGGATCCGCTGACCTTCGACGTCGTCGTCGAGCCACCCACGCATCCGGGGCCAGGCCCGCGTCAGCGCCTCGTGGGTGATCTCGAGGGCGCCGTCGTCGCTCGTGACCAGCCGGGCGGTGACCAGCATGTCGATCAGGCGCTCCTGCTCCGGGTCGGTGCCTACGAGCCGTCGCGGGACGCGGGTGCGCACAGGTTCGCCCTGCGGGCCTGGAGACACGAGGCGAAGGACAAGGTCTCGAAGCAGCCGCCGCTGCGCCACGCCGACGCGCGAGTAGAGGTCCTCCGCCGACTGCGCGACGGCTCCGTTGATGCCCCCCGTGGCCTGGTAGCCGGCCACGGTGAGAGTGCTCCCCTGGCGCCGCTTCCAGGTCTCCAGCAGGGCGTGGGACATGAGCGGCAGCGCCCCGGGGTCGTTCCCGACCTCGCGTACCAGAAGGTCGACAAGACCGGGCTCGATCACCAGTCCGGTCTGCCGGGCCGGGGTCTCGACAGCGGAGCGCAGGCCCTCTTCGTCGAGTCCGCCGACCAGATACATCCCACGTTCGACCAGGCGGCTGAAACAGGAGTGGCCGGCGAGGTCGGCCAGGTGGTCGGCGCGGAGGGCGACGACCACGCTGCGGTGGTCGGCCTCCGTGACCACACATCGGAGGAACTCCGCATGGACTCCGGGATCCCTGCACAGGGAGAAGAGCTCCTCGAACTGGTCGACCAGCAGCGCGGCCCCGGGGGGAGCGGGGTAGAGAGTGGTCAGAGCGTCGAGCGGGTGGGCGCCCGGAACGATCATCACGCTCGGCCGTCCTCGACGTCGCAGGGCGGCCTCGACTCCGGCCCTCAGCAGCGAGGACTTGCCGGAGCCGGACGGACCCACCAGGGCGAGCACCGGGCTGCGCGCGAGGATGTCCAGGCAGGCCTCCACGTCACGCTCCCGCCCGAAGAAGCGATCGGCGTCCTCGACGTCGTACGCCCTCAGTCCCGGCCACGGGCAGGTGGTTGGGGCGGAGCGGGCATCGGCGACCATCAGGGAAGCGTCCTGCCGGAGGATGGACGACTCCAGGGCGAGCATGTCCGGCCCGGGATCGATGCCCAGCTGCTCGACCAGGATGGTCCTGAGCTGACGGATGGTGCGCAGCGCCTCGCCCTGCTGACCGGACTGGTACTGCGCCCGGGCGAGCAGCCCCCACCGCAGCTCGCGCAGCGGCGCCTCGCGGACCAGCGCCTGCGCGTCGCTGAGGACCTCGCGAAACCGCCCGGCCCGCAGCAGTGCGTCGACTCGCAGCTCCTCCGCCTCCAGCCGCAGCTCGGAGAGGCGTCTGCGCACCGTCGCGGCCGGCACCCACCCCTCGAGATCGGTGAACGGCTCGCCTCGCCAGAGGTCCAGCGCCTCTGTCAGCAGGTAGGCCGCCCGGTCGGGTTCACCGAGCGTCAGCAGCTCGCGTGCCCGGCCGATCCGCTCCTCGAACCTGAGGGAGTCCACCTCTTCCGCGGGCAGCCGCAACGCGTAGCCCTGCGCCGAGGTCTCCACCGCGTCACGTCCCAACACCTTGCGGAGACGAACCACGCATCCCTGGAGGATCTTCGGCCCCGACACCGGCGGGTGCTCGCCCCAGAGCGCATCGGACAGCTGATCCGCATTCACGGGCCGTCCGGGGTTGGTCGCGAGCGCGGTGAGGACCACGCGGTCCCGCCGACCGAGCTCGCGAGCGTGGTCCACCGTCAGTGGCCCGAGCACCCTGATCCCCATCTCCTCAGCGTCTGCCTGGTCCCGTGCGTCGTCAACGTTGCCGATACCGGGGTGATACCGAGCCCGCACCGAGCGATACCCGGTGCTGTCACCAATGTCCCCGAGAACGGGGCCGCCGGCCCCACAGGACCAGGAGTGACTTCATGAACATCGTTGACACACGACCACCACCCGGCAGGGCACGGACACGACGCCGCTCGGCACTGGTGGCTGCGGCGCTTGCCTCCGCCCTCATGCTGCCGACCCCGCCCGTGCGGGCCGACGCGCCCCCTCGGATCGCGACGGCCGCCCCTGCGAGGAGCGGCGACGTCATCGTCGACTGGAGCCGGGTCGTCTACGAGGCGGCGGTCGTCGACGACGGCTTCGTCTCCTTCCTCGGCCCGCGGAACCAGGCCATGGTGCACCTGGCGATGCACGACGCCCTGAACGCCATCCGCCCCAGGTTCGAGCAGTACGCGTACGACGGCCGCGCCCCCGGCGCCAACCCGGTCGCGGCCGCTGCGACGGCGGCCCACGACGTGCTCGTGGCCGTCTATCCCGCACAGCAGGAGACCTTCGACGCCGAGCTGGCGACGTGGCTGGCCACCGTTCCCGACGGGCCGGGCAAGACCAAGGCGCTGTCCCTGGGCGCGGCCGCGGCGGCCGCCATCGTCGTGCTGCGTGAGAACGACGGCACGGTCGTCGACCTCTTCAGCCCCGACTACACGCCTGGCACCGAGCCGGGCGACTACCAGTTCGTCCCGCCGTACGACTTCGCGTTCGCCCGGGACCTTCGCGACGCGCAGCCGTTCACCCTCACATCGCCCGACCAGCTCCGCGTCCCGGCACCCCCGGCCCTGACCAGCCGCGAGTACGCGACGTCCTACGCGGAGGTCAAGTCGGTCGGCTCGGCCGACAGCACCACGCGCACCGCCGACCAGAGCAGCTACGCGAACTGGTGGTACGAGCCCGCCGAGGTCGGCTGGGTACGCGTCGCTCGCGTGACGACCACCAGCCAGCATCTGGGCCTATGGCGCGCGGCGCGGATGTTCGCACTCGTCAACATGGCCTTCTACGACGGCTACGTCGCGGGGTGGGACTCGAAGTACTACTGGGACCGCTGGCGGCCTTACAGCGCGATCCGAGCCGGCGACTCTGACGGCAACCCTCGCACGGTTCCGGACGCGGGCTGGCTGAGCTATCTCGAGACGCCGCCGGTCCCGGACTACCCCTCGACCCACAGCGTCCTCGGGGCGGCGGCTGCCGAGGTCCTCAAGAGGTGCTTCCACACCGACCATGTGCCGTTCTCGATGACGTCGTCGACGGCACTGCCGTCGGACCCGATCCGTTCCTTCCGGTCGTTCACCGAGGCGGCCGACGAGAACGCCGACTCGAGGGTGAGGGCGGGCATCCACTTCCGGTTCGCGACCGAGCGTGGCAAGGAGCAGGGACGTCGGCTGGGTGCCTACATCGTCAACCACTTCCTGCAGCCCCGCTGACGGCGACCGCTCAGTCCAGCGGCGGCGCCGCGAGCCGGAACCCCGCCCACAGCCGCCCACCGGCCCGGTCGAGCACGGCATCGGCCAGGTCGGTGAGCGGCCGGGGATCTCCGTCGAGGGCTGTGCGCAGAGCGGCGTCGAGCTCGTCGGCCATCTGGGTGCCCTGGCGGTCGTCGAGGGTGCGCAGGTGCCGGGCCCGCCACTTGCCGGCGCCGCTCCAGGAGCCGGCGAGGGCGAGGGCCAGGTCCGCCGTCTCCGTCCACACCGCGACGGCGACGGCCGTGCGGAGATGCCCCGGGGCGTCGGCGAGGTCGTCGAGGAGGTCGGTCAGCCCGTAGCGGAGCATCGAGAGCTCGTCGTCGTCGAGAGGAGGGGGACCCGCGTCGAGCACGGCCCGGCACTCCGCCTGGAGATCGGCGCCGGAATCGCCGGGGAGCAGCGGGAGCCCGGTGGCGACGAGGTGGGCCATGCTCGGCCGGCGCCGTGCGGTGTCGCGGGCGACGAACCACCGGATCGAGGCCTCGGTGTGCACGAACAGCTCGACCGGCCAGCCGTCGTACGTGAGGGACTGGCGGAAGACCTCGCCGCCATCGCGCAGGACCGTGAGATCCAGGTCCGAGGTGGCGGTGCCCTCACCGCGGACCACCGACCCGGCCAGCCACGCCTGACGAGCATCGGGGAACCGCTCCGCGACCAGCCTCCACGCAGCGGACACGGCGTCGGGACGGTGCGGCGCGGCCATGCCTCAGTCTCCTGTGGACAGCCGGATAGTCCAGTGTGTTTCCGTGGCGAAATCGGCGATTCTGCAACGTTTTCTCACTGGACTATCCAGAAATCTGTGGACAACCGGGCGGGGTCAGGCGGCGGACTCCACGAGCTCGCGGCGGCCGTCGGCCCAGACGACGAGGCCGATGCGGCCGGGGCGGCGACGGAGCCAGTCGGCGGCGCGGCCACCCTGGGCGTACGCCGCGGTGGCGTCGATGTCGGCCCAGGTGAGGGAAGCGGCGACCACGGTCACCGAGGCGATCCCTCGAGGTGCCCGGCCGGTGCGGGCGTCGACCAGGTGGCTGCCGCGACGGGCGGTCCCGGACGTCGCGACCGCGCCCGCCCGCACGGGGACCCGGGCCACCAGGCGCCCAGGGTCGGCGGGGTCCTCGATCCCCACCTGCCAGGCCGGCCGTCCCGGGTCGACGACCCGGCACACCATGTCGCCACCGGCGGAGAGGCAGTAGTCGGTCGCGTCCAGGCGCGCCAGCCAGCGAGCCGCGCGCTCGACGGCCCAGCCCTTCACGACCCCCGTCGGGTCGAAGGCGAGCTCGCCCTCCGGCGTCGGGAGGTACGCCGAGAACGCACCGCCCGACTCGCGCTCCGCGCGCTGCGCGAGACCCAGCACCTCGGCCATCTCGGGCGGGCACCCGTCGAGGGTGAGCTCGCCGCGGCGCAGCCGTGAGGCGAACGAGTCGGCACGCCACATCGAGAAGACCCGGTCGACCCAGCGGAGCTCGGTGACCACCTCGGCCAAGGCCGCGTCGCCGGCAGCGGTCCCGGCGTGCCGACCCCGGAGCGCGAGGCTGACCGGCATCCCCATCAGCTGCTCGACCCGGCGAGTCATGGGCGGGCCGGTCACAGCCCCGCCTCGTCGAGGGCGGCCTGGAGCGACTGCACGTAGCCCACGCTGGTCACGGTCGCGCCGCTGATCATGTCGATGTCCGCGGACTGCTGGTCGAGCGTCTCCTGGACCAGGATCGGCAGCGCGTAGTCGTTGATCTCCACGTCACGCGGGTTGTCGTAGGGGTAGACCGGCACCGACACGTCGGTGATCTGTCCGTCGGCGACCGTGATCTCCACCTGCACCGGACCCCACTGGGTCTGGACCGAGGGCCCCGTTATCGTGGTGGAGCCGCTTCCGCTCTGCGACGAGCCCGAGCCGGAGTCCGAGCCGGAGTCCGAGCCGCTGCCGGCCTGGGATCCCGGCTGCGGGGTGCCCACCACCGAGCTGCCGGTCTGCAGGGCCCCGGCCGTGGAGGTGTGGTAGCCGAACAGCAGCACCACGATCGTGATCGTGGACAGGGTCCAGGTGACGAGTCGGGTCCCGGGCGTCATGGGGTCACCATCCGAAGCTCTCGACGTGGAATCGGTCAGGGGGCAGCCCCAGCGCCAGCGCGCTGCGGCGTACGTCGTCCGCCCACGCCTCGGGTCCGCAGACGTAGACGTCGCGGTCGGCGAGGTCGGGCACCCAGTGCCGCAGTGCCGCGGCGTCGGAGGCGTCGCCGCCGCTGCTGCCCAGCCAGGAGTCGGGGGAGCGCCTGCGGCCGGGCAGCCAGAGGACCCGCAGGCCGCGCTCCTGCGCCAGCACGTGGAACTCCCGCTCGAAGAGCGGCCGGTCGCGGAAGCGGTAGAGGAGCACCGCGTCGCCGGGTGCGTAGTCGAGCCCCTCGGCGAGGGCACGCAGCGGGGTGACGCCGACGCCCGCGCCGATCAGCGCCACCTTGCGGCGCGTGCGGGCGCGCGGGGACAGCCGTCCGTACGGGCCCTCGACGAGCACCCGGGTCCCCGGGCGCAGCGAGGCGAGACCCGCGCTGCCGTCGCCCAGCGCCTTGACGCTGATGCGCAGCGACCGGCCGTCGGGCGCGGCGGACAGCGAGTAGGGATGGGCGCGGGTCCAGCCCGGCCGGCCCAGGAAGCGGAACTGGAAGAACTGCCCGGCCTCGGCGCCGAGCCGGTCGAGTCGGCGTCCGGTGAGGTAGACCGACACGACGTCGTCGCCCTCGGGACGCACCGACGTCACCCGGAGGGAGTGCCGGGCACTGCGGACCAGCGGCAGCGCGACCCGCCAGACGAGGATCGCGCCGGCGGCGGCCCCCCAGGCGGCCCACCAGAAGACCGTGGCGGCCGGGGAGGCGAGCAGCTCCTGGCCGGTCCACAGCTGGTGGGGCAGCGCCAGGCCGACGCCGAGGTAGGCGTAGAGGTGCAGCAGGTGCCACGACTCGTAGCGCAGTCGCCGCCGCGCCGCGCGGATGCTGGTGCCGGCCACCAGGACCAGGCAGAGCGTGCCGGCCGCCGCGAGCAGCATCCCGGGGTAGTCGACGGTGAGCGTCCACAGCATCGACGGGCTCGCGAGCAGGGAGCCTGCGGCGTAGCCCCAGGTGACGAGGACGACGTGGGTCAGCATCAGCGTGAACGACGTGAACCCGACGACGCGGTGGAGCCGGGCCAGCCGGTCCTGGCCGAACGCCCGCTCGAGCGCGGGAAGCCGCGCCATCAGCAGCACCTGGGCCAGCAGCAGGTCGGAGGCGACCAGCCCCGTCAGCCTGCCCACGGACGTGAGCCCGCTCGCCCAGCCGCCCAGGTCCTGCAGCCCGCCGCCCGCGACCCACCAGTAGGTCACGAGCAGCAGGCTGAGCCACAGCACGCTCAGCGCCGTGAGGCGCGCTCCGGCGTCGACGCGGGCGCGGGCGTACGTCGCGCGGCGGGGGAGGCCGCGTGCGAGCCCGGGCGTCGGCGCCGGCGCGGCCGGCATGCCGGGACGGCTGGGGAGCAGGGTGGTCACGTGTTCGAGCCGCCCGCGCCGCTGTCGTCGTCGGTGCCGTCGGGGGCCTGCGGAAGCTCGCCCTCGCCCGGCGGTTGCGGGAAGCCGTCGCCGTCCGTGCCGAAGCCGTCGCCGGGGCCGCGGCCGTCGCCGTCGTCGAAGCCGTGCCGGTCGCCGTCGCCGTCGCGGTCGACCTGGAAGGAGGTCGGCTGGAAGCGGTCGCCGTCACCGGAGGTGGCGTGACCGAGCGCGAAGCCCCCGGCGCCGCCCACGGCGACCAGTGCGGCCGCGGCGCCGGCGAGCCCGATCCGCCGTGCCCACGGGGTGGGGATCCTGGCCGCCGGCTCCTGGCCGGCGTACCCCTCGGCGGGCGGGGGGTTGATCGGGGCCATGACGGGCTCCGGGGCGGCGGACGGGGAGGCGGTCTCGTCGGTGGCCCCCTCGGTCGGCTGGAGTGCGGTGTCGTCCTGCTCCCAGCGGGAGCCGCTGGACTCGGCCGCGTCGTGGGGATCGCTCGGGTTCGGGGTGTCGGGCACGAGGTGCTCCTGGGGTCTCACCGCGCAGGTCAGTCCTGCGTCGACCCCCATGCTGGGCCGCGAGCCTGGGACCGGCCTCGGCTGAACCTGTGAGTCGGCTGTCAGCTGGGGGCAGGGCGAGCCGCCACGAACGCCTCCACACAGCGGCGTACGTCGTCCTCGGAGTGGGCCGCCGACAGCTGCACCCGGATCCGCGCCCGCCCTCGCGGCACCACCGGGAAGGAGAAGGCGATGACGTAGACGCCGTCGGCGAGCATGCGGTCGGCCACCTCGGCGGCGACCCGGGCGCCGTCGTCGCCGGGGAACATCACCGGCGTGATCGGGTGCTCTCCCGGCAGCAGGTCGAAGCCCGCCTCGGTCATCAGCTGCCGGAACAGCGCGGTGTTGCGACGCAGCTGCTCGCGCGCCTGCGCCGAGGATGCCGCGATCTCCAGGGCCCGGAGCGACCCGGCCGCGACCGTCGGCGCGACGGCGTTGGAGAAGAGGTAGGGGCGGGCTCGCTGGCGCAGCAGCTCGACCACCTCGGCGCGGCCGCTGACGTAGCCGCCGGAGGCGCCGCCGAGCGCCTTGCCCAGCGTGCCGGT
>CAZQCA010000053.1:0-16296 GCA_964591845.1 uncultured Nocardioides sp.
GTGCACGACCCGTCGGTGCTGTTGCTCGACGAGCCCTTCAACGGAGTCGACCCCCGCCAGCGGATGCACCTGATGGACCTCCTGCGACGGATGGGCGCGGAGGGCCGCACCGTGCTCTTCAGCTCCCACATCCTCGAGGAGGTCGAGCAGCTGGCCCGGCACATCGAGGTCGTCGTCTCGGGTCGTCATGCCGCGTCGGGAGACTTCGGCGCGATCCGGCGGCTGATGACCGACCGTCCCGACCGCTACGTCGTGGTGAGCAGCGACGACCGCACGCTGGGGTCCCGACTGATCGGCGAGCCCTCCGTGCTCGGCGTCGCCCTGCGTCCGCGAGGCGGTCTCGAGGTGGAGGTCGGCGACTTCGGCGGCTTCGCCCACCGGCTGCCGCTGACGGCCCGCGACGCCGGCATCCGGCTGACCGAGGTCTTCCCGACCGACGAGTCGCTGGAGAGCGTTTTCGCCTACCTGGTGTCCGGCACCGGCGCGGGGGTGCGGCGGTGAACGCGACGATCGTCCGGCTGGCCGCGCAGGCGCTCCTGGGCCGCCGCCGCTTCTGGTTGCTGCTGCTGATGCCGCTGGTGCTGGTCGCGCTGGCCGTGGTCGTCCGCGCCCTCGCGGGCGCGGGTGCGGGGTACGAGGAGATCGTGGTCGTGCTCGGGCTGGGGCTGGTGCTGCCGCTGGTCGCCCTCCTGACGACGTCGTCCGCGCTCGGCCCCGAGATCGACGACGGCTCGATCGTCTATCTGCTGGCCAAGCCGATCAGCCGGCACGTGGTCGCGCTGAGCAAGTACGTCGTCGCGCTGCTGGCGACGCTGGGCTTCGGGGCGCTGCCGATCCTGGTCGCCGGGTTGATCGTCGACTCCTCCGAGGCCGACAAGACGACGGCCTGGTTCGCGGGCGCGGTGCTGGCGTCGGCGGCGTACTGCGGGCTCTTCCTGGCCCTCTCGGCCATGATCCGGCACGCCGTGATCGTGGGGCTGATCTTCGTGCTCGTGTGGGAGGGGCTGCTCGGCAACCTCCTCAGTGGAGTGCGGTGGCTGAGCGTCGGCAGCTGGGCACGCAGCCTGGCCGACGCGCTGAGCTCACGCGCGGTGATCCACGAGCAGGGCGTCGGGGCAGCCTATGCCCTGGTGGCCGCCGCCGTGGTCGTCGTGGGGGGCGTGTGGTTCGCCGGCGACCGCCTGCGGTCGTTCTCGCTCCGGGGTGACACGTGAGGTCGGCTGCCTCTCCGATGTGTTGACGTTTGAGCCCAAACGTCAACAAAACCGGACACCGGCCTGCAGTTTCCGCACAATCGTGACACCGGCCGGGACGCCGACGGCACCCCCAGCCCGCCCGAACCAGCGCCCGTCAGCCCTCCGGCACCGGCTGGTCGTCCTCCCGCGTGCCGAAGACGCCGATCGACTCGAGCTGCTCGTCGGTGAGGTCGGCGTTCCAGGCCCGGATCTGGGCGCGCGACCGTCGGGAGAACACCGCCCTCACCTGTTCGTACGCCGGCGCGTCGAGGGCCGGCAGGGCGGCCAGCCGCCACGGCACCACCGCCTCATAGACCGGCTGCCACCGGGACTCCACCGGCCGACCCAGCCCGAGAGCCTCGTGGAGGTCGCACAGGTGCATCGAGCGGTCCCAGACGACCGCCGGCCGCTCGGCGCCGGCGACGAGCTCCATCAGCGTCGCCTGCGTCGCCCTCATCTCCGCCGCCAGCTCGGCGGCGGTCCGCTCGGAGCGCTCCGCGACGTGGCGCGCCGACCACCCCGGGCCGGGGGCACCGTCCATCCGCCCCGACGCCGCGTCCGCGGCCCCGCCGGCGAGGTGACAGGCCAGCTGGTGCAGGGTCCAGTCCGGCGTGGCCGGGGAGGCCATGGCCAATTGCGCGGGCGTCAGCGACTCGACCAGCGCGGCGGCGTCGGAGTTGCAGTCGGCGTAGACACGCGCCCAGTCCGTCATGGGCGCACCCTAGCGGCGGCAGCCGGTCGCGAGGCCGCGCGACCGGGCATGCTGTCGTCGTGACCCGCTACGTCGGCCTCGACCTGGCCTGGGGCGAGCGCAGCCCCACCGGGGTGGCCGTGCTCGACGACTACGGGAGGCTGCTCGAGCTCGCGGCCGTCCGCAGCGACGAGGAGATCCTCACCCTGCTGGCGCCGTACGTCGGGGGAGACTGCGTCGTCGCGATCGACGCCCCCCTCGTCGTCACCAACCCGAGCGGCAAGCGAGGGGCCGAGCGAGCGCTGGACCGCGACTTCGCGCGCTTCGAGGCGGCCACCCACTCGTCCAACACGACGCGACCGTGGTTCGTGCCCCAGCCGCGTGGCGCGCGGATCGCGAGCGCCCTGGCCCTCGCCCTGGGCCCGGAGGCCGCCCGCCGGCGCGCCATCGAGGTCTACCCCCACGCGGCCATGGTCGCGCTGTTCGGGCTGCCGCGCACCTTGAAGTACAAGAACAAGCGCGGGCGCACCGCCGAGAGCCTCCGCGCCGAGCTCCTCCGGCTGACCCGGCTGCTCACCACGCTCCGCGATCACACGCCGGCCCTCGACCTCGATGTCCCGAGGTGGCACGACCTGGTCGGCGACGTGGCCGCTGCCACCCGCAAGTGCGACCTGCGCCGCTGCGAGGACCCGGTCGACGCGGTGATCTGCGCCTACGTCGCGGCGTACGCCGACCAGCGGCCCGCCGACGTCACGACGTACGCCGACGACACCGGCGCCGCCATCGTGACACCCGCCCTGGGGCCGCCTCCAACCTCGACGCCTTCCGGCGCGTTGTAGAGACGTGCCGACGGAGCCGCCGCTGTCCGACGCCGAGGAGTTCGCCGCCTGGGCTTCCGACCGCCAGGGCGCGCTGCTGCGGACGGCGCTCCTGCTGACGGGCGACCGGCATCGCGCGGAGGACCTGGTCCAGGACGCGCTCGTCAAGGTGGCCCTGCGGTGGCGGCGCCTGCGCGACCAGCAGCCGGACGCCTATGCGCGCCGAATCCTGATCAACGACCACGTGTCCCGCTGGCGTCGTACTCGACGCGAGGTGCCGTTGCCGGCCCACGACCCGGTCGCGCCGGACTCCGCGGTCGCGGCAGACCGGAGGCTCCTGCTGGACCGCGCCTTGGCCGCGCTCACTCCGAGGCAGCGCGCGGTCGTGGTCCTGCGCTTCTACGAGGACCTCTCGGTCCACGACGCCGCTGCCGCGCTGGGCGTCACCGAGGGCACGGTGAAGAGTCAGACGCATCTGGCGCTGCGCCGCCTGAGGGAGGCCGCGCCGGAGCTGTCCGAGCTGCTCGGGGAGGAGACGAGATGACCCATGAACGCCTGCGCGAGCTGCTCGCCGAGCGGGTCGCCGACGAAACACCGGCAAACCTCGCCTCCGCCGCCTGGGCGCGTGCCCGGGCCGTACGCCGACGTCGCACCGCCGGCCTCGCCGCGGGCGCCACCGCGTGTGTGCTGGCGGTCGTCGCGGTGACGTCGTTCGAGCCCCAGGACGCGACTCGCCGCCCCTCCGGGCCGGCGCAGCCGATGACCCCCAGCGGGACCGGCGGCGCCCTCCCCAGCCCCACGGACACACCCACCGCCGAGCGGACCGGGCGCTACGCCGGCGCCCCGGTCTGGTGGGCGCCGGGGGCCGACCGCGAGGCCGACCTCCCCGCCCTCGCCCTGGACTGGCTGCCTTCGCCCCTCTCCCTGGGGCCGACGAGCCCCGCCGCCGACTTCACGGCGAGCCGCGTGGAGGCGGTGTTCCAGGTGGGGTGGCAGGGTGCGGGTCGCTACGTCGTCCTGCATGACCGACTGCTCACCACGGTCGACCTGTCGTCGCAGCTCGGGAGGGTCTCCGACATCGGGGGCAACCGGATCAGCCCGCTCAGCGTCCACAGCCTGTCACCCGACGGCACCCGGGTCTTCTTCGTGCAGTCGGACGGCCTGGCGCTATGGGACCTCACCACCGGCGAGTGGACCACCGAGGAGATGTCGGTAACGGTCGCCGAGCGGGCGCGATGGACGCCCGGAGGCGACCTCTGGCTGGGCGACGGGGCGAGCGGCTGGCCAGACCCCTGGACCCACCCCGGTGACCAGCCCTACGGCGTCGTCGTCACCGGGCTCGACGTCGCAGCGGAGTCGGACTTCGCCCTGGGTCCAGTGCCCACAGGGCCCACCGGCTCGTACTCCAACCCGGAGATCCTGATCGCGAAGGGGACGGATGGCCCCGCCATCCTGGCGCTCGGGCTGTCCGACGGCCGCTCGAAGGTCTGCTGTCCCCTCGTCGGCTGGTCAGGCGACGACGTGGTCCTCTTCGAGTCGCACACAGCGACGCCTCGGATCCTGGCCTGGCGGGTCGGCACCGGTGAGGTGTACGCCGTCGCGGAGCTGACCGACGCTCCCCGGAGCGGCTTCGCATCGAGCTACGCCGTCCCCCCTGGCTGACGCGGGAGGGCCCCCGACCCGGGTCGCTCGGGTCGGGGGCCGCTCGGCCGGCGCAAGGAAGGTGGGGTCCGGCCGGGGTCGGGACACGGGACGGTCCCGGGTCTCGGCGACGGCTCTCCCACGACGGGAGGCGGGCCCCCGACCCGCGCGCAGCGGACCGGGGGCCGTCCCGGCCGGCGGGTGTGTGGACGCGTCGTGCCGGGAGCCTGGTGCGGCGGTGGAGCCGTCGAACCCGACGCTAGCGACGCCAGATGTCATCCATCCGCGCTCCGTCTGAACGCTGGGTGAACGAAAGCCGGGTGCCGAGGCGCGGGCGAGGCCTGCGGGTCAGGCGCGGTCGGCGAGGGCGGACACGCCGCGGAGGACCTGGTCCTTGAGCTGCGCGACCTGGTCGGCGTAGCGGCCGTCGGTGCGCTGGTCAATGGCGGCGCCGGCCTTGTCCAGCCACTCGCGGACGTCGTCCTCGTGCTCCCGGGCGTAGCCGCCCAGAGCGTCGAGGGCGACGAGCATCGCCTGCTCGGCCGCCCGGACGGCCTCGCCCAGACGGCGTTCGAGGTCGAGCTCCTCGATCTTCTGGCGCAGGGTGTCGGTCAGGTTGTCATCGGTGGTCATGCGGGTTCCCTCTGGTGGTGCCTCGCGCCGGAGCTCCGGCGCCGGAAGTCTCAACACCCGTGCCTCGAGCGCCCATCCGCGCCGCGCTGTGCTCCGCGTCACAGCACACCCGACGCGAGTAGGCACGGCATAGTCTGCCGGCGTGGGACGCCTCTCGCAGATCCTCGCCACAGCGGCGGCCGCCGCGGTCGCCGCGACCCCGACGCAGGCCGCGTCATCGCCGTCACCCGCGGCGACGACTCCGGCGGTCGAGGCCGGCGACTTCACCTGCCCGGGCGGCGAGGGTCCGGGTCCGGCCCCCGACGGCCTCGACCCGGGCACGCTCACCGCCCCGTTCCCCACCCAGCGCGGCATCACCGTGCACTGGGCGGTGTCCGGCGACGCCGACGCCGACGCGCGTGCGGCGGTGCGCTACCGCCAGGCCGGCACGGCGGAGTGGACCGAGGGGCTGCCTCCTCGCCGGGTGCCGGCCGCCGCCAACGAGGGGTTCAGCTGGGGCGACCGCGTCGCCGGCAGTCTCTTCGATACCCGCCCCGGCACGACGTACGACGTGCAGGTCGAGGTCGAGGACCCGGACGGCGGGTGCTCGGTGCGCATGCTGTCGGTCACGACGCCGGGCGTGCCCGTGCCGGCGGCCGACGGACGCGTGCGTCGCGTCGGTCCCGGGCGGCTCGACGCCGTACTGGCCTCGACCCGCCCGGGCGACATCGTCGAGCTGCGGCCCGGCACCTACGGCGGCTTCTCCCTGCCCCACGACGGCACGGCCGACCGGCCGATCGTGGTCCGCAAGGCCTCCGGCACGGTCGTCGTCAACGGCGAGATCGGCCTCTACGACCGCAGCTTCGTGCAGGTGCGCGGTCTCGTCGTGCACGGGAGGATTCGCGCCAACGGGTCCACCGGCGTCGCGATCGTCGGCAACCGGATCAGCGGCGACCCCGACGGCGGCATCCAGGTGGTCCTGCACAGCCGGCGCGCCTACATCGCCAAGAACGTCGTGCGCGGACCGACGCCGTGGCGCAACGCCAGCGTCGGGGCCGACGGCGACAACACCGGCGAGGGCATCGTCGTGACGGGTCCCGGGCACGTGATCGAGCGGAACACCGCCTCCGGCTGGCGCGACTGCGTCTCGACGATGGAGGACGGCGAGGCCTGGCAGCAGCTCTCCATCGACATCCGGGCCAACCGGCTGGTGCACTGCGCCGACGACGCCGTCGAGGCGGACTTCTGCTTCCACGACTGCCGGGTGACCGACAACCTCATCATGAGCTCGTTCGTCGCGATGAGCTCCCAGCCCGGCCTCGGTGGGCCGACGTACTTCCTGCGCAATCGTGCCTACGGCATCCTCTACGCGCCGTTCAAGCTCTACCGCGGCAGCATCGGCGACGTGCTGCTGTTCAACACCACGGTCAAGCACGGCGATCCGTTCAACATCTACTCCGGCGTGGTGCACCGCCGACAGTGGACCCGCAACAACCTGTTCCTCGGCGGGCCCGGTGGGACCTATGGCGGCTACAGCGGCGACTCCGGCGATGTCATGTCCCTGGCCTACGACCGCGGGGGCTCCTACGACTACGACGGGTTCGGCACCAAGCGCGCACGCTTCCGCGGCGTGTTCCGCGACCGGCACTGGACGGGACTCTCGGGCCTGCGCGGGCGGACGACCGAGAGGCACGCGACCGAGGTAGGGTTCGGCATCTTCACCGCGCCGATGCCCTACCCGGCCCGGGCGTTCCGCCACTACGCCGTGCCCGACTTCAGCCTGCGCCCGGGCTCGGCGGCCGCCGGAGCGGGCGTCTGGCTGCCGGGGCTCGGCCTGCCGTCGGGCGTGGCGCCCGACCTCGGGGCGGTGCAGGTGGGCGCCGCTCCGCCCCCGGTGGGGGCGCCGTAACCCGGGTCACCACGTGACCGGGTCCGACGTGCGCCGGATCACCGATTCTCCGGCCTAGTGTGGAGACGTGAGGACGAGGAACGTATCCGGCTGGCCACGCATGCTGACGCTGATCGCCGCGGCGGTGCTGGTCCTGCCACTCGCCTCGTGCGGCGACGACACCGCCTCCGACGGCCCCGACGGCGCAGGAGAGCCGAGCGCGTCGACCTCGCCGTCGACGAGCAGCGAGCCGGACTCGCCCAGCCCCGAGCCGACCAGCGACACCTCCGCCCCCGAGCCGGTGCTGTCGCCGGTCTACTTCGCCGTCGACACCCGCGTCGGCTTCCGTCTCGCACCGGAGCCGACCGACGTCGCCGGAGCCGACCCCGTCGTGGCTGCGGTCACCGCGATGATCGCCGGCCCCCAGGACCCCGACTACAGCACCACGTGGAACCCCGACACCCAGGTGCTGGGGGTGCAGACGCGAGGCAAGCGGATCGTGGTCGACCTTTCGCAAGACGCTCGCACGGCGAACGCCGGCTCCGAGAGCGCCGCGCTGATGATCCAGCAGCTCGTCTACACCGCGACCGCAGCGGCGGGCACGCCGCGCGCAGCCGTGGAGCTTCTCATCGAGGGCGAGCCCGCGGGCGAGCTGTGGGGCGTGGTGAGCTGGACCCGGCCCGTGCGCCGCGCCGATCCCCTCGACGTGCGCGTGCTCGTGTCGATCGACTCCCCGCGCGACGGGGCGACCGTCTCCTCCCCGGTGACGGTGACCGGCGAGTCCGCGACGTTCGAGGCCACCGTTCCATGGCGGGTGCTCGACGAGCGCGGCAAGGTCGTGAAGAAGGGCTTCACGACCGCGGCGGAGGCGTTCACCTTCTCCGCCTACTCCTTCACCGTCGACCTGAGGCCGGGCACCTACACGATCGAGGTCTCCGAGGACGACCCGTCGGGCGGGGAGGGTGGCCCGCCGATGGTGGACACCCGGACCGTCGTCGTCTCGTGACCTCGCCGGCTGCGGGCGGCCGCTGACGCCTGGCCGCCGTCGGCGTACGCCGCTAGCGTCGGTCGTCCGACGCCCACCGTCCCACGAGGAGCACGCGATGACCTCACGTCTCAACCCCTATCTCACCTTCACCGACACCGCCCGGGACGCCATGGAGTTCTACCGGTCGGTGCTGGGCGGCGAGCTCAACGTCAGCACGTTCGGCGACTTCGGCCAGGACGACCCGGCCCTCGCGTCGCTGGTGATGCACTCCCAGCTCGAGACCGCGCTGGGATTCACGCTGATGGGCTCCGACACCCCGCCCGGGCACGGCCCCGACGTCCCGGGCTCCGGCGGCAACGGCTGGATCAGCCTCAGCGGCGACGACCGCGAGGCGCTGCGTGGCTACTTCGCCGCCCTCCAGGAGGGAGGCCAGGTGGTGACGCCGCTGGAGGTCCAGATGTGGGGTGACGAGTTCGGCCAGCTCGTGGACCGGTTCGGTATCTGCTGGCTGGTCAACATCGCGCAGGAGCAGGCCGCCGCCACGGAGTGACCGACGTCACCGGGCTCACAGCCGGGTTCGCTTCCGTCCTCCCTTCTCCAGGCGTAGAACGGAGGTGACAAGGCGTGGGGAGGGCCCATGGGCATTCTGGTCGTCGTCGAGTCCCTGTTCGGCAACAGCGCGGCGATCGCCGACGCCGTGGCCGAGGGCGCGCAGGCCGCCGGTGCGGTTGTGGGGGTCACACGCGTGGCCGACGCGCCGTCCGAGGTAGCACCCGACGTCGACCTGCTGGTGCTCGGCGGCCCGACCCACGCCTTCTCGATGACCCGGCCGAGCACCCGCGCCGAGGCCCACACCAAGTTCGGCGCGCCCGACGCGGCTCAGGGCATCCGCGAGTGGATCGGCCGGGCGAGCCCCCGCTCCGACCTGCCCGTCGTCACCTTCGACACGCGGGTGGAGAAGCGTTGGGTGCCGGGCTCGGCCGCCAAGTCGGCGGCCGCGGCGCTGCGCGGTCACGGGTTCGGGCACGCCGAGCGCGGGCCCACCTTCTTCGTGCACGGCGTCGAGGGCCCCTTGGCGGACGGCGAGCTCGACCGCGCCCGGGCATGGGGTCGGGAGCTCGCCGCCCGCTCCTGACGCAGGGCGGGGCTCGGCCTCAGGCGCGCAGCCAGGCGCGCACGCGCGGCGTCAGCGAGAGCACGACCAGGCCGATCCCCACGGTGCCGTAGAGCGGCTGGAGGAAGGACCCCGCGCCGAGGTAGGCATACTCCAGCGCGATCCACACGACCTGACCGACCCCGATGGCCAGAGACGCCGCCCACGCCCAGTGGCGATCGGTGAGCCGGGTGACGAGGTCGAGCCCGGGCCACGACGGACGGCGCGCGACGCCGTACGCCGCCACCAGGGAGCCGACGCCGAAGCCGAGCAGCAGGGTGAGCCCCGGCGCCACCAGGCTGTCGATGAGCGGGAAGGTGTCGAGCCACTCGGCCGGGAAGACGTCGGTGCCGCCGATCAGCATCGTCAGGCCGCTCGGCACCGCCGAGACGCCCAGGAAGCCCAGCAGGGCCACCAGACCCACCACGGTCGGACCCCGACGCGCCGGGGCGGATGACGGACGGTCGATCGGCTGCGTGGTCCTCATGCCTCCACTGCTACTCCGCCGGACGCCGGCGGGGTAGGACCCGGGTCACGAGGGAGGTGTGTCCTGCGTGACCAGCTCCTCGATGCGTTCCAGGGTGCGGGCCATGTTGGCCCGGGTGTCGGTTCCCATGGCCACCCGGATGGCGCCGCGCGAGGTCCATCGCTCCGTGGAGAGGTCCCAGGTCTCGCGCACCAGCGTCCCGTCCGCGACGGGCTCGAGCTCGTAGCGCCAGGTGCGCCCGGTGAAGAACAACGACAGCGGCCCACCGGCCAGCGTGCGCCAGGCGATCCTGCGGTCCTCCTCGAGCTCGGTGACGACGTTCCTGGTGGAGTAGGCGACGCCGATCCGCATGTCCATGCCGAAGGTGTCGCCCAGCTGGAGGCGGCGGCCGCCGCTCCGGGCCCGCTGCACGCTGCCCGAGCCGTCGATCCGCAGGTGCCCCGCCGGGTCGGCCAGCAGGTCGAAGATCGGCCCGGGGGGCGCGGGGATGACCCGCTCGACACTGATCCGGTCCCAGGACATGCCCGGGACGCTACCAAGGCACCGCCGCGGCGACCGAGGCGGCTTCGCAGCCTTCGCTAGCGTGAGGGGGTGACCACCGCACCCACCTACGAGCTCAACGACGGCCAGCAGATCCCGCAGCTGGGGCTGGGGACCTACGCCCTCCGCGGCGACGACGGGATCGCGGCGATGACCGCCGCGATCCAGACTGGCTACCGGCTGCTCGACACGGCGGTCAACTACCAGAACGAGCACGAGGTGGGGGAGGCGGTCCGCCGGTCGGGGCTGCCGCGCGAGGAGCTCGTCGTGACGTCCAAGATCCCCGGTCGTCACCACGCGTACGCCGACGCGGTGTCCTCGACGGAGGACTCGCTGCGCCGACTCGGTCTCGACTACCTCGACCTCCATCTCATCCACTGGCCCAACCCGAGTCGCGATCTCTACGTCGAGGCCTGGCGGGCGCTGGTCGACCTGCGCGCGCGAGGGCTGGTGCGCTCGATCGGCGTCTCCAACTTCACCGAGGCCCACCTGACCCGGCTCGTCGAGGCCACCGGGGTGACGCCGGCCGTCAACCAGGTCGAGCTGCATCCGCGCTTCCCGCAGGAACGACAGCGGGCGGTGCACGAGCGCCTCGGGATACGCACCGAGTCGTGGAGTCCCCTCGGCAAGGCGCAGGCCCAGTACGACGCGGCGCCGGTGCGCGACGCGGCCGAGCGGCACGGGGTCTCGCCGGCGCAGGTCATCCTCCGCTGGCACGTGGAGCTCGGCTCCGTGCCGATCCCCAAGTCGGGCGACCCGGGGCGGCAGGCGGCCAACCTCGACGTCTTCGGCTTCTCCCTGACCGCGGAGGAGGTCGCGGCGATCGGCGCGCTGGGCCTCGCCGAGGGTCGCCTCTTCGGCGCCGACCCCGACTCCCACGAGGAGATGTAGCCTCGGCGGCTCGCGGCAGAAGAGCCGTTCCCCAGATTTTTCAATTCATCATGTGATATTGCGTCACGGTCGGCGCGCTGGCCCGTCTCTCACCACAGGACACGGTGGCTGGCCGCTGACAAGCGGGGTGGCCGGCGCCGTGTCCTCCTGACTCGCTGCCGACTCGGAGGACCACACGTGAAGAGCCCCATCATCCGCCTGCTGAGCGTCCTGGCTCTGGCCGGCGCCGCCTCGGCGGTCACCCTCGTCGCCGCGCCGCAGCCGGCCGCTGCCGACGGGCCGGGCGTCGGTCCCGGGTGGGTCGTCACCGTCGGCGACTCCTACATCTCCGGGGAGGCAGGCCGCTGGGCCGGCAACACCAACGGTTCCTCCGGGGTGATCGACGCGCTCGGGGGCACGGCGTACTTCGACAACGCGAGCAACACCGGCGAGAGCATCAACCGCTGCCACCGCAGCAAGAGCGCCGAGGCCTACATCGGCACTCTCAGCGGCTACAACCTCGCCTGCTCGGGTGCCAGGTCGGCCACGTTCACCGACCCGTCCGGCTACTTCAAGCCCGGCCTCGACTTCTACGACGCCAACGGCAAGCAGGGCCAGGCGGCCATGCTCCAGTCGTTCGCGAGCAGCCACAACGTGCGGCTCGTCGTGGTGTCGGTCGGCGGCAACAACTTCAACTTCGCGGGCATCATCCAGTCCTGCGTCCAGGACTTCCTGCTCTCGCCCTCGTGGGCCAAGGACTACTGCAACGACGACTCCTCGGTCACCGCGAACTTCACCCCGGCCAACATCGCGACGCAGCGTGCGGCCATCAAGACGGGCCTGCTCAACGTCCGCACGGCGATGCGCAACGCGGGGTACGCCGACAGCGCCTGGACCCTGGTCGTCCAGAACTACCCCTCCCCCGTGCCCGCGGGGGCCGGCTTCCGGTACTCCCAGAGCGGCTACACCCGGCAGAACACCGGGGGCTGCGGCTTCTGGAACGCCGACGCCGACTGGGCCAACGGCTCCGCGCTCGCGACGATCAACTCGACCGTGGCCGGCGCGCTGAGCGACTCGGGCATCAGCAACGCCCGGAGCCTCGACCTGACCGCCGCCTTCCAGGGCCGCCGGCTCTGCGAGAGCAGCGTCGGGCTCTATGAGGAGAGGGGACTCACCTCCTGGACCCAGACCGGAGCGGTCGACCAGACCGAGTGGGTCAACCAGATCCGCACGGTGTCGACGGCCACGTCGAGCTACTACGTCCAGGAGTCGCTGCACCCCAACTACTGGGGCCAGCTGGCGCTGCGCTCCTGCCTGCGCCAGGCCTGGAACAACGGCGTCCCGCGTAGCGGCGCCTGCACGGTCGCCGGCACCGGCCTGGTCGCGGGCGAGCCCCGCATGTCGCTCGGCTGACCGCCTGACGCGACCCCCAGACCCGCGGGCGGGTCTCGGCCCCACCCCGGGGCCCGTCCGCGGCCAACACCGGCAATTCGTGTTCGGTCGTATCGCTCCTGGTTGTATCTGGACCGGACGTCCGCGATCCTGAGGGATCATGACTCGCCGGTTACCCCCCGGCCTGGACGCGTCGGCATGACCGTCCACAGCCGTCCGCGCGCGTCGACCGTGTCGGTGGTCGTCGCGGCGGCGGGCTACGGCAAGAGCTCCTGGGCGGAGTCGGAGACGCAGGCCGGAGGCAGGGTCCTCGAGGACCTGCACGCCCTTCCGTCGTCCGAGCAGGCAGCCCTGGTCCGCGCGGCCCTGGCCGAGCGGACCGCCGACGAGCCGCTGGTCCTCACCTCGCGCCGTCCGCTGGATGCGGACGTCCGGGCACTGCTGCCGGGCCCGGTGCGCGAGCGGGGCCCCGCCGACCTCTCGCTGACCCCGCAGGAGATCGCCGCGGTCCTCGCCGAGGAGTACGCCGTCACCGACCCCGAGGTGCCCTCCCGGGTCCATGCGCTCACCTGCGGCTGGCCGACGCTGGTCCATCTCGCGGCCGACGTCGTCGCCCGCCTCCCGTCGGACGACCTGCTCACCGAGCTGGCCCGCCCGGGATCGACCGCCATGGCCTGGCTGGAGCACGACGTGCTGGACGGCCTGCCCGCCGGCGCGCGCTCGATGCTCTCGACCATCGCCGATCTGGATCTCGTGACCCCCGACCTCGTGACCGCGGTCCGGGGCCTGCCGGAGGACGCGGAGTCGGGTGAGGAGTCGGGCGCGGCCACCTATGGGCTGCTCGTGGCGCTCGGCCTGCTGGCGCCCCATCCCCGGGACCGCCTGCTGGGCCGCTCCGGACACCAGCCGGTGCCCGTGCTGGCCGCCGCGGCCGCGGCCGCGACCCCACCGGACCTGTGGGAGCGCGCGGCGCGGTGGTACGACGAGCACGACGCACCCTTCGCCGCGGCGGCGGCCTACACCCGTGCCGGCGACGAGGCCCGAGCGCGGTCGCTGCTGGCCGCGCGAGGCACCCAGATGGTGGCGAACGGCGACGCCGCCGGGATCGTCCGGCTGGTGTGCGGCGCCGGCCCACCGCCGCGCGACCTCGATCCCGGCGTACGCCGCACGCTCGGCGAGGCGCTCAACACCCGCGGCGAGAGCTATGCGGCGCTCGGCGCGATGGCACCGCTCATCGCCGCCGCCGACCAGGAGGGGTGGGACGCGGGGATGGCGGTGCGTGTCGCCGCCGTCCACTTCAGCCAGGGAGACCTGACGCTGGCGCGCACCGTCCTCGATCGCGTGCCGCCGGCGAGCATGCCCGACGAGGGCGACGGCGTGCAGTGGCGCGCTCTGAGCGCCAACGTCGCCTCGATGCTCGGCGACGACGACCAGGCACGCTCACTGGCTGCGGAGGCTCTGCGCCTCGCCGAGGCCGCCGGGGAGCCCCGCGACCTGGCCGCTGCGCACCAGGCCATCGCGAAGACGAGCGCGGGCTCCCGCAAGGCCGCGCACCTCCAGCTCGCCCTCTCCGCGGCCCGGCAGGGCGGGGATGCGGTCGCGCTCGCCCGCATCCTGGGCAACCAGACCTACGCCCTGCTGGCGGCCGTGCGCTGCGACGAGGCCGTGACGGTCGGCCGCGAGGCCGTCCGCGCGACCGAGCTGGTCCGGCCGATGGGTGCCCTGATCGCGGCACTGCACAACCTCGCCGAGGCGCTCACCCGCACCGGCGAGTACGACGAGGCGCGGTGGCACCTGCGCCGGATCGCGGCCGTCAGTCAGCGGACGGGACCCAGCCGTGGGGCGGCCAGCCTGTGCGGCCTCGGTGACGTGCATCGCGCCCTGGGCCGGCGCGAGCAGGGGCGGGCCGCCTACCAGGAGGCGATCTCGCTGTCGCGCGGCTCCCGTGAGCTCCAGGTCCTGGTGCCGGCGCTGGCGGGCCTGGCCCGCCTGATCGTCGCGGACAGCCCCGCCGAGGCCAGGACCGCGGCCGAGGAGGCGCTCGAGGTCGCGCCGGAGTCGCTGGCGCCGTACGCCTTCATCGCGCTCGGCTGGGTCGAGCTTGCGACCGGGGCCCGCGAGGTCGCGGCCGAGCACGCGTCCAGGGCTGTGGCCGCAGCGCGCGACCACCAGGCGCTGGACCTCCTCGCCGACGCCCTCGAGCTGACCGCGGAGACCGAGCCCGACCCGGTTCCGGCGCGGGCGGCGCTCGACGAGGCGCTCTCGATCTGGCGGGGCGGCGGCGCCGAGCCCGACGCGGCACGGCTGGAGGTGCTCCTCGGCCGGCTCGAGGGCGCCGACCGGGAGGCCCGGGCGCACGGGCGGCAGGCCGCTCAGCGACTGCAACGCCTCGGGATCACCCGCATCCACGGACGCAGCCTGGTCGACGACCCGGTGGGCCAGGAGATCACGGTGTCGCTGCTGGGGCGCTTCGAGGTGAGCGTGGGCGGCACCCCGGTCGCCCTGCAGGCGTGGCGGTCACGCCAGGCGCGCACGTTGGTCAAGGTGCTGGCGGCGCGCCGCGGACGCCCGGTGAGCCGCAGCGAGCTGTGCGAGGTGCTGTGGCCCGACGACGACCCGGTGAAGACCTCACACCGCCTCTCGGTGCTGCTGACCACCGTCCGCGGCGTGCTCGACCCGGGCAAGGCGTGGCCCCCGGACCGCTACGTCGCCTCCGACTCCCGCGGCCTGTGGCTCGACCTGCGGCGGGTCGGGATCGACGCGGTGGAGCTGCTCGCCGACGCGGAGCACGGAGCCGATCTCCTCGCCGGGGAGGAGCTCGAGACGGCGAGCGAGGTGCTGGCCGGCGTCGACGCCCGCTTCAAGGGGGAGCCGTTCGAGGACGACCCCTTCGAGGGTTGGGTGGCCGAGGACTGGGCGGTGGCCTTGCGCGAGGAGACGCGGGCGGCCTGGCTGCGATCCCTGCGCCACCTCGCCACCGTCGCCACCAAGCAGGGCCGCAGCAACGACGCCAGCGCGATCCTGGTCCGCCTGCTCGCCGTCGACCCCTACGACGAACGCGTGCACCGTGGGCTGGTCCGCACGCTGGTCCGTGCCGGCCGGCACGGCGAGGCGCGACGGGCGTTCGACCGCTGGACCGAGGCGATGACCACCGTCGACGCACCGCCCCCCGACCCTGCAGAGCTGGTGCCCCGCCCCCGAGGCAGCGGCTGACGGGCCGCGACAGGGCCGTTCTGATCCCACGCTGATGCCGCTCGAGCATCGTCGGCACCGTCGCACCTCGCGACCACCGCCCTCCCCCGGCGGCCACCCCGGCCGACTCATCCAAGGAGAAGGACCATGCACCACCTCATCACCACCATCACTCACGTGCGACCCACCCGCTTCGCGGGCCTCGCGGCCGCCGCCGTCCTGAGCGCCGGCGCCCTCGCGCTGCCCGCCACCGCGGCGGGCACGGCGGCGACCGCCGACTGCTCCCCGGCCGGCCTCAACGTCATCCTGGGGACGTCGAGCGACGACCACCTCGTCGGGACTCCCGGTCCGGACCTGATCAAGGGCCTCGGTGGCAACGACCGGATCGACGGCGCGGAGGGCGATGACGTCATCCTCGGCGGGCCGGGTCGCGACCGGCTCTTCGGCGCCCTCGGGAACGACTGCGTCAAGGGCGGCGACGGGACCGACGTGGTCAACGGCAACCCCGGCCGCGACCGGGTCGACGGCGACGACGGCGACGACTGGCTCGACGGCGGCAAGGGCACCGACGCGCTCGACGGCGGCAAGGGCTTCGACCACGTGAAGAACCGGGAGAACCGCGACTCCCACAAGCGCATCGAGCACTGACGCCTCCGCGGCGCTGCTCCCGCGACCCCACCCCCCCGGGGCGGGCGTCCCCGGCGCGCACCTGGTGCTCCCGGCTCGGTCATCTCCTCCTAGGCTGGGGTGCATGGCTGTCGAGTCGACCATGGTGCCGCTGGGGACGTC
>CAZQCA010000054.1:0-16041 GCA_964591845.1 uncultured Nocardioides sp.
GCAAGGGCGTCGTCTCCTCGATCGTCAACTTCGGCGCGTTCGTCGACCTCGGCGGCGTCGACGGCCTGGTGCACGTCTCGGAGCTGTCCTGGAAGCACATCGACCACCCGAGCGAGGTCGTCGCCGTCGGTGACGAGGTCACCGTCGAGGTGCTCGACGTCGACATGGACCGGGAGCGGGTCTCCCTGTCGCTGAAGGCGACCCAGGAGGACCCCTGGCAGCACTTCGCCCGCACCCACCAGATCGGCCAGATCGTGCCGGGCAAGGTCACCAAGCTGGTGCCGTTCGGCTCGTTCGTGCGGGTCGAGGAGGGCATCGAGGGCCTCGTGCACATCTCCGAGCTGGCCGAGCGCCACGTGGAGATCCCCGAGCAGGTCGTCCAGGTCAACGACTCGGTGATGGTCAAGATCATCGACATCGACCTCGAGCGGCGCCGGATCTCGCTCTCCCTCAAGCAGGCCAACGAGACCGCGGCGGCCAGCGACGCGGAGGAGTTCGACCCCACGCTCTACGGCATGACCGCCACCTACGACGAGCAGGGCAACTACGTCTACCCCGACGGCTTCGACCCCGAGACGGGCGAGTGGCTCGAGGGCTACGACGAGCAGCGCGCGGCCTGGGAGGAGCAGTACGCCCAGGCGCACGCCCGCTGGGAGGCCCACGTCAAGCAGCAGAAGGAGGCCGCGGCCGCCGAGGTCGAGGCCGGCGAGGCGACGTCGTACTCCAGCGGCGAGGAGGCTCCCGAGCAGACCGGCGGCTCGCTGGCCTCCGACGAGGCCCTGCAGGCGCTCCGCGAGAAGCTCACCGGAGGCGCCTCCTGAGCGCGTTCGCCCTCGCGACCGCCGCGACCGTCGGCTGACAGCAGCACCACACAGCCCCGCGCCAGCACCGTCTGGCGCGGGGCTGTGGCATGCGAGTGCCTAGGCTGAGCCCGTGAAGACCCTCGTGCTCGGCGTCGGCGCACAGAAGGCGGGCACCTCGTGGCTGGCCGACCACCTGGCGCGGTCACCGGAGGTGGCCGAGGGATGCCTGAAGGAGTACCACCTCTTCGACGTCCTCGACCTCGAGGCCGCGGCCGGGCTGCGCGAGACGATGCTGGCCAAGGCCGAGCGGGCGCTGGCCCGCGCCCGCCGCGGGGCTTCCCGTGCCGGTGACGCCGGGGCGCTCCAGCGCGCCGTCTTCTACGCCGACCCGGCGGCGTACTATGACTACTTCGGCGGTCTGCTCGCCCCCGACGGCATCCGCGCGGCCACCGACTTCACGCCGTCGTACGCCGGCCTCTCGACCGAGCGGTTCGCCTCGGTCAAGGCGGAGCTGGCGACCCGGGGGATCGGGGTGCACGTGGTGTTCCTGCTGCGCGACCCGGTCGAGCGGATCTGGTCGGCGGAGCGGATGTACCACCGCAACCACCCCGAGGCGGCCGCGACCGAGACCGTGGAGCAGCGCGTGCTCGCGACCTACGCGCACCCCTTCCACGAGGTGCGCACCCGCTACCACGACACCCTGGCCGTGCTCGACGAGGTCTTCGAGGACGACGAGGTGACCGTCGAGCTCTACGAGCGTCTCTTCCGCGACGACACCCTCGACCGCGTCTGCGAGCGGATCGGCATCGGCCCCCCACCGGCCGATCTCGAGCGCCGCGTCAACAGCTCGCCCAAGACCGAGGAGCTGTCGACGGCGACCGCCGCGAAGGTCGCCGACCACTACTCGGAGGCCTATGCGGCCGCTGCGACGCGTGTCGGGGCCGACGTCATCGCCGCGTTGTGGCCCCACGCGTCGCTCGTCGGGTGAGAATGGCCCCGTGCTGAAGATCGAGCTGCTGGTCGGGGTCGTCGTCTTCGCCCTGTGGGTCTACTGCCTGGTCGACGTGCTGGGCTCGCGCGACGACGAGGTGCGCGGGCTGCCCAAGCTCGGGTGGTTCGTGGTCGTGCTGCTCTTCCCGCTCGCCGGCTCGCTCGTCTGGCTGGTGGCGGGCCGCCCGCAGGCGGCCCGTCCCGCACGGTCGGCGTACGAGAGGCCGGCGCCGGCGTTCCCGGAGTACGACCGACCCGGACGCGCCACCGCCTCCAGCCCGGAGGCAGACGAGGACTTCCTGCGCCAGGTGCGAGCGCGCGCCGAGGAGCAGCGTCGTCGCTACCGGGCGGAGCGCGACGCCGAGCGGCGTGCGGAGGACGAGGACCCGGGGACCGACCCCGACGGCGGCCAGGGCTGAGAGGCGGTTCGGGTGCGGGTGGGGCTCACCGGAGGAGTCGCCTCGGGCAAGAGCAGCGTCGCCGCGCTCCTCGCCGAGCTCGGTGCGGTCGTGATCGACGCGGACCTGCTGGCCCGCGAGGTGGTGGCCGCGGGCACGCCCGGCTTCGCCGAGGTGGTCGATGCGTTCGGCGAGGGGGTCGTCGGTGGCGACGGGGAGCTCAACCGCCCGGCTCTCGGGGCGCTGGTGTTCGCCGACCCGGACGCCCGGCAGCGGCTCGAGGCGATCATCCATCCGCGGGTGCGTGCTCGAGCGGCGGAGCTGGAGGCCGGGGCTCCGGCCGGCGCGCTCGTGGTCCACGACATCCCGCTGCTGGTTGAGACGGGGCAGGTGGGCGACTTCGACGCGGTGGTGGTGGTCGACGTGCCCGTCGAGACCCAGCTGGAGCGGATGACCTCGCTGCGCGGGATGACCCGCGAGGAGGCGCAGGCGCGCGTGGCGGCGCAGGCGACCCGCGAGCAGCGGCTCGCGGCGGCGTCGTACGTCATCGACAACACCGGGACATGGGACGACCTCCGCCGGCGGGTGGCGGAGGTCGTCGTCGCCCTCACGTCGTGAGGGCCCCGGCCGTCTCGTCAGGCGGCCAGGTCGGGGTCGGCGAAGCGCCGGAGCTTGGCGAGCGCCTCGCGCTCGAGCTGACGGACCCGCTCGGCCGAGATGCCGTGGCGGGCGCCGATGTCGGCCAGCTTGTGCTGGCGGCCGTCGAGCAGCCCGTAGCGCGACCGGATGATGTCGGCGGCCCGCTCGTCGAGCTGCTCGACCAGCTCGTCCAGCCGGGCTCGCGCCTCGACGTCGAGCACCTCGAGGTCGGGTCCGGGTGAGGTCTCCTGCGCCATCAGGTCGCCGAGCGAGGTGTCGCCGTCCTCGTCGACCGGAGTGTCCAGGCTGACGTGCTCGCGTCCCCACGACATCAGGTCGAGGACCCGGTCGACGTCCATGCCGAGCTCGCGAGCGATCTCGGCGGGCTCGGGGTCGCGTCCGAGCTGGCGCTCGAGGGTACGTCGCGCACCGCCGACCTGGTTGAGCTCCTCGACCACGTGCACGGGCAGCCTGACCACACGGGCCTGCTGCGCGATGCCGCGGGTGATCGCCTGGCGGACCCACCAGGTGGCGTAGGTCGAGAACTTGTAGCCCTTGGTGTAGTCGAACTTCTCCACGGCCCGGATCAGGCCGGTGTTGCCCTCCTGGATCAGGTCGAGCATCGGCATCTGGGCGCGGCCGTACTTGCGGGCGATCGAGACGACGAGCCGCAGGTTGGCGGTGATGAACGTGTCGACGGCCTTGCGGCCCTCCTCGGCGAGCCACTCGAGCTCGTCGCGGGTGGCGTAGCCGGGGGCTCCGCCCTTCTTGCGGCCGACGCGGTCCTCGGCCAGCAGCGCCTCGGCCATCAGGCCGGCCTCGATGGCCTTGGAGAGCTCGACTTCGAGGGCGGCGTCCAGCAGGGGGTTGCGGGCGATCTCGTCGAGATAGAGGCCGACGCTGTCGCGTCCCTCGATCTCACGCCCGGGGGTTGCCGTGCGGGTTGCCATGGTGGCGGTCCTCCTCCTCGCGTGAGCCGGTGATGCGGCTGCCGGCTCACAGCCTGTTCAACACCGCGCGAGGAGGCGGTGTTCCCGATCCTCGGCTGTGCTGCCTGTACCCACCCAGACGTGCGACACGCCCGGGAAGTTGCCACCGGAGACAACTCTCAGGGAGTTCTCAGTGAGGCCGAGGAGTCGCCGGCGGCGCCAGGAGATGGGGGAGGGCTCCCGCCAGGCTCGCGGCCACCGGCACGTCGGGGAACGCGCTGAACTCCGAGGCGGGAGCGTGGACGCCCACGAAGCCGAGACCCGCCTCCCGCGCCGCGGCCGCGTCCCAGGCGCTGTCGCCGATCATCAGGACGTCCTCGGGAGGGGCGCCGAGCAGCTCCAGGGCTCGGTGGAGGCCGTCGGCCGCGGGCTTGGGGCGCACGTGGGGATCGCGGCCCACCACCGCGTCGACGGCCAGGTCGTGCAGGTCGAGGACCTCGGCCGCCACGTCGGCCGGGAGCAGCGTGACGACCGCCAGCGGACGGCCGCGGAGCGCGTCGAGGAACGCCGCGACCCCCGGCATGGCCTGCGACCGGGGCAGCGCGGCGCGCTCGTGGGCGGCCACGGCGGCGGAGACGGCGTACCACCGGTCGCTCGCGGGGAGCTGCCCGAGCACGGCCATGCAGGCCCGGGTGGCCGCCGTCCAGCCGGTGTCGGGTCCCAGGTCCTCGGCGTCCTGGCCGAGCAGGGCGACGACGTCGCGCCACGCGGAGTCGTAGTCGGTGGCCGACTGGACGTCGACCAGCGTCCGGTCGAGGTCCAGCAGGACGGGCGGGCGGCGGGCCACGGCCGGTCAGGCCTCCGCCATCGCCACCGGGGCGCGATCGGCCAGGCCCATCCGGTCGAGCATCCACGCCAGGGAGAACGCCCGGTCGTGCCATGACTTGTAGCGCCCGGACACGCCGGCGTGGCCGGCCACCATCTCGGTGCGGAGGAGGAAGTCGCGCCGTCCGACGGCCGTGGCCCGTAGCCGCGCGACCCACTTGGCGGGCTCGACGTAGAGCACGCGGGTGTCGTTGAGCGACGTCTCGGCGAGGATCGGCGGGTAGTCGACCGCGGCGACGTTGTCGTAGGGCGCGTAGCCGAGCAGCCGCGCGTAGGCCACCGGGTCGCTCTCGGGGTCGCCCCACTCCTCGTACTCCGGCACGGTCAGCGGGAGCGAGGAGTCGAGCATCGAGGTGAGCGCGTCGACGAAGGGCACCTCCGCCACGACGCCGGCGAACAGGTGGGGTGCCTGGTTGACGGCGGCCCCGACGAGCAGGCCGCCGGCGCTGCCGCCCTCGCACACCAGCCGGTCGGGCGACGTCCAGCCGGTCGCGACCAGGTGCTCGGCCGCGGCGACGAAGTCGTCGAAGGTGTGGTGCTTGTGCTCCAGCTTGCCCTGGTCGTACCACCGCCGGCCCATCTCGCCGCCGCCGCGCACGTGGGCGATGGCGAAGCCGGCCCCGCGGTCCAGCAGTGACAGCCGGGCGACCGAGAAGTAGGGGTCGATCGAGATCTCATAGGCGCCGTAGCCGTAGAGGAGGAACGGGATCGGTCCGTCGTCACGGGCGCCCCGCCGGCACACGAGCGACACCGGCACCCGCTCGCCGTCGTCGGCGGTGGCCCAGATCCGGTGCTCCTCGTAGTCGTCGGGGTCGTAGCCGCCCAGGACGGGCGTCCGCCGCAGCAGCGTGAGGTCGCGGGTGCGCACGTCGTAGCTGTAGACCGAGGCCGGGACGGCCAGCGTGGTGTAGCCCAGTCGCACGACCGGCTGGTCGAAGGCAGGGTTGCCACCGCTGCCGACGGTGTAGACGGCGTGGTCGAACTCGACGAGGTGGTCGTCGGCGACCCCGCCGGGGCCCAGCCCGAGGATGCGCAGCTGGGTCAGCCCCTCGCTCCTCTGGTGGACGACCAGGTGCCCGGCGAACGCGTCGGCCGACTCCAGTCGCACGGCCGGGTCGTGCGGGATCAGCGCCTGCCAGTCCTCCGGGTCGGTCGGCGCCGGCGGCGCCGTGCCCAGCTCGAAGTCGGGTCCGGTGCCGTTGTGCAGCACCAGGAAGAGGTCCCGGCCGTCGATCACGGCGTGCTCGAGGGAGTACTCCAGCCCCTCCCTCCGGGGGCTGAAGACCTGCCAGCCCGCCTGGGGACGCTCGGCGTCGAGGTAGCGGTACTCCGTGGTGGTCTTGGACCCCGAGGCGATCATCAGGAACCGGTCGGTGCGACTGCGCCCGACACCCGCCCAGAAGCGTCCGTCGGTCTCGTGGAACACCAGCTCGTCCTCGCCCTGTGCCGTGCCGAGCCGGTGGCGCCAGATGCGGTCGGGACGCCAGGTGTCGTCCACGGTGGCGTAGTAGAGGTCCTGCCCGTCGCGGCTCCAGGTCACCCCGCCCATCACCTCGGTGAGCTCGTCGGGCAGCAGCTCGGCGGTGTCGAGGTCCTTGACCCGCACCGTGTAGCGCTCGTCGCCGGTGGTGTCGACGGAGTAGGCCAGCAGGTTGCCGACCGGGCTCACCGACGAACCCCCCAAGGAGAAGAACTCGAGGCCGTCGGCGAGCTCGTTGAGGTCGAGCAGCAGCTCCTCGCCGGGCAGCGCCGGCTCGTCGGGGCGGCAGTCCTCGTCGGGCACGGGGGGCAGCCAGCTGTCGGGGTCGGTCACCGGCACCCGGCAGCTCGCGCCGTACTCCTTGCCCTCGAAGGAGCGCGAGTAGTACCAGTGGCCGCGGTTGCGCAGTGGCACCGACAGGTCGGTCTCGAGGGTGCGCCCCTTGATCTCCTCGAAGATCTCCTGCCGCAGCTCCGACAGATGCTCGGTGCGCTCGGCGGTGTAGGCGTTCTCGGCCTCGAGATAGGCGATCACCTCGGGGTCGTCCTTGTCGCGCAGCCACTCGTAGTGGTCGACGCGGGCCTGCCCGTGGTGGGTACGACGGGTCTCGCGGCGCGCGGCGACGGGGGGCTGCATGCTGCGAGGGTAGCCAACGACAATGTCGCTCGTGACCACTCTCCCCGATGCTCGCGTGCCGCCCCCCGAGGGCCACGCGATCGACCTCAACGCTGATCTGGGGGAGGAGGTCACCGACGACGAGGGTCTGTTGGCCGTCGTGAGCTCGGCCAACGTGGCCTGCGGCTTCCACGCGGGCTCCGCGGCGGTCATGCGCGCCGTGTGCGCGGAGGCCGCGCGGCGTGGGGTGTCGGTGGGCGCGCAGGTGTCCTACGACGACCGGGAGCACTTCGGGCGTGTGGCCCGGGACGTGCCCTTCGCGACGCTGCGCGACCAGGTCGCCGATCAGGTCGGCGTCCTGTCCGCGATCGCCGAGGCGGAAGGGACTGCCGTCCGCTACCTCAAGCCCCACGGCGCCCTCTATCACCGGGTCGGCGCCGACGAGGAGCAGGCCCGGGCGGTGCTGGCGGGGTCCGGGAGCCTGCCGGTGCTCGGGCTGCCGGGGTCGCTGGTGCTGGCGCTGGCCGCGGCGGCCGGCCGGCGTACCTGGCGCGAGGGGTTCGCGGACCGGGCCACGCTGCCCGACGGACGGCTGGTCCCCCGGGACCGGCCGGGGGCGGTCCTCACCGACGGCGAGGAGATCGCCCGGCGCGCGGTGGCGCTGGCGGGCGGCGTCGACTCGGTGTGCGTGCACGGCGACCACCCCGGCGCCGTGGCCCATGCCGGAGCGGTGCGACGTGCCCTGGAGGCCGCCGGATACGTCCTAGGTGGCCTGTGAGTTCTCCACAGGCGGGACGCCGATCTGTGGATGGATCCGCCGGTTCTGTGGACGAGCCCCCGCCTCCTGTGGACGACACGCCGACACCGCGAAATTGCCCGAAATAGTTGGGAAATCCCTCTTGCGCGGGACTCGACGAGAGGCGTAGAACTCTCTCTACCAGTTCCGCTTGCGGGGCTGGGGGTCGAGCGGAAGCGAAGGTCCACACGGCGGGTTCGCCCGCCGCGCCGAACCGGTGACGGGGGAGGCGGGACTGGAGCGGAGGCACGATCGACCGGGACGTCACCGCAACGGTCAAGCCGAGGGGCTCCTGATGCTCATACCATCTGGAGCCCCTCACCCTATTTCGGCACCATCGTGGCACAGCGCGCGCGTCCGGGCGAGGCGGTCCGTCCCTGGATACTGAGCCGGTGAGGATCCGGCAGTACGGCGCCGACGCGCTGCTCGTCGAGCTGGGCGAGCCCGCCGACACCGGGCGCGTGCACGACCTCGCCTCCTGGGCACGGGCCCGACTGCCCGCGACCGAGGTCGTCCCGGGAGCGGCGACCCTGCTGGTCTCCGGCGTCGCCGACCTCGCCGGGGCCGAGGAGCTGCTGCGGGAGGCGACGGCTGCGCGGTCCTCGGCGGACCTGCCCGAGGGCCTCGCGGCGAAGGTCGAGCTGCCGGTGCGCTACGACGGCGAGGACCTCGACGACGTGGCGCGGCAGTGGGGGATGACGCGCGCCGAGGCGGTGGCGACGCACACGTCGCTGGACCACGTCGTCGCGTTCTGCGGCTTCGCGCCGGGCTTCGCCTATCTGGCCGGCCTGCCCGCCGAGCTGGCCGTTGCGCGACGGGCGACCCCGCGGCCCCGGGTGCCGGCCGGATCCGTGGCGGTCGCCGACGTCTGGACCGGCGTCTACCCGGCAGCCTCGCCGGGCGGGTGGCGGCTGCTGGGGCGCACCGACGCCCGGTTGTGGGAGCCGGAGCGGGAGTCTCCGGCGCTCCTGCCGCCGGGGACGCGCGTCCGACTGGTGGAGGTCCGGTGAGCCTGCTGGTGCTGCGGGCCGACGGCCTGGTCACGGTCCAGGACCGCGGCCGCCCGGGGTGGGCCCACCTCGGCGTCCCGACCGCCGGGGCGCTCGACGCGCCGGCCGCCGACCTGGCCAACCGCCTGGTCGGCAACGACGTGTCGGCCGCCGTCCTCGAGACCACGATGTCCGGCCTCGCCGTGCGCGCGCAGCGGGCCCTGACCGTCGCGGTCGCCGGTGCGGCGTGCGTCGTCACGGTGGACGGACGTCCGCGGCCGTTCGCCGAACCGGTCAGCGTCGCGGCCGGCGCCGAGCTGGTGGTCGGCGCAGCCCTGCGGGGGGTGCGCAGCTATCTGGCTGTCGCCGGTGGCATCGACGTCGCGCCGGTGCTGGGCTCTCGCTCCACCGACACCCTGGCCTTCGTCGGCCCACCGGTGGTCACCGGTGGCACCGTGCTCCCCGTCGGCCGGGGCGGGCGACCCCGGCCGGTCGACGTACCCCCGCTGGGCGTGCCCGACGGGCCGCTGCGGGTGCGCCCGGGCCCGCGTGCCGACTGGTTCGCGCCGGAGGCCCTGGCCCTCCTCACGGAGCAGGAGTACGCCGTGCTCCCGGCGTCCAACCGGGTCGGCCTGCGGCTCTCCGGCCGGCCGCTCACCCGCACCACCGGCCGTGAGCTGCCCAGTGAGGGGCTGGTGCTCGGCGCCGTCCAGGTGCCGCACGACGGCCAGCCGGTGGTGATGCTGGCCGACCACCCGACGACCGGCGGCTACCCGGTGGTCGCCGTGGTCGAGGCCGACGACCTCGCCCGCTGCGCACAGCTGCGGCCGGGTGACGTCGTGCGACTCACTCCGTGGCGACCGATGCCCGCCGGAGCATCGGGTCGTCGACGCTGAACGAGCGCACCGGCCCCGCCGGGCTGTCGCGGGTCTCGAACCGCACCGTGACGACGCCGCGGCCCGAGCCCCAGACCCAGCCGTCCCCCAGCTCGTCGTGCACCACGTCCATCCCGGGTGCCCAGGTGTGCTGCCGGGCGGTCGCCGGGAGCTCGGTGGCCGGGTCGTCCGCCTCGACGTCGTCGGCGAACAGGTGCTCCTGCACCCAGTCGGCCAACCCCGACACGCCGACCCCGAGCAGGCGGACGCCGCCCGACGTGTCGAGATCGGCCAGCAGCCCTCGCGCCAGCCGGGCGATGGTGACCGCCGTGTCGGTGGGGGAGGGCAGCGTGGTGGACCGGCTCAGCGTGGTGAAGTCGTGGAGCCGCACCTTGATCGTCACCGTGCGGCCCGAGAGCCCGGCCGTGCGCAGCCTGGTGGCCACCTCCCCGGCCTGACGGGTCAGCAGCCCCTCCATCAGCCGGCGGTCGGTCAGGTCGGTGTCGTAGGTGCCCTCGACGCTCACCGACTTGGTCTCCCGCTCGGGGATCACCGGCCGGTCGTCCTGGGCCCGGGCCAGGGCGTGCAGCGACTGGCCGTGGGCCCGCCCGACGAGGCGGACCAGCTCGTCGAGGCTGATCAGCTCCAGGTCGGCCACGGAGTGGATGCCCGCCCGACGGAGCCGCTCGGCGGTGGCGGGCCCGACCCCCGGGATCACGGTCACGTGCATCGGCCGGAGCAGGTCGAGCTCGGTGCCGGGCGGCACCACGACCAGCCCGTCGGGCTTGTCCAGGTCGCTGGCGACCTTGGCGATGAACTTGCTGGTGCCGACGCCGACCGACGCGGTGAGCCCGCCGGTCGCCTTGTGCACCCGTGCGCGCAGCTCCTCGGCGAACGCCGTCACGGTGGCGACCTCGTGATCGGGCAGCGAGGACCGCTCGAGGTCGACGAAGGCCTCGTCGAGCGAGAGCGGCTCCACGAGGGGTGACACCTCGCGCAACAGCCGCATCACGGCCTCGCTGGTCTCGCGGTAGGCGTGGAAGCGGCCGCTCAGGAAGGCGGCATGGGGGCAGCGGGCGCGGGCCTCCCGCGTCGACATGGCCGAGCGGACGCCGTAGCGGCGCGCCTCGTAGGACGCGGTCGCGACCACTCCGCGACCGCCGACCCCGCCCACGACCACGGGCTTGCCGCGCAGCGACGGCTTGTCCCTCTGCTCGACGGCCGCGAAGAAGGCGTCGAGGTCGAGATGCAGCACCGAGGCCGTCGCGCGCACGCGCCGACCGTACCCCGCGCCGGGGACGTGCCCCTTGCCCTCCACAGGAGGGGCGCGTCGTCGGGTCGTCCACAGGGGGCGCGGACGAGCAGCCCCGGCGTACGACGCCCCGGCAGGGTAGCGGCCATGGAACCCACGACGCTCACGGCCCGCAGCCCCGAGGACCTGATCGCGCTGACCCCGGTCGCGCTCGGGTTCCAGCCGGAGGAGTCGGTCGTGATGCTCACCTTCGGCGCGGGGGCCTGCCATGGGCGCATCGACCTGCCCGCCACGCCCGCCGACGTCGACCTCGTGGTGGGGGCGTTGCTCGCTCCCGTCCTGCGGCACCACCTCCGTCGCGCGGCCCTCCTGGTCTACTCACGCGCCCAGCCCGATCGGCGGCTGGTGGTGGAGCTGCTGGAGTCGTTCCTCGACGCGGGCGTGGACGTCGTCGACCTCCTGCTGGTGGACGGCCGGCGGTGGCGCCGCTTCAGCGCCGAGGGCGAGCCCGGTCCCGGGGTCCCCTACGACGTCGCGCACCACCGGTTCACGGCCGAGGCGGTGCTGGCGGGTCAGGTCACCTGGTCGTCGCGTCGCGCGCTGGCCGCCTCCCTCGAGCCCGACCGGGCCCGGGTGGCGGTCGTCAAGCCGCTCGTCGACACCCTGCCCGCGGGGGTGCCCGGGCGTCAGCGTTCCGCGGAGCGGGCGTGGCTGCTCGCGACGATGGCCGCGTCCGACCCGGCGACCCCTCCCGACGACGCGACGACCGCCCGGCTGCTGCGCGACCTGCGCGGGCCGGCGCTGTGGGCGCCGCTGCTGCTGGCGCAGACCAGGGACACCGCCGACCGGCTGGTGGCGCTGTGGACCTGGGTGCTGCGAGCCGCGCCGCCGGGGTGGGCCGCGGGCCCGGCCGTCCTGCTCGGCTTCGCCGCGTGGCTGGGCGGCCAGGGCGCCCTGGCCTGGTGCGCGGTGGAGAGGTGCCTGGTGGACCGGCCGGACGACGAGCACGCGCGATGGCTGGCGGAGCTGCTCGTCAACGCGGTGCCGCCGTCGCGCTGGGACGACGTCGTGGGCGACGGAGTGCGCGACCCTGCCTGACGGCTCTAGGGTGCCGTCATGGGCGAAGAGGTGGACGCACAGGAGTTCTCCCGAGCCGACCGCACCCGGCACCGTGAGAAGGTCCGGCGCTGCCTCGACGTGTTCGAGCGGATGCTGAGGGAGTCGGCCTTCGACACCGACGACCCGATGACCGGCCTCGAGGTCGAGCTCAACCTCGTCGACGAGCACGGCGACCCCGCGCTCAAGAACGCCGAGGCCCTGGCCGCGATCGCCGACCCCGCCTTCCAGACCGAGCTCGGCCAGTTCAACATCGAGATCAACGTCGAGCCGGCCAAGCTGCGCGAGCGAGGCCTGACGACGTTCGAGGAGAGTCTGCGACACAGCCTCAACGACGCCGAGGCCAAGTCGTCGGAGGTCGGCGCCCACCTGGTGATGATCGGCATCCTGCCGACGCTCCAGCCCGGCCACATGGCGCCGAGCGCGATCAGCGCCAACCCGCGCTACTCCCTGCTCAGCGACCAGATCCTCCAGGCCCGCGGCGAGGACATCGTGATCTCGATCGCCGGTGACGAGCGACTGGACACCACGGCCGACTCGATCCTGCCCGAGGCGGCCTGCACCAGCACCCAGTTCCACGTGCAGACCTCGCCCGAGGACTTCCCCGACTACTGGAACGCCTCCCAGGTGATCGCCGGCGTCCAGATCGCGCTGGGCGCGAACGCGCCCTACCTGCTCGGCAAGCAGCTGTGGCGCGAGACCCGGATCCCCTTGTTCGAGCAGGCCACCGACACCCGCAGCGAGGAGCTCAAGGTGCAGGGCGTCCGGCCCCGGGTGTGGTTCGGGGAGCGCTGGATCACCTCGGTCTTCGACCTGTTCGAGGAGAACGTCCGCTTCTTCCCGGCGCTGCTGCCGATCACCGACGAGGAGGACCCGATGGCGGTGCTCGAGGGGGGCGGCGTGCCGCAGCTCCACGAGCTCCGCCTGCACAACGGCACGATCTATCGGTGGAACCGACCGGTCTACGACATCGCCAGCGGCGTGCCTCACCTGCGCGTCGAGAACCGCATCCTGGCCGCCGGGCCCACCGTCGCCGACCTGATGGCCAACGCCGCCTTCTACTTCGGCCTGGTGCGCGCGCTGGCCGAGAACGAGC
Source organism: uncultured Nocardioides sp. (assembly GCA_964591845.1). GTDB lineage: Bacteria > Actinomycetota > Actinomycetes > Propionibacteriales > Nocardioidaceae > Nocardioides. The sequence goes on from CAZQCA010000054.1 coordinate 12,864, forward strand.
GGCCGCTGTGGACGCAGATGTCCTTCGGCGCCGCGGAGGAGAACTTCCACGTCGCCGCCCAGCGAGGCATCGACGCGCAGCTCTACTGGCCCGGGATCGGCCAGGTGCGGGCCACCGAGCTGGTGCTGCGGCGGCTGCTGCCGATGGCCCACGCCGGTCTGGAGGCCTGGGGAGTGGCGGCTGACGAGCGGGAGCGGCTGCTCGGCATCATCGAGCAGCGGTGCCTCACCGGGATCAACGGCGCCGAGTGGTTCGTCGACAAGATGGCTGCGCGCGCCGACCTCGACCGCTACGACGCGCTCCGGGCGACGCTGGAGGAGTACCGCGCTCACATGCACACCAACGAGCCGGTGCACACCTGGGAGTGAGGCCCCGCGCCGTCAGGCGCCGGGGGACGTGCCCCAGTCCGGCCGCGCCGCCGAGCGGTAGCGCAGGCGTCGCCACTCCCGGCGCAGACCGCTGCGCGGGTCGTACCAGCCGGTCTTGGTGACGACCACCGCCACCAGCGGCACCGACGCCTCGGCGTACGCCGCCGCGAGGGCCGGCCACCAGGCGGCGTCCTGGTCGTGCCACGCGAGCGGTCCGGGCCGCGCGAGCCAGGCCACGGGCTCCAGGCCCGAGCGCCGGGCGAGCGCGAGCAGTGCCGCGGCTACCTCCGTCCGCAGCGTGAGGTCGAGTCGGTCGTCGGCGTCGACCTCGAAGACCGGTCGCAGCCGTGGGGGCAGCCCCGGCCCGCCCACCGACACCTCGGCGGGGAAACTGCGGCCCCGCCGCCGGTCGCGCAGCTCCAGTGCCGCCGCGCGCAGCGACCGGGCCAGGCGGGGGTCGACGGGTTCGCGGAGGCCGGGCACCTGCCGAGCCTGGCCCACGAGGGGCCCCGCGCGTCGGCACCGTCCACAGGCTCCCCGCCGCCGAGCGTGGTCCGATACGGTGCGAAGGTGGGCCGCGCGGGCCGACCATCGAGGAGGAGGGTCAATGGGGACCGTGGTCGTCGGATACGTCGACAAGCCGGAGGGTGAGGCCGCCCTCCAGCGCGGCATCGCCGAGGCGAAGCTGCGGGGCAGCAGGCTCGTGGTGGTCAGCTCCCACCGCGGCGGAGAGGGCTTCGACGACGAGGCCTCCCGCAACGCCGAGGCGGTGCTGGCCAAGGTCAACGCCGAGCTCGACGACTCCGGGCTGGAGCACGAGGTCCGGCACATGGTGCGCGGCTTCGAGCCCGCGGAGGACCTCATCAGCATCGCGGAGGCGAGCGAAGCCGACCTGATCGTGATCGGGCTGCGCCGCCGCTCACCCGTCGGCAAGCTGATCCTCGGCAGCAACGCCCAGCGGGTGCTGCTCGACGCGCACTGCCCGGTGCTCGCCGTCAAGGCCGACGGCTGAGCGGGGCTCGCCGCCTCACAGCCGGCGCAGCAGACGGCGTACGGTGAGGGAGGCCAGCAGCGCCGCGCCGATCGCGACCACGAACCCCAGCGTGTCGGTGTAGCGGCCCCAGGGGAGCGGAAGGAAGAGGGCGCTCTGGCAGGACTCGTCGCCGCCCTCCGACGACACGCAGAGCGCAGGCCACAGGGCGACCAGGGTCATCCCGCCCACCAGCCAGGGGAACACCGCGCGCATGAGCGCAGGCTAGTCGGGGCGGGCACAATGGCCCCCATGGCGATCCACATCACCGGCGACGCGGCCGCCGACCAGGTCCTGACCGACGATCCGTTCGCGCTGCTGGTCGGGATGATGCTCGATCAGCAGTACCCCATGGAGCACGCGTTCCGCGGTCCCGCCAAGGTGATCGACCGGTTCGGCACGCTGGACCCCCGCCGGGTCGCGGAGGCCGACCCGCAGGAGTTCGCCTCCCTCTGCTCGGTCCCGCCGGCCATCCACCGGTTCCCGGGGTCGATGGCCGCCCGCCTGCAGACGCTGGCGTCGATCGTGGTCGACGAGTACGACGGCGACGCCGCGCGCCTCTGGCAGGGCGCCGCCACCGGTCAGGAGCTGATGCGTCGGCTCACCGCCCTCCCGGGCTTCGGCAGGCAGAAGGCGCAGATCTTCGTGGCCCTGCTCGCCAAGCAGCTCGAGGTGCGCCCGGACGGCTGGGAGCAGGTCGCGGGGGCCTACGCCGAACCCGGCTTCCGGTCGGTGGCCGACGTCGTCGACCCGGCCTCGCTGCAGAAGGTGCGCGACCACAAGAAGCAGATGAAGGCCGCCGCGAAGGCGTCGGCTCCGCAGGCCTGAGCCACCCGCCGGCCGGCGTCTCCCGGCGATGTCAGACCATCACCGGGGGCATGGCAGAATGTCCTCGCGGCTTGACACCACCGGGCTTTGCCGCGCCCCCGTGCCGTTTGACGAGAGGTGTTCGTGTCCTCGAAGCCACGTACGTCGCTTCCTGCCGATGTGCTCGCACATCCCGTCCTCGAGGCCCTGGTCAGGGCCGGCCGCCGAGGCCCCCTCTCCCCGGAGCGGGTGCGTCGCGCCGCCGATGAGGCCGGCCTGGCCACCCACCAGCTGACGCCCCTGGTGGCCCGCCTGGAGGGTCTCGGAGCGACGATCGAGGTGAGTCCGGGAACGACGAGGGCCGCGGCCGCGACCACCAAGAAGGCCGCACCCGCCAAGGCCACGGCCATGACCGCGAAGGCGCCGGCCAAGAAGGCTCCCGCCACCAAGGCGGCCGCCAAGCCGGCGAGCAGGTCCGCCGCGGCGCCGGCGAAGGCTGCTGCGTCCGAGACGGCCGCGAAGGCGGCGCCGGCCAAGACCGCCGCCAAGCCCCCGGCGAAGGCGGCGCCCGCCAAGACGGCCGCCAAGGCGGCGCCGACGAAGGCCGCCGCCAGGGCGACCGCGAAGGCCCCTGCGGCCAAGGCCGCCGCCGCCGCGTCGACGCCGGTCGACCTCGAGGTCGAGCTCGCCGACGCCGCGCCTGCCGCCGTCGGGCCCGATGGCAAGAAGGTGCTGCCCGACATCGACGACGAGCAGTTCGAGCAGGACGTCGCCAGCGACCCGACGATCGTCGAGGACGAGCGCCAGGCCTTCGTGGTGTCCGACGCCGACGACACGGGCGAGCCCGAGCAGCAGGTGATGGTGGCCGGCGCGACCGCCGACCCGGTCAAGGACTACCTCAAGCAGATCGGCAAGGTCCCGCTGCTCAACGCCGAGATGGAGGTCGAGCTCGCCAAGCGGATCGAGGCCGGCC
>CAZQCA010000055.1:0-15969 GCA_964591845.1 uncultured Nocardioides sp.
CCTGGAGGATGCCGGCCTGGCCGCCCATGATCGTCATCGGCACGGCCGCGAGCCCGACGAGTGCCGCCGTCGGCAGGCTGTCCAGGCGCAGCAGCGCGTCGAGCGCGGGCGCGAGCAGCACCAGGACCAGCCCGAGCCCCAGCGCGGACCGGTAGCTCACCGTGAGCACCGCCGACTCGATCTGCGCGACGTGACCCGGCGCAGCGGAGATCCGGCGAGCGGCCGTGGCCTGCAGTCCCAGCTGCAGCACCCCGATCATCAGGAGGGTGGCCATCAGCGCCGCCAGCGCGCCGTAGGGACGCGGCCCGAGCATCCGAGCCGCCAGCACCGTGAAGCCGTAGGTCGCCACGCTCATCACGCCCAGCGCGACGGCGATCGGGCCACTGCCCCTCACCATCGACGTCGTGGAGTCGGGCCGCTCCACCGCCTCCGCAGGGGCGGCCGGCGACACGCGGCCCCCGGGGCCGGGCGTGCGGTCGTCAGGCGTGGGACACAATGGGCTCACCGTGCGGCCCGAGCGGCCGGATCCGAAGGAGCGAGATGTCTGAGTACGACGAGCCGGCGACCGACGCGCGGCCGCAGGAGAGACGCGCCGTGGTGGCCATGACGACGGGCGCCAAGCTGTCGGTGCTCGTCGCGCTGCTCCTGGTGGTGTTCATGGCCTTCCTGATGCTCTCGCCGATCAGCCGTTCCGACCCTACGAGCAAGGCCGTCGACTGCGGCACGGTGCTCAACCCGCCCCCGACCGACTTCGTGCGGGGGCTGTGCGGCCAGGCAAACGATATGCGTCTCGCGCAAACCGTCGGTGTCGGGGCCGCGGCGCTCATCGTCGGGATCGGCGGGATCATGACGTTCGGCACCACGCGGCGCGAGGACCTGGCGCGGGGCTCGGACGCCCGGGCCGACGACGACGACTGAGCCTCCATCCGGGTGCCTCGGCCGTCACGACGGCTGTCGTGCCGCCTCTGACAGCTGCGGCACCAGCCAGCGCCAGACGTAGGCGGCACCGTCGGGGGTGAAGTGCATCCCGTCGTAGCGCAGCGTGAGGTCGTCGACCTCGTTCTGGTAGCCGTCCTGGCACAGGAACCCGTGCAGGTCGAGCAGCTGCACCTCGGGGTGCCCGGCGACGATGTCGGCCGCGATCGCGTTGGTCCACGCGATCCGCTCCTCGTCGTTGATCACCTTCGGCTGCGGCGCCAGGCCGATGTCCGGCACCCGGTGGCAGGGGATGTTGACCAGGGCCACGGGGATGCCGCGCGAGGAGAACAGCGAGAGGCGCGACTCGACCTGGTCGCGCAGCCAGGCGGCGTACTCCTCGGACTTGAAGGGGACCACGGTGTCGCCGACCTCGCGGTCGAACTGCTCGCCGATCCCGAGGAAGACGACGCCGACGTCGGGCTGGAGGGAGTCCACGCGGGCGTCCAGCTCGTCCGCGTGGGCGGCACAGTCGTCGGGCTGGTCGGAGGAGACGTGACCGTCGACGAAGGTGGCCTCCGGCAGGAGGCCGCAGCCGAGCTTGGTGCCGTCGAGAGGCACCAGGTCGCCGCGGGCGTCGGCCGGGTAGTCGGCGATGAGGCCGTAGGGCACCGAGTCGCCCAGCAGCATGGCCCTGACGACGCCGCCCGAGTCGACGGGTCCGCCGCTGGCCTCGAGCGCCTGGTCCACCTGCGGCAGCATCCAGGTCCAGAGCGTGTCGGCGCCCTCGGGGGTGAAGTGCACCCCGTCGTAGCGGACGTCGAGGTCCTCCCCGCCGTCGGGGCCCGAGCACAGGAACGTGCGGAGGTCGAGCACGGTCACGTTGTCGTGCTGGGCCTTGACCTCGGTGAGGACGGCGTTGACGGCCGCCTGCCGGTCCTCGGAGTTGCGCGCGTGGGCGATGTCGGCGAGGTCGCCTGTCACCGAGGTGTCGTGGTAGCACGGGACGTTGGCGATGAGCACCGGCTGGTCGTCGGGGGCCACCGCGGCGATCTCGTCGTCCAGCAGGGCCTCGAGGTAGCGGGCGTAGCGCTGCGACCCGACCTTGAGCGTCTTGTCGTCGACCACGTGGTCGACGGTCTCCCAGGCGCCGAAGAACATCACCGTCGCGTCGGCCGGGTCCTGGTCCAGAGCGTCGCCGATCTCGGTCACCGACTCGTCGCACTGGGCGTACTCCGGCCCCGTGCGGCCGCCGACGGCCAGCTGTTTGGGCCCGAGGCCGCACCCGAGCGTGGAGTGGTCGGTGACGCGGTAGCGCTCGTTGACCTCGTCGGTCACGCCCTGGGCGACCGTGGCGGCGACGGAGTCACCCACCACGGCGAGGTGCGGCTTGTCGCCGGTCTGGGCACTCGGCGGCAGCGACCACCGGCTGGCGGCCGGGGCCACGGCCGACGCGGTCGCGGCCAGGACCACGAGGGCCGCGACCGGCAGCGGCGCGACGACGGCTGCCCGTCGCGGCAGTCGGGCCAGCCGTCCGATCGCGCCCCGGCGGATCGGCCGCTCGAGCAGGAAGTACGACGCCAGCGCGCCCGCGAGCGCGACCCCCGTGCGCAGCGCCAGCAGCGTGTTGCCGTCGAGCCCGGTGCGGAACGGGCTGAGGAAGACGTCGACCGGCCAGTGCCACAGGTAGAGGCCGTAGGAGATCACGCCGATCGCCACCAGCGGTCGCTGGCCGAGCACCCAGGTGACGAGCGTGGGCTCGCCGCGCCCGGCGACCACGATCAGCAGTGCGGTCAGCACCGACAGTCCGAGGAAGCCCCCGCGGTAGAGCCACGGATCGGTGTCGTGTGCGACCAGCATCGCGCCGACGACGGCGGCCATCCCGAGCAGCGCCATCGCCTCCCAGACCACGCGGGGGACGGCGCGGTCGCGCAGCAGCCGGGGCGGCAGCTGCACCAGCATCGCCGCGGTCGCGCCGACCAGGAGCTCCTGGGCGCGGGTGTCGGTGCCGTAGTAGATCCGGGACGGGTCGCCGGCCGGGTCGAACTGCACGGCCATCAGCGCGGCCGAGCCGAGCGCCCCCAGCGCCAGCAGCAGCCACAGCGCCCGGCGCTGCCGGCGCAGCACCGTCAGCAGACCCAGGAGGATCAGCGGGAAGAGCAGGTAGTACTGCTCCTCGATGCCCAGCGACCACATGTGCCGGAACGGCGACGGGTCGCCGTACTGCTCGAAGTAGGACTGGTCCTTGAGGATGAAGCGCCAGTTGGCGACGTAGAACAGCGTGGCCAGGGCGTCGCCGCGCACGGTGGCGAGCTTCTCGGGGGGCTCGAGCCGCCACGCGGCCACGCAGGTGAGCGCGACGACCACCAGCAGCGCGGGCAGCAGCCGACGGGCGCGGTGCGCCCAGAACGTCACCAGGTCGATGTGGTGCCAGCGCTTCCACTCCTGCACCAGCAGCGAGGTGATCAGGAAGCCCGACAGGACGAAGAAGACGTCGACCCCGAGGAAGCCTCCGGGCAGCCAGGGGACCAGGCCGTGGTAGGCCATCACGCCGAGGACCGAGATCGCCCGCAGCCCGTCGAGGGCGGGGCGGTAGGTCAGCAGTCGTCCGTCGGGACGACGGTTGGCGTTCACGCGGCGAGACCTCGGGGCGGGAGTGTGGGATCGGTGGGGTCGTAGCCCAGCTCCTGGGCCAGGGCGGCGGCGTCGTCCGCGGCCCGACCCCAGGGTACGTTCGCCCACGTCAGCGACGTGTGGGCGCGCTGGTTGAGGGTGGCGGGCACCTTGGCCACCGCCCGCGCCGCCTGCTCCGGGGTGACCGGCAGCCCGACGTACGCCGCCAGCGCCCGGGCGGTGTCCGCCGTGAACGCCTCGAGCGGCACCCGCAGCGCGTCGGCCCCCCGGCTGGAGTCGAGGACCCGGCGGTTCCAGTCGACCCAGAACCGCAGGGCGCGCTCGATCGGCGTGGGCTCGTCCCACACCTGCGGGAGCTGTCGTCGCAGGAAGGTCACGAACGCCGATGTGGGTCGTGGCGTCTCGGTCACGTGGTCGAGGTGGCCCCGGCGCACGAGCGCCCGCCGAGCTCGCCACTTCGCGGTGGCCCAGACGTCGTCGCGACGCACGGCCAGCCAGGGCTGGGACTCCAGGAACTCCGTGCCCACCAGCGAGCCGGCGACGCGCAGCGGGTGGCGCACCTGGTGCACGACCCTGACCTCCCGCGGGAGCTGGTCCAGGAACGGCACCGCCAGCCACGACGCGTCGCCGTCCCATCGCCCGAAGCCGGCGAACGCGGTGGTGTGCGGGTGGAAGACCTCCTCGTGGCCGCAGTCCAGCCCGAGTCGGCAGAGCACGGCGGAGGTGTAGGTGGTGCCCGAGCGCGGCATCCCGGTGACGACGAACGTCGCCGGGTGGGCCTGCGACATGTCCGTCGGTCCTTCGTCGTGGTGGGCGGGCGGTCGATGCGGCCGCGGAGCGGCCATAGGGTACCGTGCGGTGGCCGTTCGCCCACAGCCACAAGGAGCGTCCCCGTCGTGCTTGACCAGGCGCGCGCCTCCCTGGCCGGGCTGGTCCAGCGTCACCGCGGACGGTTGCTGCTCGGGCTGGCCGGCGTCGTGCTCGGCTTCGCCTACCTGTTCCACGACGCGGGCGTGCTCTTCGTCGACACCCGGCCCGACCTGTATCTCGACCCCGGCCGGCTGATCGCCACGTGCTGGCACAGCTGGGCGGGGGGCACCACGCTCGGGGCGCCCAACTACGACGTCGGCTACCTGCCGCCGGCGCTCGTGCTGTGGCTGGTCACCTCGGTGGGGACGCCCGCGTGGCTGGCGATGCGGCTGTGGCGGCTGGGGCTCTTCGCCCTCGCGGCCTGGGGCGCCGACCGGGTGGCCGTCCGGCTCCTTCCCGGCGCGTGGCCGGCCCCCGCGCGGCTGACCGCGGCGCTGGGATACGCCGCCACGACGTATGCCCTGGTCGGCGCCAGCAGCACCCCCGTCATGGTGCCGATGGCCCTGCTGCCGTGGCTGGTGCTGGCGTTCCGACGGTGCCTCGAGCCGGGTGGCTGGCGCGCGGCGCCGCTGGTCGGGCTGGTGCTCTTCGCGATGGGCGGGATGAACGGCGGAGTGGTCAACCTCTTCGTCGGGCTGGCGCTCCCGGTCGTCTGGCTCGACGCGCGTCTCCGGCTCGGTCGCGACCTGCGGACGCTGCTCGTGGGCACCGGGTCGGCGCTGGTGGCCGGCGTCGTGGTCTCGCTCTACTGGATGGTCGCCACCGGGCTGGCGTTCACGTCGGCGTCGACGGTCGCCGGCACCACGGAGTCGCCCGAGACCGTCGCCGCCACCTCGTCGTACGCCGAGGTGATGCGCGGACTCGGGGGCTGGCTGGTCTACGGCGTCGACCGGTCGGGGCCCTTCTCGCCGGGCACCACCGACTACGTCACCAGCCCCTGGCTGGTGCTCGCCACGTTCGCCCTTCCGGTGCTGGCGCTCGTCGGGGTCGCGGTCGCGCGCACCCGGGGGGCGTGGCTGGCCTGGGGGCTGGTGCTGGTCGGTGTGGTCGCGATGGTCGGCATGTATCCCAGCGGCACGCCGACCCCGTTCGGGCGCGCGATCGCGTGGGCCTTCGACCACGTGCCGGGCTTCCTGGCCTTCCGCACGACCAACAAGGCCGGGCCCGTGCTGGTGCTGGGGCTCGCGCTGCTGGCCGGCCTGGCGGTCGACCGCGCCATGGCCCGGTGGCGCTGGCGCGCGCGCTGGGCGCTGAGCGCGGTGCTGGTGGTGGCCTGGGTGCTGCCGCTGCTCCCCGCCGTCCGCGCCGACTTCTTCGCCAACCAGCTGCGGGTGCCGGGCTACTGGACCGAGGCGGCCCGGGACCTGTCCGACCGCTCCGACACGGGGCGGGTGTGGATGGTGCCGGGGGAGACCAACGCGCTCTACCGCTGGCGGGGCCGCGGCGTCGACGACTTCGCGTCGTACGTCGTGGGTCGGCCGAGCTTCTTCCGGCGCACCTACCCCGACGTCCCGGCGTCCAGCGCGAACCTCCTCGCCGCCGTGGACACCGACCTGCAGACAGGGCGTGTGCGGCCGGGAGAGCTGACGGCCGCCGCCCGCTACCTCGGCGCCGGAGACCTCCTCGTGCGCAACGACATGCGGTGGGAGGTCGTCCGCGGGGCTCGCCCCGCGAGGGTGATGGCCGCCGTGGAGCGCGACGCCGGTCTGCGACCGTCGGCGATCTTCGGCTTCCCCGGCGCCAACGTGGTCTCTCTGGGCCGCCTGGGGGAGCGGCCCGGCGCCGACCGTCGTGAGGCCGAGCTGGCGCCGGTCTTCCGCTACTCCGTCGAGGACCCGGTCGACTACGTCCGCACCGAGTCTCTGTCCGGCCACGTGCTGGTGGTCGGCGACAACGCCGGCGCTGCCCGGCTGATGGGGCAGGGCCTGCTCGACGGCCGGCGGCCGTTCGACCTGCTGGCCGGGCTCTCACCCGAGCAGGCGCGCATCCTGCTCGAGCGGGGCGCCCGGATCGTGCTCACCGACACCAACCGCCGTCGCGCCGCCAACGACCGCAGCCTGGACCGGTCGGGTCCGCTGCTCCCGCCCGAGGCGGACCCCGGGCCCACCCGGGCGCTGTTCGGGCCCGACGACCAGACGGTCGCCGCCTACGGCGACGCCGAGAGTGTGGTGGCCAGCTCGAGCGGATCGCTCTTCGGCCCGGAGGCGACCGGCCGGGTCGGGCTGGCGTTCGACGGCGACCGGACCACGTCGTGGCAGTTCGGCGACTTCCAGACCGCGCGCGGTCAGTCGGTCACGATCGACCTCGGCGAGGCCCGCACCGTCCGGCAGGTGTCGATCGCGGTCAAGGACACCTTCCCGACCCGCATCTCGCGGGTGCGCGTGCAGGTCGGGACGACGGCCGTGCCGGTCGACGTCTCGGACGGCGAGGGGGTAGCGCTGCTGCCCGCCGGGACCGAGGGGCGCACCGTCGTGGTGACGGTCAGCGACACCGACGGGGGCGGCACCAACGTGGTCGGCATCGACGAGATCGAGGTGGACGACCTGGACCTCGGCGAGGCCGCTCGGCTGCCGATGACCCTGGAGTCACTCGCCGCCGATGGCGACCTCGGCGCGCTTGTCGCCGCGGCCCCCCTGGACGTCTCCCTGGAGCGCGAGGACGCGCTCGAGAAGGAGTCCGAGCTGCACCGCGTCTTCTCGCTCCCCGGCGCGCGGACGTTCACCGTGTCCGGGGTGGTCTCGGGGGTCCGCGCGTTCAGGCGTGACGGGGGAGGTGCCGGCTGCGTGGCGATCGCGGAGGTCGACGGCGAACCGCTGCGGGCCAGGCTCGGCCAGCGGCGCACGGACGACACGGCGCGGGTCGAGGGCTGCGGCGATCCGCTGGCGCTGGGCACGGGCAGCCACACCGTCGATCCCGCGCCGGCGCTCGTGGTGGACTCCCTCGACCTGACCGATGCCTCGGCCGAGGAGCCGGCACCGCTCGACAGCGTGCCCGCCGTCGAGACGTGGCGGGGGAGTGCCACCGACCTGAGCATCGACGTGCCCGCGAGCGAGGAGCCGTTCATGCTGGTGGTCGCGGAGAGCCACGACGCCCGGTGGACCGCCGAGGCCGCCGGGGAGTCGCTCGGCCGGCCGGTGGTCACCGACGGCTTCGCCCTCGGCTGGTGGGTGGAGCCGGGCCCGGCCCGCACGATCCACGTCCGCTACGGCCCACAGCGTCTCTATGCCGTCTCGCTGGCGCTGTCGCTTCTCGGCGCCGTGGGCTGCCTCGCGGCCGTGGCCGTGGCCGGCGTACGACGGATGACGTCGCCGCGAGCCGAGGCGGACCAGGGTCCGGGTGAGGTGCCGTGAGCGGCCGGGCGAGAGTCGCCGCCGGGTGGGTGCTGGGCGCGCTGCTCGCGGGCTTCGTGGCCGGTCCCTGGGCGGCGCTCGCGGCGGCGCTCACGGCGGTCGCCGTGCTGGCCGGATGGGTCGGGTCCCGGACGCTGGGATGGGTGGCCGTCGGCCTGGTCGCCACCGCTCCGGCCCTCTGGCTGCTGGCCAACTGGACCAGGCTGGGCACCGTCAACCCGGACCTGGTGACCCAGGCGCCGTGGCCGAGCCGCTTCGTGGCGATGGGCCTGGTGGTCGCCACCGGCGCCCTGGCGACCCGGTTGCGGGCGGCGCGCGTCGTGGTGACCCCCGGAGGGGATGACGCATGAGCGTGCACGGTGGTGCGTCGATGCGCGAGATCCTGTGGTTCATGCAGGTCGGGCAGCGACCGTGGCGCGAGCTGCACTGGCTGTCGCTGATGCCCGACACCCACGTGACGTCGCTGGGTTCGCCGACCCCACCCGAGGCGGTGACGCACCTGACCTCCCGCTACCGGCAGCCCACCCGGCGGTTCATCGAGGCCGGCGCGATGGCCTGGCTGCGCGACCTCGAGCGGGCTCCGACCGAGGTCGACTGGGTCTCCTCGCTCGAGCCGTTCTCGCTGACGACGGGCCAGGCCGCGCGCTTCGCCCGCGCGCACCGGCGCCGGCTCGCGGTGCTGATGTGGCACAACTTCAGGGAGACCCCGCTCTACCGGCTTCCGGGCTACCGCAACGCCTGGCTGGCCTCGCGGCGCGCCGACTTCTTCCTCTGCCTGATCGAGGCCAGCCGCCGCCACATCCTGGAGATGGGCGTGGAGCCGGAGCGGGTCGACTGCGTGCTGCCCGGCATCGACACGAGCGTCTTCACCCCGCCCCCGGTCCCGGTGGAGGAGCCGGTCGTCGCCTTCATCTCGCCGTTGCGCAACAACAAGGGCCTCGACCGGGTGCTGCAGGCCTTCGAGAAGGTCGTCACCGCCGTCCCCGACGCCCGGCTGGTCATCGCGGGCACCGGCGAGGACGAGCAGATGGCGCGTGACGCGGCTCGGCGCGACCCTCGCCACATCGACTACCTCGGCGGCCTCGACCAGCGCGGCGTCGCGGACCTGATGCGCCGGTCGGCGGTGTTCGTCACCGCTCCCCGCGCGACGCGGATGTGGAACGAGCAGTTCGGGCTGGTCTACCTCGAGGCGATGGCCAGCGGGATGGCGGTGGTAACCACCGCGAGCGGCACCAACGACGAGGCCGTGAAGGAGCCCAACAAGCGGGTCCCCGACGACGGGGGACTCATCGCCGACGCGCTGGTCGAGCTCCTGGAGGACCCGGCTCACCGGGCCGAGATCGCGCGGCACAACCGCGAGTGGGTGGTCGCCGAGCACGACGTGCGGACCCAGGCGCGGCGGATGGGCGAGGCGTTCGCGCGGGCGGAGCAGCGGCTCGGCGGCTGACCTCCCGGCACCGCGGGCCCGACGTACGCCGGAGCCGCGCACCCGGAGGGCACTACGGCCGGGCGGCGAGCCGAGTCACGAGCCCCGCGGCCAGCAGGGCGTTGACCCCCACGACGATCGAGACCAGGGTCAGGACCTCGCCGCCGGGGCGCAGCAGCACCACCGTGCAGAGCACCGCCACGGCCGCCCAGACGCCGACCGCGACGACCTCGTCGTGCCGGGCCACCCGCTGCGCGACCAGCAGCTGGTTGCCCGCGAGCAGCGTCCCGAGCAGCGCGAACAGCCAGGCGGTGCCCCCCACCTCCGCGAACTGGTGACCGAGCACCTTCGGCACCAGCCACGGCCCGATCGCCAGCAGCGCCAGCGTCGCGGCGAGGCCGATCGCGGCCACCTTGGCCGCCGCGATCCGCAGCACCGCGGCCGAGCGCTCGGCGTCGGTGAGCGCCGCGAACGCCGACAGCACGACGAACTGCGGGGCGAACTGCACCGCGCGCGTCACCAGCGCGCCCGCGGCATACCAGCCCGAGCCATGGGGGTCGAGGGTGACCCGGGCGAGGAGCACGTCGACGTTGGACAGGGTCCACATCGCGCCGGTGGCGAGCGTGATCCGCAGCACCGGCCAGTACGACGCCCGCCGGCCGGAGCGGGGCGCGTGGACCAGCGCGGCCGCCCAGGCGATGCCGGCGACGACGACGGTGGTGAGCCCGATGCCCCACACGACCGCCCACGGGCCGAGGTCGAGGGCGAGCCCGCCCAGCCCGCCGGCCAGCCTGCCCACCCCCGACAGCAGGATCACGGCGCCGAGGCTGGTCAGCCGCTCGGACCCTTGGAGGAGCCCCTGCGCGGTCGACAGCCACACCAGCGGGAGCACCAGCAGTGCGGCGCTGGCCGCGGCCGGCAGCGCGTCGGTGTCGAGGAGGGGCGCCGCGAGATAGACCAGCACGAACGTCACGACGGAGCTGGCCACCGAGAGGCCGGTGGTGGTGGGCAGCAGCGCCCGCGCGTCGGCCTCCAGCGCCGTCGTCCGGGCGGTCCAGGACTGCAGCGCCATCGCGGGGATCGACATGATCACGGTCAGCGTCAGCAGCGACGCCAGCTCGCCGTACGCCGGGGGTCCGAGGGTCCGCGTCGCCACGATGTTGAGCAGATAGACGCACGCCTGCGAGGCCAGGGTCCCGAGAGCGACCGCGCCCTCCGCGAGACGTGCGGAGCGGCGGTCGGACACGGCCGTCGGCCCGGGCATGGGCGGTGGTCCCTTCGACGTACGACCCAGGTCGGCGCGGTCCCGGGCGGGGGTCCACGCCGCGACACCAGTGAGTACGGTGCGGGCATGCGGAGCATAGCGCGGGCGGACCGGCCGACGGCCGACCGCTGGGCGGCTCGCGCGCTCGCCCTGCTGGTGGCGCTGGTGGTCTGCGGGCCGCTGCTCGGCCACGGCTACACCCTCGTCGCCGACATGGTGTTCGTGCCCGACCCGGCGTTCAGTCCGCGCAGCTGGGGAGGCGACGGCTCGGTCCCACGGGCGGTGCCGGTCGACGCCCTGCTGGCCCTCGTCGGGGCGGTGCTGCCGATGTGGCTGGTCCAGCAGGTGCTGCTCCTGCTCGCCACCGGCCTGGGCGTCCTGGGTGCCTGGCGGGTGTCGCCGGCCCAGACCCTGCTCGGGGCCGCGGCGGGTGCGCTGGCGTTCGGCTGGGGCGCCTACCAGGCGGAGCGCCTCGTGATGGGGCACTGGTCGTTGCTGCTCGGCGTCGCACTGCTGCCCTGGGTGCTGCGGGCCGTCCTGACCGCTCAGCGGGAGGACCGGGCACCCTGGCGCTGCGCGCTCCTGGTCGGCGCCGGCGCCGCCGCCGCACCCACGGCCGGCGTGCTGACCAGCGGCCTGGCGCTCGTGCTCGCCCTCGCGCTCCCGCTGCGCGCGGCCCACCGGATGGTGGTCGTCGGCTCCGTGCTGCTCTTCAACGCCACCTGGGTGGTCCCCGGCCTGCTGTCCGACGCGCGGCTCGGGGACGACCCGGTGGGCGTCGCCGCGTTCGCCACCTCCTCCGACACGCCGTACGGCGTCCTCGTGTCGGCGCTCACCGGCGGCGGCGTGTGGAACAGGCTGGCCCACCTCGACTCGCGCGCCGGAGCGGCCTCGGCGGTGCTCGGCCTGCTGGTGGTGGTGGTCGCGGTGGCCGGCCTGCGAGGGGCGACACGCTGGTGGCCCGGCTCCGGACGTGCGGGCGTGGCCGTGACCTCCCTCGGCGTGGTCGGCCTGGTCCTGGCGCTGGCGTCGACCACGGCCATCGGAGCGGACGCGCTCACGTGGGCGACCGGGCAGGTGCCGGGAGCCGGGCTGTTCCGCGACGCCCAGAAGTGGCTCGGCTGGTGGCTGCTGCCCCTGTCCGTGGGCTTCGGCGTAGGGCTGGAGCGGATCGCGGGCTGGTTCCCCGAGGGCTCCGCGGCCTTCCTGCTGGCCTGCGGCGCCCTGGTGCCGATGCTGGCGGTGCCCGACTACGCGTGGGGGGTGGGCGGACGCCTGGAGGACCGTGCGTGGCCGGCGGAGCTCACCCAGGTGGCCTCGACCCTCCACGACACGCCGGGCGACGGCGCCGTGCTCGTGCTGCCCTGGCACGCGTTCCGGGCGTGGGACTGGAACGACGACCGGACCGTGCTCGACCCCTGGTCCCGGGTGCTCGGTCGTCCGGTCGTGGTGCGCGACGACCTGGAGCTCGTGCGCCGCACGGTTCCGGGCGAGGACCCGGTCGCGGCCGAGGTCGGTGCGGTGCTCGCGGCGGCCACGGAGTCCGCGGGTGGGCAGGTCGATCCGGAGTCCCTGCGGGAGCTCGGCGTCCGGTTCGTGATCACCGACCTCACCACCGCCGGTCAGGACGGGATCGAGGTGCCCGGCGACACGCTGGTCGAGGGCGAGCGCTGGCGGGCAGTGGATCTCGGACCGCTCACGGGTGCGCAGCCCGGGGGGTCCTCGCGGCTGGTCGCCGCCGTCGACCTGACCGCCGCGGCCGGGCTGCTCCTCGCCGCGCTCGCGGAGTCGCGGAACAGGCGGGTCGGGATGCTACGATTCCGGCGCAGCACCACACACCGGAGGTCATGAGGACGATGGCGGCTCTCTCTCCCGCCCTGAAGGCGATCATCGCGCTGATCGTCGGCATCATTCTTGCCTGGCTGGCGATCTTCGCCGGCACCGCGGCGCTAACCCCTGCGGCCAAGCAGAGCGACTCCCCGCTCATCGTCTACGGCGAGGACAGCTGACCCTCGGCCCACCCTCCGGGTCGGCAACGGACGGACACCTCGTCCGGGGTGGTCTAGACCGGTGACCCCGGCGCCGCCAGGTGCGCGGCGAACGCGTCCTGCGACGCCTCCCAGGTGAAGGACGCCGCGTGGCGCTGAGCGGCCTCGCCCATCCGCTTGCGCAGCTCGTGGTCGTCGAGCAGCCGGCCCAGCGCGGCGGTGAACCCGGCCAGGTCGTCGGCCAGCACGCCGGTCTCGCCGTCGACGAGCGACTCGCGCACCCCGCCCGCCGAGCGGAACGCCACCACCGGGGTCTGGTGCAGCCCGGCCTCCACGACCGCGAGTCCCCAGCCCTCCTTGACCGAGGGCAGGGCGCTGACCCACGCCCGCGCGAGCAGGCGGTGCTTCTCGTCCTCGCTGACGTGGCCGGTGAACGTGACGACGTCCTCGAGGCCGAGCTCGGCGACCCGCTCACTCAGGTGGTGGTGCCACCAGCCCTCGCCGACGACGGTCAGGCGCAGGTCGGGCCGCTCGGCGCGCAGGGCGTGCACGGCCTCGACGGCCAGCTCGACCCGCTTGTGCGGGACGAGGCGGCCCAGGACGGCGATCTCAGGGGTCTCCGACCGCGGCCCCACGGCCACCTCCGGCAGCCGCGGGGAGCCGTTGCGGATGACGCGCACCGACTCGGCGCGTACGCCGAGCCCGGCGAGCTCGTCGCGGGTGGCCTCCGAGACCGTGACGTAGGGAGAGTGTCGGGCCACCCGGGGAGCCACCCTCGACTCCAGCCACCAGCCGAGCCGGGCCATGGTGGGTGAGAACAGGATCGGCCACTGCTCCTTGTGCACGTGATGGACCACCACCGTGACGGGTGCCCGGAAGTAGGCGCTGGCCAGGAACGGCATGCCGTTCTGGATCTCGACCACCGCGTCGTGGCGGGGGAGCAGTCGCAGCGTCGCCAGCAGCGGGGCGAGCAGGTAGATGCTGAGCCGGCCGCCCACGCGCAGGTAGCGCACGCCGTCGAGGGTCTCGCGCCGCACCGCCCCCGGGTAGCGGGGGCACAGCATCGTGACCCGGGCACCGCGCTCGGCGAACCCGCGTGCCATCTGGCCCACGTAGACCTCGGAGCCGCCGGCCTCGGGGTGGTGCTCGTCGCGCCAGTTGAGGATCAGCACGTGACGCCCGGCGAGGATCCGCTCGGGGGGAGTGGCCGTCGCACCGGGGGAGGCTGGTGCGGTCACGCGGGTCCTTCGGGTCGAGGGAGGTGGTAACAGCCCGAGGGCTGGCGGGGCCGGCTCAGGTTACCAGCGGGTAGCCGAATATGCTGCGCCCTCGTGTGCGCCTCTCCCACCGGGCTGGGCAGGTCGGTCCGCCTGTTCCGCGACTTCCTGCACGAGCAGGACGACCCGGCGCGCTTCTACACGGCGCTGGCCGAGGACTCCGCGGCCATGGTCGGCGACTACCTCGACCTGCGGGGCCGCCTCGTGCTCGACGTGGGCGCCGGCCCGCTCTTCTTCGCGCGTGCGTTCGAGGCCGCGGGTGCGACGTACGTCGGCTGCGACGTCGACGCCGGCGACTTCGCGCACCAGACCGAGTCGAGCCTGGCCGTCGCCTGTGTCGGCCAGCAGCTGCCGTTCCGCACGGGCAGCGTCGACGTGGCCTTCTCGTCCAACGTGCTCGAGCACGTCCCCGATCCCGAGGTGGTCTGCCGCGAGCTGGTGCGGGTGACCCGGCCGGGCGGCATCGCGGTGGCGTCCTTCACCAACTGGCTCTCGCCATGGGGCGGGCACGAGACCTCTCCGTGGCACTACCTCGGCGGCGAGTACGCCGTCCGGCGCTACCGCCGCCGCCACGGCAAGGACCCCAAGAACCGGGTCGGCCGCAGCCTGTTCCGGCTGTCGGTGGCCGAGATGCTCCGGATGGCCCCCACGATCGAGGGCGCGGAGCTCCTCGACGTGCGCCCTCGATACTGGCCCGCGTGGTCGCGCCCGTTGCTCAGGGTGCCCGGCGTGCGCGAGGTCGCGACCTGGAACCTGTGGGTGGTCTGGCGACGACACGACGCGCAGGTGACAGCAAGGTGACTTGCCAGTAGGTTTCGCTGTTAGCATCCCGCCGGGGGAGCGGGTGGCGCGATGTCGTGCGCCAGCAAGGTGTGACAACGAGAGGTTGAGTGGATGCGCCGGATCGTCGGACTCGTGCTGATCGGGTTGGCAGGCTTCCTGCTCACCATGACGGCCCTCGTCAAGTGGTACGCCTACCCCCGCCTGGCCGTCGTCCCGCTCGACCAGGACTCCGTGTCGGTGTCCGTGGGCGAGGACATGACGTACTTCGACCGCGGCACCCTGTCGGAGCAGAACGACACCCTCACCTCGACGCTCCGCACGATCGGCGACGTGGAGGCCTCCGAGGACCAGGGCGACAACACCGCGGTCTGGGACCAGTCGACCACGACCGTGCGCTCCTCCGACGGTGAGGCGATCTCCGTCGGCACCATCCGGGCCGCCTTCGACCGCACCGGCGGCGACGCCGTCGACTGCTGCGACGCCAACATCGACGACGAGCCGGTGACCTACGAGGGCAACATCTTCAAGTTCCCCTTCAACTCGCCCCAGGACGACTCCGTCATGTGGTGGGACGAGGACCTCCGCCGCGCCAACCCGATGACCTACGAGGGCGAGGAGGAGGTGCTCGGCCTCAACACCTACAAGTACAGCCAGAGCATCGAGCCCGAGCAGATCGGCACCATCGACGTGCCCCCGGGCGTGCTGGGCGAGGAGGGCGATGAGGTGCTCACCGCCGAGATCTACTTCGGCGTCGACCGCACCTACTGGGTGGAGCCCGAGACCGGCGTCATCATGAAGGCCCAGACGGAGCCCAACCAGACCCTGCGCTACAACGGCGAGGACCGCGTGATCGCCACCCGCGGCACCACCGGCTACCCCGACAGCCAGGTGCAGGACAACATCGACGAGTACAAGCCGCTGGGCAGCCAGCTCCACCTCCTGCGGGTCACCCTGCCGATCATCGGCATCGCCGGCGGCCTGCTGTCCCTCGTGGTCGGCGCCCTGCTCGTCCTCACGGGGCGCAGCGCCCGCGACGAGGACGAGGACGAGCGCGACGAGGAGACCGTCCCCGCCTGATGCGCATCGTCGTCACGGGGGGCGCGGGCTTCCTGGGCTCCCACCTGTGTGAGTGGTTCGTCCGCCAGGGCCACGAGGTGCTGTGCCTCGACAACTTCCTGACCGGGTCCCCGGCCAATGTCGAGCACCTGGCCGAGGAGGACGGCTTCCGACTGGTGCGCGCCGACGTGACCGACTTCATCCACGTCTCGGGCCCCGTGGACGCCGTCCTCCACTTCGCCTCACCCGCCTCGCCGGTCGACTACCTCCGGCTGCCCATCCAGACGCTCAAGGTGGGCTCGATCGGCACCCTCCACGCTCTCGGCCTGGCCCGGGAGAAGGGCGCGCGCTTCCTGCTCGCCTCCACCTCGGAGGTCTACGGCGACCCGCAGGTGCACCCGCAGCC
>CAZQCA010000056.1:0-15924 GCA_964591845.1 uncultured Nocardioides sp.
ACAAGGTCGACGGGGTGGCCTCCACCGAGACCCACATCGCCTTCCGGGCCTACTCACGACACGACCTCGAGGCGGCGTTCTCGGTCGGCCTCGACTGACGGTCGGACGCCGAGGCACCCGAGGGCCGTTTCCCCCACGCGCTCCGCGACCCGTCGATCGCTGGAGGACCCGCTGAGGTGACCAGGCAGCGCCCGGTCTGGACACGCCACTCGCGCCCGTCCGATCGGGTCGATTTGTCCCATTCCTCCACGGACCGGGTGGCCACCGACGTACCTTCCCCTTTGTCCCTCAGTCGGGTTCCCGAGGAGTATTTCCGTGTCCAGAACGACGTCGTCGAACCACCGCGCGCTGGTGTTGCTGCTGGTGGTGGTTCTCTCGTCCCTCCTGGGGTTCACCCCGCAAGCGAGCGCGCGAGCCGGACTCGCCGCGCCCACCGGGCTCAGCCCCGACGCCGAGTCCGTGACCGGGATCCCGATGCTGTCGTGGGACAAGGTGACCAGCGCCAAGACCTACAACATCGAGCTCTACCGACTCAGCGACATGACCCGGGTCTACAGCGCCACCACCGTCCAGACCCATGTGGTGCCGACCCGTCAGCTGCCCAGCGGCGAGGTCATGTGGCGGGTGCGCGCCATGAGCGGCGCCAGCTCGAGCGCCTGGGCGGAGGCGACCCTCGACCACAGCTCGTTGGCCGGACCCTCCCTCGTCGGCCCGGAGCCGGGCGCGCTGCTCAGCCAGCCCGACGAGCCGGTCGTGCTCAACTGGACGCCCGTGAGCGGCGCGACGGAGTACACCGTCGAGGTCAGCACCGACTCCTCCTTCACCGACACCCAGCTCACCAAGACGACGAAGGTGTCGACCACGGCGCTGGTGATCCAGAACGCCTCGGTCGCCCAGCCCTACTACTGGCGGGTGCGGGCGACGCTGGCCAGTGACCTCGTGACCGAGTGGTCCGACGTCGGCAACTACGAGGTCGGCGGGCTCTCCAAGCCGGTCCTCACCTCGCCCGAGGACGGCCCGTTCACCGACGTCGAGGACGTCGTGCTCGACTGGGAGCCGGTGCCGGGCGCGAAGGCCTACAACCTCCAGGTGAGCACCGACCAGAACTTCTCCGTCGGCACCCTGCTCGTCGACCAGAAGACGGTCGTCGGCAGCCGCTACTCGCCGCCGATCACGCTGGACAACGACCAGTACTACTGGCGGGTGCAGCCCATCGACAACGCCGGCAACGTGCTGGACTGGTCGTCGGTGGACACGTGGACGTTCCGACGCCACTGGCCCGAGCAGCCTTCGCTGACCTTCCCTGCCGAGGGCGACGTCGTCGGCAACCCCTTCTACTTCCAGTGGACGCCGGTGGCCCACGCGAGCCGCTACACGGTGCTGCTCAGCCAGGACCCGTCGTTCCCGAGCGGCACCGGCACCGCCCGCTGCTCGACGACCAACACCACCTTCGTGCCGAAGATCAAGAGCGACTGCTGGCCCACCAGCGGCGCCACGTACTACTGGATGGTGCTCGGGTACGACGACCCGGAGGGCGTCGTGACCGACGGCATCGCCGCCGAGGTCAACCAGTTCACCTACCTGCCCGACACGCCGACCCAGCTGAGCCCGGCTAACGGCGACACGGTCGTCATCCCGACCCTCAGCTGGGCGCCCGTCCAGGGAGCCGCGCAGTACCGGGTCACGGTGACCCCCACCAACGGCGGCACCACGGTCCCGGTGGCCACGACCACCGCGACGACATACACGCCGCGCACCGAGCTGTCCGCCGGCAAGACCTACCGCTGGGACGTCCAGGCCCTCAGCGACAGCGGCCGCCTCGGCCAGGGCCGGCTCCTGCAGGACCAGGACACGTTCACCGTCGAGGAGGCCCCCACCCCGACCGCGACGACCCCGGAGCCCACCGGTCCGCCCGCCGGAACGGAGTCGAGCCGGTTCCCCACCCTGACGTGGGACGAGGTGGTCGACGCCACGCAGTACAAGATCCTGGTGCGCCGCGAGGGCACGCTGTCGTGGCAGACCCTCACCGACAAGTTCGTCTACCCGGCCGGCGAGGACGACACCACGTCCTTCCTGCAGGCCGGCACCTACGAGTGGATGGTGCAGGCCTTCCAGGGCAGCTCCCAGCTGCTCTCGGTCTCGCAGTCCACGTCGACGTTCGTCATCACCCCGCTCGACGGCGTCACCGGTCAGCGTGTCGCCCTCGGCGGCCAGGCCGCCGGCGACCCCTCCCAGTCCTGCCCCACGACGCTGCCCGACCGCTGCATGGACCTGCGCCAGACCCCCGTCATGGCGTGGGACCCCGTGCCCGACATCGGCATGTACCGGGTGTGGATCGCGCGCGACGAAGAGATGACCAACATCGTGCAGGGCCCGATCATCGTCGAGGGCACGCAGTACACCCCCGCTGACCCGCTCGCCGACAGCCAGGCCGGCTCGGCGTACTACTGGTACGTCCAGGCCTGCCGCTCGGACGAGACGACGTGCGCCCCGCTCGAGCACGCGAGTCACGCCTTCAACAAGCTGTCCAAGCCGATCGAGACCGTGTCCCCCGCGGCCGACGAGACGTTCGCCAACGACATCACGTTCACCTGGCGGGACTACCTGGAGACCAACCAGGACCCGACGGCGTCGCCGAGCACCGACCCGACCGGCGTGAGCTCCGTGGACCCGACCAACGAGGCCCGGCAGTACCGGATCCAGGTGTCACCCGACGCGAACTTCCAGACGCTGGTGGAGAACTCGGTCGTCGACCAGACGACCTTCACCTCCTTCCTCAGCACCTACCCCGAGGGTCCGCTCTACTGGCGGGTGCAGGCGATCGACGGCAAGTCGTCCTTGACCGGGTCCAACTTCAACAACCTGGCGTGGAGCGCCCCGGTGAAGTTCTTCAAGCACTCGCCGACGACCACGCTGCTCGCGCCGATCGACGACAACGAGGTCACGGGTTCCTTCCCGCTCCGGTGGACCCCGGTCAACTACGCCGCCGAGTACGACGTCGAGATCTACAAGAACGCGGACACCACCGGCTCCCCCACCAACCGGGTGCTCAACGACTCGAGCCTGGCGCCGGCCGCGTCGCTCGTGAACCCCCTGCCCGTGTCGTCGGTCCCCTATACCTGGCGGATCCGGCCGGTGGACGCCAAGGGCCGGCCGGGCGCGTGGACGGACCTGTCCGACCCCACCGCACGCTTCTATGTGACCGGCTCCGCGCCCACGCCGCTGACGCCGTCACCGGACACCTACATCCCGGCGGCCAACAACCTCTTCAACTGGAGCGCCGCCGACGGCGCGGCGACCTACCAGTTCGAGCGGCGCAAGGTCGGCACCACCGCGGCCACCGAGACGATCCGCACCCCCGCGCTCGGCTGGGCGCCGTACCTCACGATCACCGACGGTGTGTGGGAGTGGCGGGTCAGCTCGCTCGACGCGAAGGGCAAGATCCTCGGATCGTCGCCCTGGCAGAAGTTCAAGGTCGACAGCGGTCCCCCGACGGTGGTCGTCAAGACCCCCACCGGGAAGTCGGTCAGCCCCAAGGCCAACTTCATCATCACGTTCAGCGAGCCGGTGACCGGCGTGACCACCTCGACCTACACGATCAGGGTCGCGGGCACGACCACGAAGCTGCTCGCCAAGGTCACCATGAACGCCGCCCGCACGAAGGCGACGCTCAACCCGGTCGCCGACCTGAAGTCGAAGAAGAAGTACACGATCAAGGTGACCAAGGCGGTGCTCGACATGGCCGACAACCCGCTGAAGACCACCCAGTGGTCGGTCACGGTGAAGTGACGCCGACCTGGTGAGCCGGACCTCGGTCCGGCGCGCCCGGCCGGCGGATCGGGGCTAGGGTGCGGCCGTGACCTGGATCGCGGACCACTGGCTGGACCTGCTCGGCTGGGGCGGCAGCGCGCTGCTGGTGTTCTCGCTGCTGCAGACGCGGGTGCTCCGCTTCCGCGTGCTCAACCTGCTGGCGTGCCTGGTGCTCGTCGTCTTCAACGGCCTGGTGTCGGTGTGGCCGATGGTCGGCATGAACGTCGTGCTGAGCGCCATCAACCTGTGGTTCATCGCGCGGCTGCTGCGTGACCGGCACGACGAGGCGGCCTTCGAGGTGCTCCAGGTGTCGCCGACGGAGGACTACCTCGCGCACGTGCTCGGCATCCACGGCGCCGACATCCGGCGCCACCAGCCCGGCCTGGTCTTCGACCCGACGGCGGCCGGGCAGCACGCCTACCTGGTGCTGCGCGGCGACGAGACCGTCGGGGTGGTGCTGCTGGCGGTCGAGGGCGAGGTGGCGCGGGTGCTGCTCGACTACGTCACGCCGCGCTTCCGCGACTTCTCCCCCGGCGAGTTCGTGTGGCGGCGCAGCGGCCTGCTGCGCGAGCTCGGCGTACGCCGGGTGGTGACGCCGCCGCAGATGGTCGCGCCCTACTACGAGCGGATCGGCTTCCGTCGCAGCGGCGACACCTACGAGCTCGAGGTCTGACCGGCCTGCGAGACGGCGACCCAGCGCTCGAGCGTGGTCGCCGCCGCGCCCGTGTCGAGCGACTCGGAGGCCCGGGCCATCCCGGCGGCGAGCTGGTCCTCCCAGGGGCCCTCACCCGCGGCGTGCACCGCGAGGGCCGCCCCCGCGTTGAGCACGACCGCGTCCCGCACCTCGCCCCGCTCCCCCGCGAGCAGCCGGCGTACGACGTCGGCGTTGTGGGCGGTGTCGCCGCCGCGCAGTCCCTCCGCGGTGCCGGGCGGCACGCCGAGACGGGTCGGGTCCAGCGAGACCTGCTCGACCTCGCCGCCGCGGACCAGCCAGACCGAGGACGTCGTGGTCGTCGTGAGCTCGTCGAGGCCGTCGTCGCCGCGGAATACCCACGCGTCGGCGCCGCGACGCGCGAAGACACCCGCCATCACGGGAGCCATTCGTGGGTCCGCGCAGCCGATGGCCTGGGCGGCCGGCTGCACCGGGTTGGCGAGGGGCCCGAGGAAGTTGAACGCCGTCGCGATGCCGAGCTCGCGGCGCGGGACCGCCGCGTGGCGCAGCGCCGGGTGGAAGGCCGCTGCGAAGCAGAACGTGATGCCGACCTCGTCGACCGCGGCGGCCACGCGGTCGGGCGGCAGGTCGAGCCGGATCCCGAGCGCCTCCAGCACGTCGGCGCTGCCCGACTTCGACGACACCGACCGGTTGCCGTGCTTGACCACCCGGGCGCCCGCGCCGGCCGCGACGATCGCGGCCATGGTCGAGATGTTGACCGACATCGACCGGTCGCCGCCGGTGCCGACGACGTCGAGCACCCGGCCCGGCACGTCGATCGGCGTGGCGTGGGCGAGCATCGCCTCGACGAGACCGGAGACCTCGTCGATGGTCTCCCCCTTGGCCCGGAGGGCGACCGCAAGGCCGGCGATCTGGGTGGGGGTGGCGTCGCCGTTGAGCACCTCGGTCATTGCCCAGGACGTCTGCGCGGCGTCGAGGTCGCGACCGGCGACCAGGGTGGACAGGACCTCGGGCCAGCTGTGGGTCACGGGAGCTCCGGTCGTCGTGGGCGCGCTCAGGTGGTCGCGGGCACCCGCGACCGCAGCAGCCCGACGACGGCCTCGGCCAGCCGCACCGGGTCGAGCGGGTGCGGCACCGCGGCGTCGGCGCGGGACCAGGTCGCCAGCCAGGCGTCCTGGGGCCGCCCGGTGAGCACGAGGAGCGGCGGGCACCGGAAGATCTCGTCCTTGAGCTGCTTGGCGATGCCCATGCCGCCCGCCGGGACCGCCTCGCCGTCGAGGATGGCCAGCGCGATGCCGCCTGCGTCCATGTTTTGGATGACGACCGGCTCGGTCGCGACCTCGACGTACTCCAGCGGCGGGAGGTCGGGATGCGGCCGACGTCCCAGCGCGAGGATCACCTGCTGACGGGTGTTGACGTCGTCGCTGTAGACGAGCACCCGCAGCTGGGCGGTCGCCGAGGAGGAGGCATCGGTCACGGGCCGATGCTACCGCCACCGCGCGGCGGGTCGGCTCCGGCCGCCTCCAGCCGGTCGAGCCTGCGGTCCTCGCGCGCAGCCTCGCGCATCGAGTCGCGGACCCACTGGGTGAAGAGCACGGCGAAGAAGAAGACGCCCACGAGGTCTCCGGCGGCCCACAGGATGCCGCCGGCGAGGTGCTGGTCGTCGGCGATCGTCGGCAGCCAGGAGGCCATCGGCCCCGTGCGCAGGTCGGCGTACCACTGCTCGGCGAGCAGCCGCGAGCTGTCCATGATCGTGACGCCGAGGAAGGCGTGGAACGGCAGCGTCATCACGACCATCAGCATCCGGAACGGATAGGCGACCCGACCCGGCACGGGGTCGACGCCCATGAGCGGCCAGAAGAAGAGCGAGCCCACCAGCACGAGATGGACGTGCATCATCTCGTGGACGTACGCCGACCGCAGGCTCGCGTCGTACCAGCCGGAGAAGTAGAGCGCCCAGGGAGAGAGGACGAACAGCGCGAACGTCAGTGGGGGGAACGACAGCACCTTCGCCACCCGTGAGTGCAGGACGGCCAGCAGCCAGCGCCGGGGAGTCGTCGGCAGCGTCCGCAGCGCCAGCGTGACGGGCGCACCCAGCGCCAGCGCCAGCGGGACCGGCATCGACAGGATCATGTGCTGGATCATGTGCACGCTCAGCAGGGTCGTGTCGTAGGCCGCGATCCCCGACTGGGTGGCCAGCGCGAACATCCCCATGCCCAGGACGACGAACGCGAACGTGCGCCCCCACGGCCACCGGTCGCCGCGGCGGTGCAGGGTCCACACGCCGAGCAGGTAGAGGCCCACCACCCACACCGTCACCACGAAGAGCCACGGATCCAGCCCCCAGTCGGTCACCGCCCGGCCGAGCGTGAAGCGCGGCAGGTCGAGGCCCTCGGAGGCGACCGGACTCATGTCTACGACAATAGGTCGTGGACAGGCGGGGGGTCGGGGTGACCTGCCCGCCGGACTATGGCCATAATATCCGCGTGGCGACTGCTTCCGCGATCCCGGCCTCCCGCCTGCACGGGCACCACGACCGACCGAGCATGGTGAGCGTGGGGACCATCATCTGGCTCTCCAGCGAGCTGATGTTCTTCGCGGCCCTCTTCGCGGCCTACTTCACGGTCCGCTCGGTGAGACCTCAGCTGTGGGCCCAGGAGACCGAGCTGCTCAACGTCCCGTTCTCGACGGTCAACACGATCATCCTGGTGCTGTCCTCGGTGACCTGCCAGATGGGCGTCTTCGCCGCCGAGCGCGGCCAGGTGGGCCGCAGCGGGTCGGTGCTCAACGTGGGCGGCTGGGGCCTTCGCGAGTGGTTCTCGCTCACCTATGTCATGGGCGCGATCTTCATCGGCGGCCAGGCGCTCGAGTACGCCGAGCTGGTGCACGAGGGCCTGACGATCCCGAGCTCCGCCTACGGCACGCTGTTCTACCTCGCCACCGGCTTCCACGGTCTGCACGTGACCGGCGGCCTGATCGCCTTCCTGTTCGTGCTGGGCCGCACGTTCCTGGCCAAGAAGTTCACCCACGAGCAGGCCGTGAGCGCCATCGTCGTGTCCTACTACTGGCACTTCGTCGACGTGGTGTGGATCGCGCTGTTCGCGGCCATCTACCTGATCCAGTGACCGCCTGACCTGCGTGGGCAACCGCGCGCACCAACTCAAACGAATGACTGGGAGAGGCTTCCGGGGCCTGGCTCCGGACCAGAGAGGACACTCGTGCGACTCCTGAACCGAACCGCCGGTCGTGTTTCTCGGCATCGTCGCGGCAGGCTCGCCGGGTTGGTGGTCCTGCTGCTCGGTCTGCTGCTCACGGGTGGTCTCTACGCGCTGTTCGCTCCGGCCTCGGCCCAGCAGACGGTCAGCGCCGACGAGCAGGTCGCTCAGGGACGCGAGCTCTTCCTCGTGGGCTGCTCCTTCTGCCACGGCCAGAACGGCGAGGGTGTCCGCACCACCGACGGCAACCAGCTCGGCCCCTCCCTCGTGGGCGTCGGCGCCGCCGCGGTCGACTTCCAGGTCGGCACCGGCCGGATGCCGATGTCCCAGCCCGGCCAGCAGGCGCCGCGCAAGGAGGTCATCTACTCCGAGGACGAGATCGCCGCACTGGCGGCGTACGTCGCCACGCTCGGCCCCGGCCCGGCCATCCCCGAGGAGGCCGACTACTCCCTCGACGGCCTGTCCGACGAGGAGCGCGAGGCCGCGATCGTCCGCGGCGGACAGATCTTCCTCACCAACTGCACCGCCTGCCACAACTTCGCGGGCGCCGGTGGCGCCATGCCGCGCGGGGGCTACGCACCGGCCCTCGACCAGGCCGACGAGCGGCAGATCTACGAGGCCCTGCTCACCGGCCCCCAGCAGATGCCGTCGTTCTCCAACGGCAGCCTCTCGCCCGACGAGAAGCGCGACGTGATCGCCTACCTGATGTCGCTGCGCGAGACCCCCGAGTACGGCGGCTTCGGACTGGGCGCGCTCGGTCCGGTGGCCGAGGGCATCTTCGCCTGGCTGGGCGTGGGCGTGCTCGTCGGCGTCGCCGTCTGGATCGCGGCCCACACCACCCGCACGACCAAGGAGAAGGTGGACGCGTGAGCGCTCACGACGACAACCTGCCCGGCGTCCTCCAGGTCGAGGGCGACCCGCTGCCGGACCCCGGGCTGCCCGAGCACGCGTGGCGGCCCACCGACGTCGACGAGGCCAAGGAGCGGCGAGCCGAGCGCCAGGTGGCGTTCTGGTTCCTGCTCTCCATGGTCTGCACCGTGCTCTTCCTGGTCTCCTACTTCACCTTCCAGGTCGGAGACGACCCCGACACAGTGCTCGGCGGCCGCTACGGCGCCTCCACGCTGTTCCTCGGGCTCTCCCTGGGCGGCGCGCTGATGTCGATCGGCATCGGGGTCATCCAGTGGGCCCGCAAGCTGATGGGCGACCACGAGATCGTCGAGATGCGCCACCCGGCCGCCTCGTCCCCGGCCGACCGTGAGGAGACGCTGGCGGTGCTGGCGCTCGGCGCCGAGGAGTCCGGCATCGGACGGCGTCCGCTCGTGCGCAACACGCTGCTCGGCGCCCTCGGACTGGTCGGCCTGGGTCCGATCGTGGCGCTGCGCGACCTCGGCCCGCTCCCGGGCGACGCCCTCGAGCACACCGTCTGGTCCCAGGGCATGCGCGTGGTGCGCGACGTCGTCGGCACCCCGATCAAGGCCTCCGAGCTGATCGTGGGCGACCTCGTCAACGCCCAGCCCGAGGCTCTGTTCAACGGTGGCCCCGAGGGTGGGCCGCTGGAGGGCGAGGAGCTCCAGGTCGCCAAGGCCAAGTCGTCGGTGATCCTGGTCCGGATGGAGCCCGACGACATCACGCCGGCCGCCGGGCGGGAGGACTGGTCGGTCGACGGCATCCAGTGCTACTCCAAGATCTGCACCCATGTGGGGTGCCCGATCTCGCTGTGGGAGCGCACGACCGGCAACGTCCTGTGCCCCTGCCACCAGTCGACCTTCGACCTGGGCGACGCCGCCAAGGTCGTCTTCGGCCCCGCCGCCCGGCCGCTCCCCCAGCTGCCGCTTGCGGTCGACGCGGAGGGGTACCTCATCGCACAGGACGACTTCGACGAGCCCGTGGGCCCGAGTTTCTGGGAGCGTGACTCCGAATGAGCATCGACACGAGCAAGGTCGCCGACAGCAACCGCGGCACGGCCGCCACCGCCAAGAAGCCCGGTCGCGTCGGCAAGGTCGCCACCTGGGCCGACGACCGGCTCGGGCTGGCGGGCCTCGCCAAGAAGAACCTCCGCAAGGTCTTCCCCGACCACTGGTCGTTCATGCTGGGCGAGATCGCGCTGTGGAGCTTCGTGGTCCTGCTGCTCACGGGCGTGTTCCTGACCCTGTGGTTCAAGCCCAGCATGGGCCACGTCACCTACGAGGGCTCCTACGCCCAGCTCCGCGGCATCGGCATGTCCGAGGCCTACGCCTCGAGCCTCGACATCTCCTTCGACGTACGCGGTGGCCTGCTGATGCGGCAGATGCACCACTGGGCGGCGATGCTCTTCGTGGCGTCGATGTTCGTCCACATGATGCGCGTCTTCTTCACCGGCGCCTTCCGCAAGCCGCGCGAGCTCAACTGGGTGATCGGCTCGCTGCTGCTCCTGCTCGGCACGCTCGAGGGGTTCACGGGCTACTCCCTGCCCGACGACCTGCTGTCCGGCACCGGCATCCGGGCCGCCGACGGCTTCATGAAGTCCATGCCCATCGTCGGCACCTACATGTCGTTCTTCCTCTACGGCGGCGAGTTCCCGGGCGAGTCGATCATCCCGCGCCTGTACGCCGTCCACATCCTGCTGATCCCCGGCCTGCTGCTCGCCCTGGTGGCCGCCCACATGCTGCTGCTCGTCTACCACAAGCACACCCAGTGGCCCGGCCCCGGCCGCACCGAGGAGAACGTCGTCGGCTACCCGATGCTGCCGGTCTACATGGCCAAGGCCGGAGGCTTCTTCTTCATGGTCTTCGGCGCCACCGCGCTGATGGGCGGACTGCTCACGATCAACCCGGTGTGGAAGTTCGGGCCCTACGACCCGTCCAAGGTGACCGCCGGCTCACAGCCCGACTGGTACATGGGCTGGCCCGACGGCGCCCTGCGGATCATGCCCGGCTGGGAGACCCATGCCTGGGGTCACACGATCTCGTGGAACGTCATGCTCCCGATCATCGTGCTGCCGGGTCTGATGTTCACCATCCTGCTCCTGCTGCCGTTCATCGAGGCCTGGATCACCGGTGACAAGCGCGAGCACCACCTGCTGCAGCGACCCCGCAACGCGCCGACCCGGACGGCGACGATGGTCGCCCTGATGACGTTCTACGGGCTGCTGTGGGCGGCGGGCGGCAACGACCTGATCGCGACCAACCTGCACCTGAGCATCAACCAGATCACCTACTTCATGCGTGCCGCGGTCTTCGTCGGGCCGGTCATCGCGTTCCTGGTGACCCGGCGCTGGTGCATCTCGCTGCAGCGGCACGACAACGAGAAGCTCCTCCACGGCTACGAGACCGGCATCATCATGCGGTCGGCCGAGGGCGGCTACACCGAGCGCCACCTGCCGATCAGGTCCGAACGCGCCTACACGCTCACCGCTCGTGACCGCGACCAGCTGACGGCTCCCGAGCCCGAGACCGACGACAACGGCGTCGCCGCCAAGGGTGGCCGCAAGGCCCGCCTGCGGGCCAAGCTCAACACGCTGATGTATGCCGACAACGTGCAGAAGCCGACCCGCGAGGAGCTCGAGGAGGCACAGCACCACGCCGAGCACGTCCGCGAGCTGGAGGCCGACCTCGGCCACCCCGCCAGCGGCCACGAGTTCGACGGCCACAACCTCCACGACGTCGAGGACCAGCCCCTCCGCCCCGGCCACTGACCCCGACCCGTCACAACCGCGGCCCGACCCGTCACAACCGCGGCCCGACCCGTCACAACCGCGGCCACCCGTCACAACCGCGGCCGAATCCCGCGGGCCTTCGACTCGGGTCCGGTCACCTCGCTGACGATCAGCGCCGGGCAGAACCCCTGAAGGCGGCCTGGAGTCGTTCGATGACATCCTGTTGTCGCCCCTGCACGTTCTGAGATCGGAGGACGACCAGGGTCCACTGCTCGTGCTCTGTGATCCAGCGCCGGCGATCGTCGTCATGCGGTCGAGCACCGGGCCCGTGGAACGCTGCGCCGTCGTACTCTGCCCCGAATCTCGAGGCGTGAAGCCCGACATCGATGTAGAACGACCCACCGTCCGGGCCGGGAACCTCGACCTGACATTCGGGCCAGGGCAAGCCGGCCTCGTGCCAGCGCAGCCTCAGAAGGCTCTCCTGTGGTGACTGTGCGCCGGCATCGACTAGCGGAGTCAACCAGCGCAGTTGGCGGACCCCGCGGTAGCCCCGGAATCTCCCGACCTCCAGGCGTAGCTCCTCGTGCGTGAAGAAGCCCAGGCGCAGCAGACAGTCCATCGCGCCGATCGCCCGGTCGCGATGGAGAAGGCGCCCAAGGTCACAGGCGGTGCGAAGTGGCGTGGTGACCGCCAGGCCGTCCACCAGCCCGATGTCTCGTGGGTCGAGCGCGCGTTCGCCACTCATGGTCAGGGCGTTGCGCATGCGGGATCCAGGCGGAGCATATGCCGAAACTCGCTCCGGCTGGCGATGAGACCCCGGAGCCAGGATCATCTCCGCGCCCCACAGCCACCCTGCGGTGCGGTCAGTGACGACGTAGTTTCGAGGCACGATCAGCTTGAGGCATTGGACCCGCAGGGAGACGTCATCGTCAAGGTGTCGGCTGTAGTAGACGCCACGCATGGGATGGCAGAGGGCCTCGTCGAGGACCAGCCCACGAAGATGGTGTCGATCCAGGCCAGCCTCGCGCGCCAGCGCGGGCGTGAACGGCCCCTGGGCAAGCGATGACGGCAGCGCGACCGCGGAGCGCAAGAGCAAGGGCTCTGACATGGCCCCAGCCTCGTATCCAGGAGCCCTCGAGTGAGCTGAGGACGTCGGCTCCCTGTGCGACCGACGCTGCATGGGGCTGGCTGTGGAGATCTTCTGGCCCCACCGGACAGCGTGGGGGAAGCGGTCGGGCCGCGGTTGTGACGGGTCGACGGACAGTTGTGACGGGTCGGCGGCCGGTTCCGCCGGGTCGACGGACAGTTGTGACGGGTCGGCGGCCGGTTGTGACGGGTCGCGCCGCGGTTGTGACGCCTCGGGCTAGAGGGCGGAGCCCTCGCGGTAGTCCTTGAAGGGGAGGTTCCAGTCGCCGTAGCCGTTGGTGAGGGTCATGTAGCGGTCGGTGCCGGTGTACTCGACCACGTCGCCACGCTTGGAGATGCTGTAGAGCCAGCCGGCGTTGGCGGTGGACATGCCCGTGCAGCCATGGCTGACGTTGGCATAGCCCTGCGACCCGACCGACCAGGGCGCCGCGTGGATGAACTCGCCCGAGTAGGTGACCCGCATGGCGTACTCGACGTCGTCGATGTCGTAGTACTCAGGGTCGCTCTGCGCGATGCCGACGGTCTCGGAGTTCATCCGCTTGGTGCGGAACTTCTCGATGATCACCTTCACGCCGGAGCGCGTCGTGAAGCCGGGCTTGCCGGTGGTGATCGGAATGGTCCGCAGCACCGTGCCGTTCTGGAGGACCGTCATCTGGTGGGTCGCGGCGTTGACGCGGTAGATGTTGGCGTCGCCGACGTGGAACTCGACGCGGCGGCTCTCCTGGCCGTAGACGCCGTTGCCCGCGTCGATGCTGTTGACGTCGACGTCGACGCTGACGTCGGTGCCCGCGCGCCAGTAGCGGACTGGCCGCCAGTGGGCCTCGTGGTCGCTCATCCAGTACCACGACCCGCGCTGGCGCGGGGTGCTGGTCACGGTCATGTGCTTCTCGAAGGCGGCCTTGTCCTTGACGGCCACGTCGAAGGTCACGATCACGGGCATCCCGACACCGACGGTCTCGCCGCTGAGCGGAGCCACCGACGGGTAGGTCTGCTCGTCCAGGGTGAGGTCCTGGGTGTGGAACGACGATCGGGAGCGTTCCCGCGAGCCGTCGGAGCGCACGGCCACGCTGCGGACGACGTAGTCCAGGCCGGGCTCGAGTCGGCCGGTGGCCTTCCAGCCGGTCTTGTCGGGGGTGAGCTCACCCGCGAGCCGGGTCTTGCCCGCGGCCACCCAGACCCGCCGGAACGAGCCGCCCTCGGCGCTGACCTCGAGCGTCGTGGAGACCGGCACCGACCGGGTACGCCGGCCCAGGCTGGTGGTGACCTTCACCGGCGGCGCGGCCTCCTCGGTCGCGCTGGCCGAGGGCGTCGACGTGGCGGTGTCGTCGCCGGAGGGTCCGGCCGCCGAGCCCGAGGACTCGCAGGCGGTGGCCGTCAGCGACAGCAGGCACACCGAGACGAGCGCCGCGCGCAGGCGGGCGCTGGTCGAGGCACCGGTGGACACGGGCGGATCTCCCCCACGAGACGGGCCGGAACGGACCGACTCAGCCTAACGAACGATCCAAGCAGCGCCGAATCGTCCGAGGCAGGGTGCCGGGGCCCGTCTGGCTCAGTGGGCGTACTCGCCGCGGTAGTACTCGAAGATGAAGCCCGACAACGCCACGAAACCGAGCCCCGCGCCGATGATGAAGAGCCACCACGCGCCCACGGCGATGCCATAGACGCAGGTGGCGGCGCACAGGGCACACCACAGCGGCCACCAGGAGTAGGGCGGGAAGAAGCCCAGCTCGCCGGCGCCGTCGGCGATCTCACCGTCGGCACGGTCCTCGGGGCGGGCGTCCATGCGCCGCGCGTGGAAGCCGAGGTAGAGCGTGATGATCAGGGCCAGCAGCAGGGTCATCGCGAGGGCGACCGTGCCCGTCCAGTCACCCCCGTCGGGCAGGTTGGCCGACGTCGCGAACCAGTAGCCGGGAGTCACGATCACGAAGAAGATCGTGGTGATCGCGAAGATCCAGGTCTCGACCTTCACCGGTTGTCCTCCTCGACCTGACCCTCGATGTGCTCGGCGCGGCCGTCGACCTGGGGCGCGTCGGCCAGTCGGCCCTCGGCCTCGGCCGGGTTGTGCTCCAGCTCGAGCGCCGCGACCTCGGGGTGGTGCAGGTCGAAGGCCGGGGACTCCGAGCGGATGCGTGGCAGCGTGTGGAAGTTGTGACGAGGCGGCGGGCTGCTCGTCGCCCACTCGAGCGACCGGCCCCAGCCCCAGGGGTCGTCGGACTCGACGGGGGGCGTCTGCGCCGTCTTGTAGACGTTGTAGAGGAACGGCAGCATCGACACCGCCAGCACCAGCGAGCCGACGGTCGAGATCTGGTTGAGCCCGGCGAAGCCGTCCTCGGGGAGGTAGTCGGCGTAGCGCCGCGGCATGCCCTCCACACCCAGCCAGTGCTGCACCAGGAACGTCGTGTGGAAGCCGACGAACAACAGCCAGAAGTGGACCTTACCGAGCGTCTCGTCGAGCATCCGGCCCGTCATCTTGGGCCACCAGAAGTAGAACCCGGCGAACATGGCGAAGACGACGGTGCCGAAGACGGTGTAGTGGAAGTGGGCGACGACGAAGTAGGAGTCGGAGACGTGGAAGTCCAGGGGCGGCGAGGCCAGGATGACGCCGGTCAGGCCACCGAAGAGGAACGTCGTCAGGAAGCCGATGGTCCAGAGCATGGGTGTGTCGAGAGACACCGACCCGCCCCACATCGTGCCTATCCAGTTGAAGAACTTCACCCCGGTCGGGACCGCGATCAGGAACGTCATGCCGGAGAAGAACGTCAGGTCGATCGCGCCGGTCACGAACATGTGGTGCGCCCACACCGCCATCGACAGCATCGCGATCAGCAGGGTGGCGCCGACCAGCCCGATGTAGCCGAAGATCGGCTTGCGGCTGAAGACGGGGATGATCTCCGACACGATGCCGAAGAACGGCAGCGCCAGCACGTAGACCTCGGGATGCCCGAAGAACCAGAAGAGGTGCTGCCACAGGATCGGGCCGCCGTGCGAGGTGTCGAAGACGTGGGCGCCCAGGGCCCGGTCGGCCTCGAGTGCCAGCAGCGCGGCCGCGAGGATCGGGAAGATCATCAGCACCAGCAGGCTCGTCACGAGGGTGTTCCACGTGAAGATCGGCATCCGGAACATGGTCATGCCGGGGGCGCGCATGCAGATGATCGTGGTGATGAAGTTGACGCCACCGAGGATCGTGCCCAGACCACCGAGCCAAAGGCCCATCACCCACAGGTCGCCCCCGACGCCCGGCGAGCGTACGGCGTCGCTCAGCGGCGTGTAGGCGAACCACCCGAAGCTCGCCGCCCCCGAGGGGGTGAGGAAGCCGGAGGCCGCGATCAGGCCGCCGAAGAGGTAGAACCAGTAGCTCAGCATGTTGAGCCGCGGGAAGGCCACGTCGGGCGCGCCGATCTGCAGCGGCATGATGACGTTGGCGAAGCCGAAGAACAGCGGCGTCG
>CAZQCA010000057.1:0-15667 GCA_964591845.1 uncultured Nocardioides sp.
CGATGTCGAAGACGATGAACATCATGGCGGTGATGTAGTACTTCACCGGGAACCGGCCGCCGCCGAGCGGCTGGGGGGTCGGCTCGATCCCGCACTCGTAGGAGTCCAGCTTGGCCCGGTTGTAGCGCTTGGGCCCGACGATGGCGCTCATCACCAGCGAGAAGATCGCGAACCCGGCTGCCAGGAGGACCAACGCCAGGACTGGCGTGTAGAGCTCCATCCCTGTCCTTCCCACCCTCCGACGCCCGTCTGGCGGTGGCGGTCGCGGCGGGTGATCCCGGTCACATGTGACTTTGTGAAGACCTTCACGAAGTCCGTCTGGCACAGTCTAGGGGGCCCGGCGAGGATCCTGCATCCTGGGGCGCCGGCATCTCACTCTCGCGCCCCCGCGGGACGTCGTACGCCGGTCACGCGGTGGCGCGGTGCAGGGCGACGATGCCCCCCGACAGGTTGCGCCACTGCGGCCGCGCCCACCCGGCAGACGCCACCAGGCCGGCCAGTGCCCGCTGGTCGGGCCAGGCGCGGATCGACTCCGCCAGGTAGACGTAGGCGTCGGGCGAGGACGACACCGTCCGCGAGATCGCGGGCAGGGCCTTCATGAGGTACTCGAGGTAGACGGTGCGGAACGCCGCCTGGGTCGGATGGCTGAACTCGCACACCACGAGGCGGCCACCCGGGCGGGTCACCCGCCTCATCTCTCGCAGCCCTGCCTCGGCGTCGACGATGTTGCGCAGCCCGAACGAGATCGTCACCGCGTCGAACGTCGCGTCGGCGAACGGGAGGCGGGTCCCGTCGCCGGCCGTGAACGGGAGCGCCGGCCGCGCCTGCTTGCCGACCCGGAGCATGCCCAGCGAGAAGTCGCACGGGACGACCACGGCGCCGCGGTCGGCGAAGGGCTGGCTGGAGGTGCCGGTCCCCGCGGCGAGGTCGAGCACCCGGTCGCCCGGCGCCGGGTCGACGGCAGCCAGCACCTCGCGCCGCCACCGGCGGTCCTGACCCAGCGACAGCACGTCGTTGGTCACGTCGTAGCGGCGAGCCACCGCGTCGAACATGCGACGCACGTCGAGAGGCTGCTTGTCGAGGTCTGCCCTGGCCACGGCCGAAGACTACGGGGCGGGCGAGAAGGCACCCCCAGGCGGCCGGGCGTCTCCGTTGCCGGACCGTGACCGGCCAGGAGCAACCAAATCCGGGGGATCGGCGTCCCTACCCACGACACTGGCTGGGGCACCGTCTCGGCCGGGGAGGGGGAGACCATGAAGCCGCTGCGCGTCACCGTGATCGTGCTGGCGACCACCGCCGTCGTCGCACTCGCCGTCCTCGGCGGGTACGCCGTCCAGGCCGCCGGCGGCGGCCGGCTCTGGTCGGTCGAGTCGTCGGGCTCGGCCAGCCGGCCGTCCGAGGTCGGCCCGTCGGGTGCGGGCGG
Source organism: uncultured Nocardioides sp. (assembly GCA_964591845.1). Classification (GTDB taxonomy): domain Bacteria; phylum Actinomycetota; class Actinomycetes; order Propionibacteriales; family Nocardioidaceae; genus Nocardioides. Next base: position 1,424 of record CAZQCA010000057.1, read on the forward strand.
ATCGCCGGCGCCCGCGTCCCCCTCACCGTCCGCGTCGCCGTCGACGCCCGCGGCGCGGCCGGCGTTCGTCCTCCGCCCGGGCGACACGGGCGAGCAGGTCCGGGCGCTGCAGCACCGGCTGTTCCAGCTCGCGTGGCTGCCCGAGCTCACGACCGGCACCTACGACCGCGCGACGCGCGCCGCCGTCGCGGGCTTCCAGGGCAGGCGCGGCCTCGAGCAGACCGGCCTGGTCGACCGGCGTACGTGGCGCCGGCTGGTGGCGATGACCGACCAGCCGACCCACGACCAGCTGTTCAACGTGCTGCACCCGGGACCGGTGCTCGTCGGCACCGGCGCCAGCGGCGACGGCGTGCGCGACGTCCAGGCGCGGCTCAAGCAGATCGCCTGGCTCTTCGGTGACATCTCCGGCAGCTACGACGCGGCCACGGTCGAGGCGGTCCGGGGCTTCCAGGCCAAGCGGGAGATCCCGGTGACGGGCGAGGTCGACCGGCGGACGATGGACCGGCTGGTCGCGATGACCACGACGCCGACCTACGAGGAGCTGCACAACCTCGCCCCCGACCCGGGCGCGCTCGACGCGCGCTGCCGGACCGGACGCGTCATGTGCATCGACAAGTCCACGAGCACGCTGCGCTGGGTCGTGGACGGCAAGGTCCAGCTCACGCTCGACGCGCGCTTCGGCTCGACGCTCAACGACACCCCCACGCGCGAGGGCCTCTTCCACGTCTACCTGATGGACGACGACCACGTGTCGAGGCTCTACGGGTCGTCGATGCCCTACTCGATGTTCTTCTCCGGCGGGCAGGCCGTGCACTACTCCTCCGACTTCGCCGCGGTGGGATACGCCGGCGCGTCGCACGGCTGCGTCAACATCCGCGACTACGACGGCATCCAATGGCTCTTCTCGCAGGTGCGTGTGGGCGACGCGGTGGTCGTCTACTGGTCGTGAGGCGGGAGCGCGCTGCGGGGCGCGCGGCTCGCCGGGGCCCGTGACGAGGAACACGACCGGTCGCTGGGCCGCCCCGAGTAGTCTGACGACTCGTGACGACCAGTGAGGGCGGCCCCGCCGTCGGCGCGTTGGCCGACGTGGGCGGTTCGCCGCTGGTGGTCCGCTCCGTCCTCCTGGACGGTCTCGGCGAGGCGGACCTGCTCGACCTCCTGCCGGACGACCGGCCCGTCAGCTGGCTGCGCCACGGATCGGGGCTGGTCGGCTGGGGCGTCGCCCGGGTGATCCGGACGGCCGGGCCGACCCGGTTCGCCGACGCCGACAAGTGGTGGTCGGAGACGACCGCGCGGGCCGTCGTACGCGACGAGGTGCAGGAGCCCGGCAGCGGACTCGTGGCCTTCGGGTCGTTCGCATTCGCGGACGAGCCGGGCGACTCCGTGCTGGTGGTGCCCGAGGTGGTGGTCGGCCGGCGCGGCGGCACCGCGTGGGTGACCACGATCGGGACCGGCCCCGGTCCGGCGCCGACGCTGAGCGTGCCGACGCCTCCCGAGCCGCCGCAGGCGCTGGTCTTCGCCGACGGCGCGCTCAACGGCGAGGAGTGGATGTCAGTCGTCGCCGAGGCGGTCTCGCGGATCGACGACGGCGCGCTGGAGAAGGTCGTGCTCGCGCGCGACCTGCTGGCGACCGCACAGGCTCCGATCGACGTACGGTGGCCGCTCGAGCGGCTGGCGGCCGACTACCCCAGCTGCTGGACCTTCCACGTGGACGGGATGGTCGGCGCGACGCCGGAGATGCTGGTGCGACGCGAGCGCGGCCTGGTCACGTCACGGGTGCTGGCCGGCACGATCCGGCGCACCGGCGACGACGCGCACGACCTGGCGCTCGCGGCCACCCTGGCCCGGTCGTCGAAGGACCTCGAGGAGCACGAGTACGCCGTGCGCTCGGTCGCCGACGCGCTCGAGCCCCACTGCTCGTCGATGAACGTGCCCGAGGCGCCGTTCGTGCTGCACCTGCCCAACGTCATGCACCTGGCCACCGACGTGGCCGGCGTCGTCCACGACGCCGAGACCGTGTCGTCGTTGGAGCTCGCGGCGGCGCTGCACCCCACGGCCGCCGTCGGCGGCACTCCGACGGCGGTGGCGACCGACCTGATCGCCGAGATCGAGGCCATGGACCGCGGGCGCTACGCCGGCCCGGTCGGCTGGATCGACGCCATGGGCGACGGGGAGTGGGGCATCGCGCTGCGCTCGGCAGCGATCTCCGGCTCGACCGTCCGGCTCTTCGCCGGCTGCGGCATCGTGGGCGACTCCGACCCCGAGGCCGAGCTCGCCGAGGCGCAGGCCAAGTTCGTGCCGATGCGCGACGCCCTCTCGGGCGCCTGACCCACCCTCGCCTCCCGCCCGCTCATCCACAGGTTTTCGGGGTAGTACGGTGTGTTTCCGTTGCTGAATCGACGGATCTGCAACGGAAACGCACCGGACTATCTCGAGAGCGCGGTCAGCGGCAGACGGTGATCGGGCCGTCGGGCTGGACCACCTCGAACTTCCGGCCGTCGATGGGGTGGGCGCTGAGTTGGTCGAGTACGCCGGACCAGCGGGGGTCGGCGGAGCCGGTGACGTACATCGACGAGCCCTGGTCGGCGTACATCAGGCCGTAGCGCTTCATGGCGACCACGACCGCCTTGGCGGCGCCCGTGTAGGGCCTGGTCGAGAACGACTTCTTCAGCCGGAAGCGCAGCCCGTACGCCGGGTAGGACCGGCCGCGGGTGGTGCCGCAGTGCCGAGCGGGGGTCGTGAACGCGTTGCGCGCCACCGGGAGCGTGAACCGCAGTGCATGCGTGATCTCGCCCGACGCCGCCTCGTCGTAGTCGAGCAGGCCCGGCATGATCGGGAGCCCGGCGGCATCGGCGGAGGTCCAGAACTTCGGGCGCAGCGCGTTGGACGACAGGTCCCACCGGGCGGCCGCGCTCGCCCGCCACGCGACGACCTTGCCGCTGGAGTTCTTGACCCGCTTGGCCTTGTAGAGCTCGACGAGCGTGCAGCTGCCGCGCTGCACGGTGATCACGTGCCGGTCGCCGGACGGCGGGTTGGGACGGCTCTTGCGCCACCCCTCGATGCGGGCGCGCTTGGAGATCGGCACCGGGCCCTTGTCGCTCTCGCTGCGGTAGTCCTCCCCCTCGACGCCGAACCGCAGCGGCAGCAGCGGCTGGTCCTCGGGCACGACGTTGACGGGGATGCCCCAGTAGGTCTGGGTGGTGCCCAGGTCGAGGTGGATCGAGTGACCGCTCGCCTGCTTCTTGATGATCGCCGCCGACCGGCCATAGACCGGGCGCGCGTCGATGCGCGTGTTCCAGGGGTTGTCGGCCGGGAACACCTGGCAGCCGCCGACGGTGTGGACGGCGGGGATCGCGCGCGCAGAGGTGGGCTCGGCGGACGAGGCCGCTGCTCCGGCCTCCAGGACCCCGGCACCGGCGAGGGCCGGGCCGGCGAGCAAGGCTGCGAGCACGGGTACGGCGGCGTACGAGCGGCTGGTCATCCGGCCATGATGCCGGGCCCGCCGACCCCTGTCAGGCCGACGCGGCAGCCATGCCCGGTCGGACGTCCAGACCAGCCCACCCGGGGGCCGGGGGGAGCCGCCACGCTAGAGGTCGCCCCCGTCGGGGAGCCTCGCGTAGGCCTGCGACTCCGGCAACAGACGCCCCAGGTGGCCGTCGACGATGCCCAGGCCGGCCTCGGAGTAGACGCGGTCGTGGATCGCGAGGTTGCGCGGCGCGCCCACGAGGCGGGCGAAGTCGACCGCCTCGGCCGCCCGCATCCACGGCGCGGAGACGACCACGCAGAGCACGTCGACCGACTCGTCGGGCGGCGTCAGCGCGTCGCCGGGATGGAACACCTTCTGATCGCCGGCGGTCACGACGTAGCCGCAGTTGAACACGCGGGGGATCTCAGGGTGGATCACCGCGTGCAGCTCGCCGACCGACCGCACGGGGAGCCCGGCCGTGAACTGCTCCTCGGGACCCACCATCGTCACCCGCTCGGCGACGTCGGGGGCCTGCTCGCGCAGCGCGTCGAGGACCGAGCCGATCGTGAACACCGGCGCGTCCGTGGCCCGCAGGTTGGCCGGGTCGAGGTGGTCGGGGTGCTCGTGGGTGACCAGCACGGCGTCGGCGCCGTCGACGGCCTCGGGATCGGTGAACATCCCCGGGTCGATCACCACGACGGTGCCGTCGTGCTCGATCCGGACGCAGGCGTGGCCGAACTTCGTGATCCGCATGGGCCGAGGGTATTCCGCTTGTCCTGGGCGCAGCCGCGACGCAGGATCGAGGCCATGGCCGACCCGGGTGCAACGCCGCCTCCCGACGGCGTGAGACTGCGGTGGGCCACCGAGGCGGACGCCGAGGCCGGGGCGCGGCTGCACGTCGACTGCTGGCGCGAGGCCTACCGACCCCTCGTCGACCCGGGCCTCCTCGAGGCGCAGCTGGCGGACCTCCCGTCGTGGGTGCAGCGCTGGCGCGACACCGCGACCGTGCCCCGCCTGCTGGCCGAGGCCGACGAGGGTCTCGTGGGCTTCGCCGTCGCCGGCCCGGCCACCGAGCCCGACGCCCCCGAGCCGGAGGTCCTGTTCGCCGCCTACGTGCGCGCGGCCCGCCTCGGCACGGGGCTGGGGTCCGCGCTCGTACACGGAGTGCTGGGCGACCGGCCGGCGTACCTGTGGGTGCTGGAGGACAACGCCCGGGCCCGGGCGTTCTACGACAAGCTCGGGTTCGCCTTCGACGGGCGGCGTCAGCGGTTCGACCCGCTCGACGCCTGGATGGTGCGGATGGTGCGGCCGCCGCGGATGGCAGCATCCCTCCCGTGAGACAGCCGTGACCCGCTACCTGGACCTCGCCGATCCCGGCTTCGACGTGACGTCGGCGGCCGTGCACGACGCGCGGGGCGACCGGTGGTACGCCGAGACGCCGTACGGCTACGCCGTCCTCCGGTACGCCGAGGCGAGCGCGCTGCTCACCGACCGCCGCTTCCGCCAGGGCAACGCCCGGTGGCCGGAGCAGAACGGCATCCACGAGGGGCCGTTCCTCCGGTGGTGGCAGGACGTGCTGCTCAGCCTCGAGGGCGACGACCACGCGCGTCTGCGCCGCCTGCTGATGCCGGCCTTCCGCCGGCGCACGGTCGAGGCGATGCAGCCGGAGTTCCAGCGGCTCGCCGACGAGCTGGTCGACGGGTTCGCCGCGCGCGGTCGCGTGGAGCTGATCGGGGAGTTCGCCGAGCCCTACTCCGCGCGCATCCTGTGCCTGCTGCTGGGTCTGCCCGACGAGCAGTGGCGGCAGGTGGCGCACTGGGCCGACGACCTCGGCAAGTCCTTCGGGATCCGGGTCAAGGAGGACCTGCCCCGCATCGAGGCCGCGCTCGCCGGACTCACGGCGTACGTCGAGGAGGTCGTGGACGACCGGGCCGCCCACCCGCGCGCGGACCTGGTCACCACGCTCCTGCACGCGCAGGAGTCCGACGGCCGGCTGACCCGCGAGGAGCTCGTCGTGTCGCTGGTCTTCCTGGCCTTCGCCGGGATGGAGACCACGCGCAACCAGATCGGGCTGGCGGTCCAGACGCTGCTGCGCCATCCCGGCCAGTGGCGGCTGCTCGGCGAGCGGCCCGACCTCGGGCGGGCCGCCGTGGAGGAGGTGATGCGGGTCAACCCGACCGTCACCTGGGTCACCCGCGAGGCGGTCGAGGACGTCGATCTGCACGGCCTGCACCTGGCGAAGGGGACGATCGTGCAGGTGCTGTCGCACGCTGCCGGGACGGACCCGGCGGCGGTCGCCGCACCCGAGTTCGACCTCACCCGGGCCTCGGAGCGACCGCCCCACCTCGGGTTCGGAGGCGGCGTGCACCACTGCCTCGGCCACTTCGTGGCGCGCACCGACATGGCGGTCGCGCTGCCGCTCCTGGCCCGCCGGATGCCCGATGCCGTGCCCGACGGGCCGGGCGAGTGGCTGCCGGTGTCGGGCAACACCGGGGCACTGCGCTTCCCGATCCGGTTCAGGGCGTCGTCCCCACCCCCCTGATCGGTCGTGTGCCTGGCCCCCGCTCGTACTAGGACGGTTGGGGCACACGACCCCGGACGCCGGAGGCCGGGGCTACTGGAGGAGGCCGCCGAGCAGTCCACCGCCGGACTGCTGGGTCTGCTGGTGGCCGCCGGTCAGCACGGACTCCGCGGGCTGCACCATCACGTAGCCCTGGCCGCTGAACGCGCACTGGATGAGCTCGCCGGTGCCGCCGCGCAGCATCGACTTCATGCCGCCGCTGTCGACGCGGATGTCCATCTGGACGCCGGCGGTCCACAGCACGACCGCCTGCGCGTCGGCGAACGTCGGCGCGCTGGCGACGTCGAAGACCACCGGCTCCCCGTTGGTGGTGACGGCGACGTAGCCGGTGCCGCGGAGCACGACGTTGAAGAAGCCACCGGCCATCATGCCGCCGCGCGCCTGCACCCGATGGATGTCCCAGTCGATGGAGCCCGAGAACGCCAGCACGTTGGCGCCGTTGACCGAGATCATGTCGTTCTCCAGGTAGAAGACCTGGACCTCCGACGCCTCGTTGGCGAGGAAGAGCTCGCCCTGGCCGGTGCAGCTCATCATGTCGACGCCCTCGCCGGTCAGCTTGGACTTGAGGAACTTGTCCATGCCGCCCGAGCCCTTGTTCTCGAACCGCACGTCGCCCTGGTAGGCGACCATCGAGCCGGTGCGCGCCCAGACCTGGCCGTAGGCCATGTTGACCTTGAGCAGCTTCTTGTTCTGCAGCGCGAACGGGTCCTGGGTCTGGTTCTCCTGGAAGTCGGTGAACATCGAGCCGTGGATGGGCATCGGGCGCCTCTCTTCGTCGCGGTCGGCGCGGCGCGCCGTCCCTCTAGCCGCAGGCTAGTAGCCGCTTCCGCGCCTGTCAGGGCTCTCCCTAGACTCGGGGGGTGCAGGGCCGTCCCGGCCCGCCGTACGCCGAGTGCAGGAGGCGGATCACCCATGGGGTTCCTCGACAACGTCAAGGCCGCGGCCAACGACCTGAAGTCCAGCGTCGACCAGCAGCTGTCCTCGTCCAACGCCAACCGCGACGCGGAGAAGCACTACCGCGACCTCGGCATGCTCGCCTATCTCAAGGAGACGGGCCGCGAGGTGGAGCAGGCCGACTGGGACCGGGTCCTGGGGGCGCTCCAGTCCTACGAGTCGCAAGGCTCGCTCGGGTCCTTCGCGCTGCACACCGCGCCGCCGCCTCCGCCGGGCGCGGCGGCCGGGTCACCCCCACCTCCACCCGGCGCCGCTCCCCCGCCGCCGGCCGCCGGCGACCCGGCACCCCCACCTCCGGCCGCGGACGCACCGGCCCCGCCTCCCCCGGCAGCCGCGCCGCCGCCCCCGCCCCCTCCGCCCGGCCCGGCGACGCCCCCGCCTCCGCCACCACCCCCGGCGACCTGAGGCCGAGCGTCAGCGGGCCTCGGCCACCCAGCGCATCGGGTCGCCCCAGCCGATCCCCTCGACGCCGTGGTGGTCGAGCGCCAGCGCCACCAGCGTGCGGCGGTGCGCCGCGAACGTCAGCACGTGCGCGATCATCCCGCCGTAGGTGAACACCTCGGCCGGGTCGCACAGCGCGTCGACGAAGGTGTCGTCGAGCTGGTCGCGCTCGACGACGTCGCGCACGTGGGAGAGGTACGTCGGCCCCTCCTCCGCCAGTCGGGTGCGCATCGCGTCGAGCGGCTCGTGGTCCTCGACGGACCAGTCGTAGTCGCGGTCCGCGAGAGCGGCGTTCCACATCCCGAGCTGGCCGACCAGGCGCGACAGCAGGGACCGCACGGTCTGCTCGTCCTCGTCGACCTCGAGGAGGATCGGCTGGTCGAGCTGTTCGTCGCCCAGCCGGGCCGCATGGTCGATCAGCTCACCGGTGAGCCACACGTGGTGCTCCACCATCCGGGTCAGCAGGTCCATCGAGGTCACGCTCCTTCGTGCGGGCAGCCGCAGGCTGCCGGGTGGATGGAAGTGGACGCCGTTCGGCGCGGCCAGCCGGGTCTGTCCCGGCCGCCGCCGCCACCGCGCGGGCGGCTGCCCGTACGCGCGGGCGAAGGCCCGCGTGAACGCGGCATGCGAGGAGTAGCCGGCCTCGACGGCGATGTCGAGCAGCGGCGCCCCGGTGGTGATCATCCGGTACGCCGCCCGCTCGAGCAGCACGCGTCGGCGCAGCGCCTCCGGCGGCTCCCCGCCCACCGCCGACACGAGGCGGTCGAGGTGGAACCGGGAGAAGTGCAGCCGCGCCGCCCGCTCCTCGGCCCGCAGCTCGTGGTCGTCCAGCGCGTCGGCCAGCTGGTCGACGAACCGGGCGAACAGGTCGGTGGCGGTCACGGGTCGATCCTCACCCGCGCCGCAGTGACCGCGCTTGACCGCTGTTGCGCACCTGGGAGATCCGGCACCCGCGGAGGCGGCGTGCGGCGGCTCATCCGGTGAGGTGGTGGACGTAGCACCAGCGCCAGTCCTCACCCGGCTCGGCGCTCTGCATCACCGGGTGCTGGGTCCGCTCGAAGTGCCGGGACGCGTGCTGGCCGGGAGAGGAGTCACAGCAGCCGACGTTGCCGCAGGCCAGGCAGTGTCGCAGCGACACCCACACCAGGCCTTCGCGCAGGCAGTCCTGACAGACCCGCTCCGCGGGCGGGTCGGCCACCGGGAACGCCTCCAGGTCGACGCACTCGTCGCTGCGTCTGCTGGCCTCTCGCTGCCGCTCGGCCGCCAGACCCGCCCGCTGCTTGCTCGCGGCGTCGAGCATCGACTCCTCGACGTCGAGCATCGCCAGGACCTGCGCCACGATGTCGGACGCCACGGTGCCGCCGCTGCGGATCTCGAGCACGCGGCTCCGCTCCGCCGCGATCATCGTGCGCCGCGCCCTGGCGTAGAGGTCGCTCGGCGACTCCGCCTCGGCATTGGTCGACAGCCGCTCCCAGGCCGCGAAGTTGCGCTGCTCGACCCGCTGGCGGATCAGGTCGTAGACCCGGTGCGGGTCCTCGGCCTCCAGCTGGTCGAGCGCCCGCAGCCCGGCGGCCGACGCCTGCTGCAGCAGCGTGGCGCGGGCGAGCGCGTCGGCGGCCGGGTCGGGGGCGGGCACATCGAGGACCCGCGCCAGCCAGGGGAGCGAGAGGCCCTGCACGAACAGGGTGCCGGCCACGACCGTGAACGCCGCCAGCAGCAGGACCTCGCGGTGCGGGGTCGCCACCGGGATCACGAAGGCCGCGGCGAGGGTGACCACGCCACGCATGCCCGCCCAGCCGACGAGGAACGTGTAGCTGGCGGGTGGGACGCGTCCGCTGAGGTCGGCGCCGGGACGGATCAGCAGGTAGCGGGCCGGGAAGACCCAGACCAGGCGCAGCACGACGACCGCCGCGAACGTGGCCAGGCAGAGGGCGGTGATCCGCGCCGCACCGAGCTCGCTGGCGCCGACGTCGTCGAGGATCCAGCTGGCCTGGAGCCCGATCAGCAGGAAGACGGCGTTCTCGAGCACGAACGCGATCGTGCGCCAGTTGATGCGCTCGGCGATCCGGGACGGGGCATCCTGCAGGATCGGCGCCTTGTGGCCGAGCAGGAGCCCGGCGACGACCACGCCGAGGACGCCCGAGGCGCGGATCTCCTCGGCGGCCAGGTAGGCGGCGAACGGCACGACCAGGGAGACCCCGGTGTCGATCAGGGGGTCGGTGACGCGCCGGCGTACCCAGGCACAGATCACGAACACGAGGACGCCGACCGCGACGCCGCCTCCGGCGGCGAGGACGAAGTCGCCGGCCAGCCCGACCACCGACCAGCCGCCGGCGATCGCCGCCACGCTGGTGCGCAGGGCCACCAGGGCGGTCGCGTCGTTGAGGAGCGACTCGCCCTCCAGCACGGTGACGATCCGGCGCGGCAGACCGATCCGACGGGCCACTGCCGTGGCGGCCACGGCGTCGGGCGGGGCGACGACCGCTCCCAGGGCGAGCGCGACCGGCCACGTCGCGTCGGGCAGGAGCGCCTTGACCACCGCCCCGACTCCGATCGTCGTGAAGGCCACCAGCGCGACCGACAGCAGCAGGATCGGCCGCTGGTTGGCCCGGAAGTCCACGAGAGAGGTCTGGATCGCCGCGGCATAGAGCAGCGGCGGGAGCAGACCCACCAGGACCATCTCGGGGTCGAGCCGGACCTCGGGGAGCATCGGTGCGTAGGACGCCGCCACGCCGACCGCGAGCAGCAGCAGGGGCGCGGGGACGTGGAGCCGCTCGGCGAGCGCGGCGCCCGTGAGCACCACCAGCGCGAGCGCCACGATCAGCGCGGCGAACTCCATGGCGCCATTGTGGCGGCCCGGGGGAAGCAGCCGCGGCCGCGCACGTCAGGCGAGCGCGCGGATGCGGTCGTCGAGCTCACGGCGGTGCCGTCGGCTCACCGTCGCCTCGACCACCTCGATGCCGCCGGCGGGACTCGCGAGGGCGTGCTCCAGCTCGGCCAGCGAGTCGACCCGCCAGTGCGGGGTGCGGGTCGCCGCGCACAGGCTCGCCAGGTCGACGCCGTGGGGGGTGCCGAAGAGCCGCTCGTAGCGGTCGGCGTACGCCGGGGCGCCCTGCTCGAGCATGGCGAAGATCGAGCCGCCGTCGTCGTTGGCGACGACGATCGTGAGGTCGGGGCGCGGCTCCTCGGGACCGAGGACCAGCCCGTTGGCGTCGTGGAGGAGCGTGACGTCGCCGAGCAGGGCCAGCGCACGGGTGCTGCTCGGCCGGCCGAGCGCGGCCCCGACGGCCGTCGACACCGTGCCGTCGATGCCGGAGAGACCCCGGTTGGCGATCACCTTGCGACGGTCGCCGACCCGATAGGGCGCCACCATCAGGTCCAGGTCGCGGATCGGGCTGGAGGCGCCCACCACCAGCAGTCCGCCGGGTGGCAGCGCCCGGCTCACGGCGCCGGCGACCTCGTGGGGCGTGAGCCCGGGCTGGTCGGCGAGGAGGGCGTCGAGCCGCCGGGAGACGTCGGCGTCGGCCGACCGCCAGGCCTCGAGCCAGCCCGGGTCGTCGCGGTCGGGGCCGTCGCCCAGCTCGCGGCCGAGCTCGCGGAGCGTGGCGCGGTCGAGTTCGAGCTCGTGGTCGACCGGGAACGGCCGGTCGGCCCAGACCCCCGCCGCCGGGACCGACCAGACCTCGACGTCCTCGCGCGCCAGGAGGCGGGAGACCGGCCGCGAGAGGGTCGGGTGCCCCGCGACGACGACCCGCTCGATGCTGCGGCCCAGGTCGCCGTCGAGCAGCAGCCGGTAGCTGCGGACCACGTGGTCGCCGGTGCGGCAGCCGGCCGTCGGCTCCGCGAACAGGGGCCAGCCCCTGGCCTCCGCCAGCAGCCGCGGCCGCGGCCCCGCGTCGTCTCCGGCGACGACGACGGTCCGGGGGCCCCGGACCATGACGTGTGGGCTCAAACGTCGAGGATTCCGGGCTTCGGCCTGTCGTTTCTGCACAATCGCGGGGTCGCGGGGGTCGGTGCGGAGGCCGTCGGCAGGCGCGTCGCCGCCGGCGCACGACGGCTCCGGCGACCACCGGTCGTCCGGCACCAGCGGCTCGTCGAACTGGACGTTGAGGTGCAGCGGGCCGGCCCGGTCCGCGAGCCGGGCGGACGCCTCGCCGAGGCCACCATCGCCGCCGCCGACGTCGAGGTCCAGCGTCGACACCAGCGGGCCGAAGACCCCGACCTGGTCGGTCGTCTGGTTGGCGCCGGTCCCGCGGAGCCGCGCGGGCCGGTCGGCGGTCACGACGGCCATCGTCACGCCGGCGTGCGCCGCCTCGAGCGCTGCCGGATGCAGGTTGGCGACCGCGGTCCCCGACGTGCAGACGACGGCGGCCGGCGCCCCGACCTTGCTCAGGCCCAGCGCGAGGAAGCCGGCCGAGCGCTCGTCGATCCGGGTGTGCAGCCGCACCAGCCCGGCGGCCGCCGCGTCGTCGGCCGCGAACGACAGCGGCGCGTTGCGCGAGCCGGGGCTCAGCACGACCTCGCGCACCCCCGCCTCCACCAGCGCCGAGACGACGGACCGGGCGAGCCGGGTCGAGGGGTTCACGCTCGCCGATCCTGCCGTACGCCGTGCACGGCGGCCAGCCGTGCCTCCCACGCGGCCGCCCGGTCCGGCGGAGCCCCGAGCCGCCCGAGCGCCGCCTCGTCGACGGCCGGCACCCCCACCGGAAGGACCCCGTCCACGGGCAGCAGCGGAGACGTCACGACATCGTCGGCGAGCAGCTGGGCGGTGGCCAGCCCGCATGCGTACGGCAGGTCGGGCAGCGCCGCCGCCAGCGCGACCCCGGCCGCAAGACCCACCGACGTCTCCAGCGCCGACGAGACGACCACCGGCAGCCCGAGGTCCTCCGCGATCCGCAGGCACGCCCGCACACCGCCCAGCGGCTGCACCTTGAGCACGGCGATGTCGGCGGCCTCCAGGTCGCGCACCCGGTAGGGGTCGGCGGCCCGCCGGATCGACTCGTCGGCGGCGATCGGCACGTCGACCCGGCGGCGCAGCGCCGCCAGCTCCTCGACCGTGGCGCACGGCTGCTCGGCGTACTCCAGCCCACCGGCCGCCCGCTCCAGCGCCCGCACGGCACGCACGGCCTCCTGCAGCGACCAGGCACCGTTCGCGTCGACGCGGACCCGGCCGCCCGGGCCCAGGGCGTCGCGCACCGCCTCGACCCTGGCCTGGTCGTCGGCCAGCACCTGCCCCGGCTCGGCGACCTTGACCTTCGCCGTGGCGCACCCGCCGGCGGCCACGATCGCGTGCGCCTGCTCGGGACCCACCGCGGGCACGGTCACGTTGACGGGTACGCCGTCGCGCACCGGCGCGGGCCAGTCGCCGGCCGCCGCCTCCTCGGCGCAGCGGAGCCACGGCTCGGCGACCTCGGGCGGGTAGTCCAGGAACGGGCTCCACTCGCCCCACCCGGCGTCCCCGCGGATGAGCATCCCCTCCCGCACGGTGATCCCCCGGAACCGGGTGCGCATCGGGATGCTGAAGACGCTCACGCGAGCCCCCGGAGCCGCACCCGGTCGACCTTGCCGTTGTCGAGCACCGGCAGCTCGCCGAGGGCCACGACCTGGCGCGGCGCCCAGGCGCGCGGCAGCGTCGCCGACACCCAGTCCCGCGCCGCGTCCAGGGCCAGGTCGCCGACCACGAAGGCCACCAGCCGCTGCCCCCACTCGGCGTCGTCGACGCCGAGGACCTCGGCCGCGCGGACCGACGGGTGCTCACGCAGGCGGGCGGCGACCTCGGGCCCGGGCACGTTGAGCCCACCCGACACCACGACGTCGTCCAGCCGGCCGACGACCCTGAGCAGCCCGTCGTCGTCGAGCCGCCCGGCGTCGGAGGTGAGGAACCACCCGTCCACCAGGGCCTCGGCCGTCAGCGCCGGCTCGCCGGCGTACTCGTCGAAGAGCGTCGGGCCGGACAGCCTGATCCGGCCCCGCTCGCCCAGCGCCAGTCCCACGCCGTCCAGCGGCACGCCGTCATAGACGCAGCCCCCGCAGGTCTCGGCCGACCCGTAGGTCGCCACGACCCGGACGCCCATCGCGGCGGCACGCTCCCCCAGTCCCGCCGGGATCGGGCCGCCGCCGACCAGGACGGCGTCGAAGTCGCCGAGAGCCACGCGCCCGTCGGGCTCCTCCAGCCAGCGGTGCAGCTGGGTCGGGACCATCGACACATAGCCCGCCGCCGGCCCGCCTCCCGCTCGGAACGGCAGATCGCCCCGCACCTCGGGCCGCCATCCCGCGAGGAGCGAGCGCACGATCACGTTCACGCCGGCCACGTAGGACGAGGGCAGCGTGAGCAGCCACCGCCCCCGCCCCCCGAGGCGTCGGGCCGACGCCTCCGCCGAGGCCAGCACCGCCGCGCGCGAGAGCACCACCCGCTTCGGGGCTCCCGACGAGCCCGACGTCTCCACGACCAGGCGGACGTCGTCGGCGCCCGCCAGCCACTCCGCCAGGGCGTCGACGTCGCGCTCGGGCACGCCGGTCAGCCGCAGGGGATCCACGCCACGAACGCTAGCCGCCGTGGTCAGGCCCCCGGCACCCTGCTTGAATCAGTCGCCATGGCCACCCCCGCCGACTGGCTCCACGGCGCCCGTCCCCGCACCCTGCCGGCGGCGGTCTCGCCGGTGGTCGCCGGCACCGCCGTCGCGTCGTACGCCGGCCAGGCCGTGTGGTGGAAGGCGGCGCTGGCCCTCGTGGTCGCGCTGGCCCTCCAGGTGGCGGTCAACTACGCCAACGACTACTCCGACGGCGTGCGCGGCACCGACGC
>CAZQCA010000058.1:0-15602 GCA_964591845.1 uncultured Nocardioides sp.
AGTTCTACACGCAGCGGGTGCTGCGCGAGGCGGTGGAGGACGCCCGCGCCGAGTCGGCCGTCGCCGTCGTGCTCGACAGCCGCACCGGCGAGCTGCTCGCCTTCGCCGACTACCCGACGTACGACGCCAGCAAGCCGCTGGAGTCCGACGAGGCCGACCTGGGCTCGCGCGGTATGAGCGACGTCTACGAGCCGGGCTCGGTGGAGAAGGTGCTCACGATGTCGTCGCTCATCGACGCCGGGCTGGTGACCCCGCGCCAGCAGATCCTGGTGCCGCCGCAGCTCGACCGCCAGGACCGGGTGATCCACGACTGGTTCGCCCACGGCACCCTGCGGCTGACCCTCGCCGGCGTGCTGGCCAAGTCGTCCAACATCGGCACCGTCCTCGCGAGCGACCGGATGGACCCGCGGCGGCTGTGGCGCTACCTCACCTCCTTCGGCCTCGGCCGTCCGACCCGGGTCGGCATCGCGGGCGAGGCCGACGGGCTGCTGCCCGATGGCCGGTCGATGACCCCGCAGACCAAGGACCGGATCACCTTCGGCCAGTCCCTGTCGGTCAACGCGCTCCAGATGGCGGCCGCCGTCAACACGGTCGCCAACGGCGGCGTCTACGTGTCCCCGAGCCTCGTCGAGGGCAGCGCCCGCACGCGCAGCGGCGAGCTGGTCGGCACGGAGCACTCGACCACGCACCGGGTGGTCAGCGAGAAGGCGGCCCGACAGACCGCGCGGATGATGGAGCTGGTCGTCGACCCCGAGGCCGCCGTCGCGCCGCTCGCCCAGGTGCCCGGCTACCGCGTCGCGGGCAAGACCGGCACGGCGCAGCGCGTCGGCAAGGAGTGCGGCTGCTACGACGGCACGTTCACGGTGTCCTTCGCCGGCTTCGCGCCGGCCGACGACCCGCGGCTGACCGTCTACGTCGTCGTGCAGAACCCCCGCAACGGTGGGGGAGGAGGCTCCACCGCCGGACCGGTCTTCAGCCGGATCATGGGCTACGCCCTGCGTCACTTCGCGGTCCCGCCGTCCGGCACCACCCCCCGGCCGCTGCCCGTCACCTGGGGCCGTCCGTGACCGGAGGGGCCTCGGGGGGCGTTCCCGCGGGCTCGGCGGGTCGCGCCCCGGACGGTAGCCTCGCCGAGTGGTGACCGACGACCAGGCGACGCGTCCGCGCCACCCGGTCGGACGCACGGTCGCCGACGTCGGCGACCGGCTCACGACCCTCGGCGTCGCTCCGGCACGACGGGGCCCGGTGGCCTCGACGCTGGTCCGAGGCGTGACGCTGAGCTCCCAGCGGGTCGTCCCGGGCGACCTCTACGCCGCGCTCCCGGGCTCGCGCGCACACGGCATCTCCTACCTCGCCGACGCGCTTGCTGCGGGCGCGGGGGCCGTGCTCACCGACCCCGAGGGCGAGGCGGCGCTGCCCGCCGGCCTCGCCGCCCTGGTGGTCGAGCATCCACGGACCGTGCTGGGCGAGCTGTCGGCGTACGTCTATGGCGCGCCCGCCGAGCGGCTGACCCTGATCGGGGTCACCGGCACCCAGGGCAAGACGACCACGACCCGGCTGGCCGAGGGGGGACTGCTCGGGGCGGGCGTGCCGGCTGCCGTGGTCGGCACCGTCGGCACCCGCATCCTCGGGAGCGAGGTGCGCACCTCGCTCACGACGCCGGAGGCTCCCGACCTGCACGGCCTGTTCGCCCGCATGGTGGAGGACGGCGTCGCCGCCTGCGCCATGGAGGTGTCCTCGCACGCGCTGGTGATGGGCCGCGTCGACGGCGTGGTCTTCGACGTGGCCGTGTTCACCAACCTCGGCCGCGACCACCTCGACTTCCACGCCGACCTCGAGGACTACTACCGCGCCAAGGCGTCGCTCTTCGGGCCGCGGCGGGCCCGGCGTGCGCTGGTGTCCGTCGACGACGAGCACGGTCGCCGGCTGGCCCGCGAGGCGGAGATCCCGGTGCGCACGCTGTCCCTGCGCGACCCCACCGCCGACTGGCGCGCCGTCGACATCGAGGCCTCGGCGACCGGCTCGAGGTTCACGATCGTCGGACCGGATGGCCTGCGCGTGGCCGCGGGCTGCCCGTTGCCGGGTGGGTTCAACGTCGCCAACACGCTCGCCGCCGTCGCGGCCTGTGCGGAGGCGGGGTACGACGCGGCGGCGGTCGCCGGCGCCATCGCCCGCGGCCCGGGCGTCCCCGGTCGGCTCGAGCGGGTCGACGCGGGCCAGGACTTCGTCGTCGTGGTCGACTACGCGCACAAGCCCGATGCGATCGAGGCGACGCTGGCCACCCTCCGACCTCTCGCTCGCGGTTCGCTCATCGTCGTCCTCGGCGCGGGCGGCGACCGCGACGCCGGCAAGCGACCACTGATGGGAGAGGCCGCCTCCCGGCTCGCCGACGTGGTGGTCGTCACCGACGACAACCCGCGGTCGGAGGACCCCGCGGCGATCCGGGCGGAGGTGCTGCAGGGCACCCGCGGGGGGAGTGCCGAGGTGGCCGAGATCGGCGACCGCCGCGCGGCGATCCGCGAGGCGCTGCGCCGCGCGCGTCCCGGCGACGTCGTGCTCGTCGCGGGCAAGGGACACGAGACGGGCCAGGAGGTCGCGGGCACGGTCCATCCCTTCGACGACCGTGTGGTGGTGGCCGAGGAGCTGGCCGCGCCGTGATCGCGATGACGCTCGCCGAGGTCGCTGCCGCCGTCGACGGCCGGGTCTCCGGTCCGGGTGAGGTCGTCGTCTCCGGCTCGGCGTTCCTCGACAGCCGTGAACCCGTGCCGGGAGGGCTGTTCGTGGCCGTGCACGGTGAGCACGTCGACGGGCACGCCTACGCCGCCGCGGCGGTCGCAGGCGGCGCGGCCGCCGTGCTCGCCTCGCGCGAGACAGGGGTGCCGTCGGTCGTCGTGCCCGACGTCGTGGAGGCCCTCGGCCGCCTCGCGCGGCACGTCGTCGACCGCCTGCCCGACCTGCTCGTGGTCGCCCTCACCGGCTCCCAGGGCAAGACCGGCACCAAGGACTACCTCGGTCACGTGCTCGCCGCCGCCGGACCGACCGTCGCCACGCAGGGCAACCTCAACAACGAGCTGGGCGTCCCCCTCACCGTCCTGCGCGCGGCGCCCGAGACGCGCTTCCTGGTCGTGGAGATGGGCGCTCGCGGTCCCGGACACATCTCCTATCTGTGCACGATCGCGCCGCCACGGGTGGCGGCCGTGCTCAACGTCGGCACCGCCCATCTCGGCGAGTTCGGCTCCGTCGAGGCGATCGCGATCGCCAAGGGCGAGATCGTCGAGTCACTGCCGGCCGACGGGATCGCGGTCCTCAACAGCGACGACCTGCGCACCGCGGCCATGGCCTCGCGCACGCCGGCGCGGGTGCTGACCTTCGGCGAGTCCGGCGACGTGGCCTGGCGAGGGCTCGTGCTCGACGACCTCGGTCGACCGTCGTTCGAGCTCGGGTACCAGGGCGCCTGGGAGCCGGTGCGACTGCGGCAGGTCGGCGCCCACCAGGTCGCCAACGCCGCCGCCGCGGCGGCGCTCTCCCTGGCCGCCGGGGTCTCCCTGACCGCCGTCGTGGAGGCTCTCAACCGGCCGGCGCCCGGCTCTCGGTGGCGGATGGAGCTGCACGAGCGTCGCGACGGGCTGGTCGTCGTCAACGACGCCTACAACGCCAACCCCGCGTCGATGCGGGCTGCTCTCGACGGTCTCGTCGAGATCGGGTCGAGGCGCGGCCGGACGTTCGCCGTGCTCGGCGAGATGCGCGAGCTGGGGGAGGAGTCGGAGGCGTGGCACCGCGACGTCGGGGAGTACGCCGCAGCGCGCGGCGTCGACGTGGTGGTGGCCGTCGGCGAGCCGGCCCGCCCGATCGCCGCCGGTGCCCGGCATGCGGTGGGCTGGCGCGGGCTCGCGGTCGACACGGCGGGGCGCGACGCGGCGCTGGCCTGGGTGCGGAACAATGTCTCGCCCGGGGACGTCGTACTCGTGAAGGCGTCCCGGGGCGCGGCCCTGGAGCACATCGCCGAGGGCCTGCTCGCGCCCGACGGCCACGATCCCGACGACCACGACCACGATCCCGACGAGGCTGACGAAGGAGATCCGGCGCGATGAGAGCGATCCTCTTCGGCGGCGGCTTCTCGCTCCTGGTCTCGCTGCTCGGCACCCGGCTCGCGATCACGGTGCTCTCTCGCCGCGGCTACGGCCAAGAGATCCGCGACGACGGCCCGACCAGCCACCACACCAAGCGCGGCACGCCCACGATGGGCGGGATGGTGATCATCCTCGCGACGGTCATCGGCTACGTGCTGGCGCTGCTGCTCACGGGCAGCGAGCCGTCGGCCTCGGCGCTGCTGCTGCTGTTCCTGTTCGTCGGGATGGGCCTGGTCGGCTTCATCGACGACTTCATCAAGATCGTCAAGCAGCGCTCGCTCGGGCTGCGCAGCAAGGCCAAGATGGTGGGCCAGACGGTGGTCGCGATCGCGTTCGGGGCGCTGGCGGTCTCGCCGATGCTGGAGGACGAGAACGGCCGGACCCCGGCGTCGACGTCGATCTCGTTCCTGCGCGACATCCCCTCGCTGACGCTGCCGGCGATCCTGGTCGTCCTCTTCATCTGGGGAATCGCCGCCGGGTTCTCCAACGGCGTCAACCTCACCGACGGGCTCGACGGCCTGGCCACCGGCGCCTCGATGATGGTCTTCGGCGCCTACACCCTGGTCAACATCTGGCAGCGGGGCCAGTCCTGCCAGTTCGTGCCGGGCCCCAAGTGCTACGACGTCAGAGATCCGCTCGACCTCGCGATCATCGCCGCCGCGATGACCGGTGCCTGCTTCGGCTTCCTGTGGTGGAACGCCTCGCCGGCCGCGATCTTCATGGGTGACACGGGCTCGCTCGCGCTCGGGGGCGGGCTGGCCGGCATGGCGGTGCTGACCCGCACCGAGCTCCTGCTGGTGATCCTCGGTGGGCTCTTCGTCCTCGAGACGCTCTCGGTGATGCTCCAGGTCACCTGGTTCAAGGCCACCAAGAAGCTGACCGGCACCGGACGCCGCGTCTTCCGGATCGCGCCGATCCACCACCACTTCGAGATGCTCGGCTGGGAGCAGGTCACCGTGGTGATCCGGTTCTGGATCATCACCGGCCTGTGCGTCGCCGCCGGCCTCGGCATCTTCTACGCGGAGTGGGTGGCCGGTTCGTGACGCCGGGACGGCCCGACCTCGAGGCGCTGGGCCGGCACGACTCCTGGGAGGGCGTGCGCGCCGTGGTCGCGGGCTTCGGTGTGTCCGGGTTCGCCGCGGCGGACAACCTCACCCACCTCGGCGCCTCGGTCATGGCCCTCGACGAGACCAGCAGCGACGTCAAGGCCGAGCAGGCCGCGCTGCTCGAGGTCCTCGGCGCCGACGTCCGTCTCGGCGAGGGGGCCACCGCGGCGCTGCCCGACGGGGTCGACCTGGTGGTCACCTCGCCCGGCTGGCGACCCGACGCCCCGCTGCTGGCGCAGGCCGCCGAGCGTGGGCTCCCGGTCTGGGGCGAGGTCGAGCTCGCCTGGCGGCTGCGCGACCCCGGCCGGCGTACGCCGTGGCTGGCGGTGACCGGCACCAACGGCAAGACGACGACCGTGCAGATGCTCGACGCGATCCTGCGCCAGGCCGGGCTGCGCTCGGCAGCGGTGGGCAACGTCGGGCGGCCCGTCGTCGAGGCCGTGATGGACCCCACGCCCTACGACGTCTTCGCGGTGGAGCTCTCCAGCTTCCAGCTGCACTACACGCGCTCGTTGGCGGTCGAGTCCGCGGCCGTGCTCAACGTCGCCGAGGACCACCTCGACTGGTACCCCACGCTGGCGGCGTACGCCGCCGACAAGGGCCGCGTCTACCACGGCGTCGAGCGGGCCTGCGTCTACAACGTCGAGGACTCCGAGACCGAGCGACTCGTGCGCGAGGCCGACGTGGTCGAGGGGGCGCGCGCCATCGGGTTCACCCTCGGCATGCCGTCGGTCGGCATGGTGGGACTCGTCGACGACATCCTCGTCGACCGCGCCTTCATCGAGGAGCGGGCGACCAGCGCGGCCGAGCTGGCGACGATCGCCGACCTGGCGTCGCCGGCGCCCCACATGGTCGCCAACGCGCTCGCGGCCGCGGCGCTGGCGCGGGCGCACGGCGTCTCCCAGGCCGCCGTCCGCGACGGACTGCGCGGCTTCCGCCCCGACGGCCACCGGATCGCGCTGGTGGGGGAGGTCGACGGCGTCTCCTACGTCGACGACTCCAAGGCCACCAACCCCCATGCCGCGCTGTCGTCCCTGCGGGCCTACGACCCGGTGGTGTGGGTCGCCGGCGGACTGGCCAAGGGGGCGCGCTTCGACGACCTCGTCGTCGCGGTCCGCGACCGTCTGCGCGGCGCGGTGCTGCTCGGTCGCGATCGCCACGTGATCGCCGCCGCACTGGCCCGGCACGCCCCCGACGTACCCGTCACCGACGTACCCGACACGTCGGCGACGCCGATGCACGACGCCGTCCGCGCGGCCGCGGGCCTCGCCCGCCCCGGCGACACCGTCCTGCTCGCGCCGGGCTGCGCCTCGATGGACCAGTTCCGCAACTACGCCGCCCGCGGCGACGCCTTCGCCGAGGCCGTCCACCAACTCCCCCGACCGTGAGGCGTCGCGAGTGTCGCGGTGAGGCGTCGCGTATGTCGCGGTGAGGCGTCGCAGATGGCAGGTCGGGTGAGTTTGCGAGGCCTCGGTGAGGAATCCGCGACGCGTCGGTGAGGAACTCGCGACGCCTCGGTGCGGAACTCGCGACGCCTCGGCGGTCGAGCGGCTGCGACACACCCCCCGGGCCTGGGCCGCCCGAGCGGGTCCGCCGGGGAGACTGGTGGGACAGAAGTGACCTCCGGTCCGCCGCGCGCTGAGCGCCGGGTCCGGAGGCGGGCCACGCGAAGGGAGCGGCATGACGACCGTACGGCCGGAGGCGTCGGGCCTGGACGCCGAGCGGGCCCCGCGGCGGCCCACGGCCGAGACGCTCCGCGGCGCGCCCTCGGTCGTCGGCGGCCTGCTGCGCCCTCTCCGCCACGCGCTCGACAAGCCGCTCACGGCCTACTACCTGCTCCTGGCGGCCCCCGCCGCGCTGCTGACCATCGGACTGGTGATGGTGCTGAGCGCCTCCAGCGTCGAGGCCTACCGCGACTACGGCGACTCCTACTACTGGGTGCGCCGACAGCTGATCTGGGTGGCGGCCGGCCTGCCGATCGCCTGGGTGGCCTCGCGCCTGCCCGTGCGGTGGATCCGGCGTCTCGCCTGGCCGGGTCTCCTGTTCGCCCTCGCGCTGCTCGCCCTCACGCTGACCCCGCTCGGCGTCACCGTCAACGGCAACACCAACTGGGTCGGTGTCGGCGCCTTCACGCTCCAGCCGTCGGAGTTCGCGAAGCTCGGGCTGGTGCTGTGGCTGGCCCATCTCTATGCCAACAAGGAGCGCCGGCTCGGCGAGCTGCAGCACGTGCTGCTCCCGGCGCTGCCGGGCGTCCTCGTGGTGGTGGGCCTGGTGCTGTGGCAGCGCGACCTCGGGACCGCCCTGGTGCTGCTGGCGATCACGATGGGCATGCTCTGGGTCGTCGGGGCGCCCGGACGCCTGTTCGCGATGGCGGTCTCCGTCGCCGGCGTCGGCGCCCTCTACCTCGCGGCCACCAGCGACGAGCGGCGGGCCCGCCTGCTCAGCTTCACCGACCCGTTCCAGGACTACCTCGACTCCGGGTGGCAGCCGGCCCACGGCCTCTACGCGCTGTCGTCCGGCGGCTGGTTCGGCGAGGGGCTGGGTGCTAGCCGGCAGAAGTGGGGCGACCTCTACGGCGCCCACACCGACTACATCTTCGCCGTCCTCGGCGAGGAGCTCGGCCTGGTCGGCACCAGCCTGGTGGTGCTGCTCTTCCTCACGATCGCCTACGCCGCGGTGAAGGTCGCGCTCGCGACCGAGGACGCCTTCGTCCGCTACGCCTCCTTCGGCATCGTCGTCTGGCTGCTCGGCCAGATGATGATCAACGTCGGGATGGTGCTGTCGCTGCTGCCGGTGATCGGCATCCCGCTGCCCCTGGTGTCCTACGGCGGCTCGGCGCTGCTGCCGTCGCTGGTCGCCGTCGCCCTGCTGGTCGGCTTCGCGCGGCGCGAGCCCGAGGCGGCGCGAGCGCTGGCAGCCCGGCGGCGCGCGAAGGCATCCGGCGTGTCGGCCGGGGCGCGCCGCGGCGCCGCAGGGTCGTGACCCCCCGACACTAGGCTGGCCACGATGCGCATCCTCCTCGCCGGCGGCGGCACGGCCGGTCACACCTCACCGATGCTCGCCACCGCCGACGCCCTCCGGCGGCTCGACCCTGACGCCGAGATCGTCTGCCTCGGGACTCCCCGCGGGCTGGAGAACCAGGTCGTGCCCGCGGCCGGCTACCC
Organism: uncultured Nocardioides sp.; assembly: GCA_964591845.1. Lineage (GTDB taxonomy): Bacteria > Actinomycetota > Actinomycetes > Propionibacteriales > Nocardioidaceae > Nocardioides. Next base: position 8,401 of record CAZQCA010000058.1, read on the forward strand.
CCTCGAGCTGATCCCGCCGGTCCCGCTGCCCCGGCGTCCCGGCAAGGACCTCGCCCTGGTCCCGGCGAGGCTGCGGGCCGCGGTCAAGGAGACGCTGGCGGTCCTCGACCGGGTGCGCCCCGACGTGGTGGTCGGCTACGGCGGCTACGTCTCGATGCCCGCCTATCTCGCGTCCCGCCGCCGCCGGCTCCCGCTGGTCGTCCACGAGCAGAACGCCCTCCCCGGGCTGGCCAACCGCGCCGGTGCCCGCCTCGCCCGGCGGGTCGCGGTGAGCTTCCCCGACACGCCCCTCCCGCGGGCGGAGTACGTCGGCCTGCCGATCCGCCGCATGATCTCCACGCTCGACCGGGCGGCCCTGCGCGACGAGGCGCGCGCGACCTTCGGCCTCGCCCCGGACCGCCCCACCCTGCTGGTGACCGGCGGGTCTCAGGGGGCCCGCCGCCTCAACCAGGCGGTGTCGGTCGCCGCGCCGGCCCTCGCTGCCGCCGGCGTCCAGGTGCTGCACGTCGTCGGGCCCCAAGGTGAGGCCCACCCGGCTCCCAGCGACGTCCCCTATGTGACGGTGCCCTTCGTCGACCGGATGGACCTCGCCTATGCCGCCGCCGACCTGGTGGTGTGCCGCGCGGGGGCCTCGTCGGTGACCGAGGCGGCGGTGGTCGGGCTGCCCGCGGTGTTCGTGCCGCTGCCCATCGGCAACGGCGAACAGGTCCGCAACGCCGGGCCCGTCGTGGACGCCGGAGGCGGCCTGCTCGTCGACGACGCAGCGCTCACCTCCGACTGGGTGTCGGCCACCGTCCCCGGGCTGGTGACCGACGCCGACCGCCTGGCCCGCATGGGCGCGGCCGCCTCGGCGCTGATCCCGCACGACGCCGACGACAGGCTGGCCGCCCTCGTCGCCGACTGCGTCGAGAGGGTCCGCCCATGAAGGTCCCGGTGCCCGAGGAGCTGCTGGCCGCCGAGGCGCTCGGTCCGGTCCACCTGGTCGGGATCGGCGGCGCGGGACTCTCCGCCATCGCGCGCATCATGCTGGAGCGCGGCATCTCGGTGTCGGGCAGCGACGCCCAGGACTCCTCGACGATCGAGGCGCTGCGCGCTCTCGGCGGCCGGGTGCACGTCGGGCACGCCCCCGGCCAGCTCGGCGACGCCGAGACCGTGATCGTGTCCACGGCCGTCCGCGACGACAACCCCGAGGTGATGGAGGCGCGGGCGCGCGACCTGCGCCTGTGGCCGCGGTCGGCGGGGCTCGCGTCGGTGATGGCCGGCCGGCGCGTGCTCGCGGTCGCCGGCACCCACGGCAAGACCACGACCACGTCGTTGCTCACGATGGCGCTGCTCGAGGCCGGCGCCGACCCGTCGTACGCCGTCGGCGGCGACCTGGCCCAGCTCGGCACCAACGCCCACGACGGGGCCGGCGACCTCTTCGTGGCCGAGGCCGACGAGAGCGACGGTGCCTTCCTGGTCTACCGGCCGTTCGCCGCGATCGTCACCAACGTCGAGGCCGACCACCTCGACCACTTCGGCAGCGAGGACGCCTACCACGCAGCGTTCGACGAGTTCGTGGCCACCGTCGACCCGTCCGGGCTGCTCGTGGTCTGCGCGGACGATCCCGGCGCCACGCGGCTCACCGAGGCGGCCCGGGCCCGCGGCCTGGTGACGGTCACCGCGGGGGAGTCCGAGCAGGCCGACGTGCGCGCCGTCGGCCTGACCGTCGACGGCTCCGGATCCACCTGCACGGTCGTCGCCGACGGCGCCGAGCTGGGCGAGCTGCGGCTGCGCATCCCCGGGCGCCACTACGCCGTCGACGCCCTCCTCGCGCTGGCGCTCGGCCTCCGCCTCGGCTTCCCCTACGCCGCCCTGGCGTCGGGCCTCGGATCCTTCACCGGCACCCGCCGGCGGATGGAGCGCAAGGGCGAGGTCGACGGCATCCGGGTCTACGACAGCTATGCCCACCACCCGCAGGAGATCGCGGGCGACCTCGCGGCCGCGCGCGCGATCGCGGGGGAGGGGCGGGTGGTGGTCGCCTACCAGCCGCACCTGGTCTCCCGGACCCGCGCCTTCGGCCGGGCGATGGGCGAGGCGCTCGGCGCCGCCGACGACGTCGTCGTCCTCGACGTCTACCTCGCTCGCGAGGACCCCGACCCCGCGGTCACGGGCGCCCTGGTCGCCGACGCGGTGCCGCTGCCGAGCGACCGCGTGGCCTTCGAGCCCGACTTCGACGCCGTACCCGCGGCGATCGTCGCCCGCGCGCGGCCGGGCGACCTGGTGCTGACCCTGGGCGCCGGCAGCGTCACCCAGCTCGCGCCGCGGGTGCTGGCCCTGCTCGAGGAGCGTGCCCGTGTCTGACCTCTCCACCGGCGCCCGTCCCGAGACCGACTCCCGCGCGGAGCAGCGCACCCGACGCCGCTTCGCCCGACGGCAGTGGGCCAGACGCTGGGGTGCGTGGCGGTGGGCGGCGGTGGTCGTCCTCGCGCTGGCCGTGGTCACGGGCGGGGTCTGGCTGGTGTTCTTCAGCCAGGTGCTCGCCGTCGAGAAGGTGACGGTGACCGGCACGGCGTACCTGTCCGAGGAGCAGGTCCGGGAGGCCGCGCGCGTCCCGGTGGGCGACCCCTTGGCACGCGTCGATCTCGGCCTGATGGAGGCACGCGTCGAGGCGCTGCCCGCGGTCCGCGACGCCACCGTGTCGCGCACCTGGCCGGACGGCGTCCGGATCGAGGTGGTCGAGCGGGTCGCGGTCGCGGTGGTGTCGGTCAACGGCACCTTCACCGGCATGGACGCCGAGGGCGTGCTCTTCCGCGAGTACCCCCGCGCACCGGCGCACCTGCCCGACGTCCGCACCACCGGCCCGACCGACCAGCGCGTACGCCGTGAGGCCGCCGCCGTGGTGTCGGCCCTGCCCGTCACCCTCGCCCGTCAGGTCGACCACCTCGAGGTGTCGACGATCGACCAGATCACGCTGGCGCTGCGAGACGGCCGCACGGTGCTGTGGGGGAGCGCGCAGGACTCCGCCACCAAGGCCCGCGTCCTCGAGCAGCTGCTCGAGCGGGAGGCCCAGGTCTACGACGTGAGCGTGCCGGGCCAGCCCACCATCCGCTCCTGACGTCCGCCGCCGTCGATCCGTGCCGAGATTCTCGGCAATCCGGGCGGCGCCCCGCGTGTCGCCGCCATCCGGGGTCCCGCGCTGCCTACTGTCAGGGACATCGCGAGGTTGACATAACTATAACCCTCAGCCTGAGGGTGAGGTTCCCCCAGATCCAACCGAGCGCCTTCCCCGAGCAGCGACCGCACCACCACGCACGTTCCCCCATCGTCCGGACAGCACCGGACCACCCACACCGAGAGGCAGATCCGTGGCAGCAGCCCAGAACTACCTGGCCATCATCAAGGTCGTCGGCATCGGTGGCGGCGGCGTCAACGCCGTCAACCGGATGATCGAGGTCGGCCTCAAGGGCGTCGAGTTCATCGCGATCAACACCGACGCGCAGGCCCTCCTCATGAGCGACGCCGACGTCAAGCTCGACATCGGGCGCGAGCTGACCCGCGGCCTCGGCGCCGGCGCCAACCCCGAGGTCGGCACCAAGGCGGCCGAGGACCACGCCGAGGAGATCGAAGAGGTCATCAAGGGCGCCGACATGGTCTTCGTCACCGCGGGCGAGGGCGGCGGCACCGGCACCGGCGGGGCTCCCGTCGTGGCCCGGATCGCCCGGTCGCTGGGCGCCCTCACGATCGGCGTCGTGACCCGGCCGTTCGCGTTCGAGGGGCGGCGCCGCGCGCAGTCCGCCGAGGAGGGCATCGCCGGCCTGCGCGAAGAGGTCGACACCCTGATCGTCATCCCCAACGACCGTCTCCTGTCGATCAGCGACCGCAGCGTGTCCGTGCTCGACGCCTTCAAGCAGGCCGACCAGGTGCTCCTCCAGGGCGTCTCGGGCATCACCGACCTGATCACGACCCCCGGACTGATCAACCTCGACTTCGCCGACGTCAAGTCGGTGATGGCCAACGCCGGGTCGGCGCTGATGGGTATCGGGTCGGCACGCGGCGAGGACCGCGCGGTCGCGGCCGCCGAGATGGCGGTCTCGAGCCCGCTCCTCGAGGCCTCGATCGACGGCGCCCACGGTGTGCTGCTCTCGATCGCCGGCGGTTCCGACCTCGGGCTGTTCGAGATCAACGAGGCGGCGGCGCTCGTCTCGCAGGCCGCACACCCCGACGCCAACATCATCTTCGGCGCGACGATCGACGACGCCCTCGGGGACGAGGTGCGGGTGACCGTGATCGCGGCCGGCTTCGACGGCGGGATGCCCAAGCGCCGCGAGGCCGGCTCGTCGCTGCGCCGGACGCCGGTCGAGCCCCAGCAGACCCAGGCCGAGACCAAGGCGGCCGTCGAGGAGCTGTCCAAGGAGCCCGAGCCGGCCCTGGTCGGCGCGCGCGACCAGCACGCGGACGGCGCGTCCGCCGACGCCGCCCCCGCGCGCGTCCCGACGCCGCTCGGGTTCGACGACGACGACCTGGACGTGCCCGACTTCCTCAAGTGACGCGTGCCGCTCAGGGGGCGGCTAGCGTGGGCCGCGTGACCGCCGGCGACGACGACGTGCTCGTCCTGGTCGACTCGCTCGCCGGGCCACACCCGGTGCGGGTGGCCTTCAGTGACGGCCGCCTCGACCTGGGCGACCACGCGCCGGCCGCGGTGCGCGGGGCGGGGCTGCGAGCGGTGGCCCGGGCGACCGGCTGCCGGCCCGTGCTGATGCGCCAGGTGCACGGCGCCCGGGTGCACGAGGTGGATCTGGCCGTCGACGGGACCGACCCGCCGACCCGGGAGGCGCTCCCCGAGGCCGACGGCCTGGTCAGTGCGGCCACCGGCGTCGCACTCCTGGCGCGGGCCGCCGACTGCGTGCCCGTGCTCCTGGCCGACGCGCACACCGGGTTGATCGGGGCCGCCCACGCCGGTCGCCCCGGCGTGCTCGCCGGCATCGTGCCGGCGGTGGTCGACACGCTCCGTCGGCGCGGCGCCGGACGGCTGACCGCCTGGATCGGGCCGCACGTGTGCGGGGCCTGCTACGAGGTGCCCGCGGCGATGCGCGACGAGGTGGCCGACGTGGTGCCCCAGACGTGGGCCACGACCAGCTGGGGCACGCCCTCGCTCGACCTGGGGGCGGGCGTGCGGGCCCAGCTCGAGGGGGCCGGCTGCGAGGTGCGCGTGTCGGGGGCCTGCACCCGCGAGGACCCCGCCTGGCCGTCCTACCGACGCGACGGCGGCGCCGCGGGCAGGTTCGCCGGTGTGGTCTGGAGGCCGGCGTGAGCCGCGCCGAGGAGATCGCGGCCCGCCTGGCCGTCGTACGCCGCCGCATCGCTGGGGCCGCGACGTCCGTCGACCGGGACCCGATCGGGGTGACCCTGGTCGTGGTCACGAAGTTCTTCCCCGCCTCCGACGTCCGGCTGCTCGCCGAACTCGGTGTCACCGACGTCGGGGAGAACCGGCACCAGGAGGCCATGGCCAAGGCGGCCGAGTGCGCCGAGCTGGGTCTGCGCTGGCACTTCATCGGCGGTCTGCAGTCCAACAAGGCCGCTGCGGTGGCCTCCTACGCGGACGTCGTGGAGTCCGTGGACCGAGGCAAGCTGGTGGCGCCGCTCTCACGCGGGGCACGCGAGCGGGGGCGGCCGCTCGACGTCCTCCTGCAGGTCAGTCTCGACCCGCCCGACGGCGGGCGCGGTCGGGCCGGAGCCGATGCCGACTCGCTGCCGGCGCTCGCGGCCGAGGTGGAGGGCGACGACGCCCTGCGACTGTGCGGACTGATGGCCGTCGCTCCGCTCGGTGAGGATCCCGCCGTCGCGTTCTCGAGGCTGGCCCCGATCCGCGAGGCGTTGCTCCGCGACCACCCTCGGGCCACCCTGCTGTCGGCGGGCATGAGCGGCGATCTGGAGCAGGCCGTCCGGGCCGGCGCGACACACGTGCGTGTCGGCAGCGCGGTCCTCGGTCCGCGGCCTCACGTCCAGTAATGTCACGAGCACCAGGCGTGCCCAGCGGGGGCGCGGTCATCTCCGGAGGACGACAGTCATGAGCGCGATGCGCAAGATCGGCGAGTACCTCGGCCTGCTCGAGGACACGGGCCGGTACGACGACTACGACGCCGACTACGACGTCGACCCCCGCGACCGGTCCGACTCGAGGGCCGACGCCGACTACGACCGGGCGGTGCAGGCGCAGGCCGAGCGCCGCCAGCCCGAGCGCCGGCCCGCCCCGGTGTCGGACCTCGCCGAGCGTCGCCGCCCGGCCGAGGGCGTGGTCGCCGAGCTCTCCCGCATCACCACGGTCCACCCGCGCACCTACAACGAGGCCCGCACGGTCGGCGAGCAGTACCGGGACGGCACTCCGGTGATCATGAACCTCTCCGACATGGACGACGCGGACGCCAAGCGACTCGTCGACTTCGCCGCGGGCCTGGTGTTCGCGACCCGCGGCACCATCGAGCGGATCACCAACAAGGTCTTCCTGCTGTCCCCGCCCAACGTCAGCGTCGCGGCGGAGGACAAGCAGCGCATCGCCGAGGGCGGATTCTTCAACCAGAGCTGACGAAACCGCGGTCGAGGTCGTCCCGCCGATCCCCGGGCCGTGGTTGCGCTCGTGGTGCTGTGACTGGTGGGATGCACGGTGCAGGTGAGAGATGTCCCGGGGATGCGTCCCCCGCCGACCCCCACAGGCTATTGTTCGCCAGAGAAGCACACTTCCCGACTTAACGAATGGGTGAGGTCATGCCGCTGACGCCTGAGGACGTGAGCAACAAGCGCTTTACGCCTGTCCGCCTCCGTGAGGGCTACGACATGGGCGAGGTGGACCAGTTCCTCGACGAGGTGGAGGCCGAGCTCGCCCGCCTCACCAAGGAGAACGAGGAGCTGCGCGCCAAGCTCGTCGCCGCGCAGTCCGGCGCCGGGTTCCAGGCGCCGCCGCCTCCGGCCCCCGAGGTCGAGGCGCCCGTGGCCGCTCCCGAGCCCCCGGTCGCCGAGGAGCCTCCCGCCCCTGCGCCCGCGCCGGAGCCGCCGGCCCCGATGGTGGCCCCGGTCGCTGCACCGGTGGAGACCCTGCGTGTCGAGACCGTGCCCGACGCGTCCAACGCCGCCGCGCGCCTGCTCGAGATCGCCACCCGCAACGCCGACGAGCTCGTCGAGAGCGCCAAGGACGAGGCCGACCGGATCGTCGGCGAGGCCCGCAC
>CAZQCA010000059.1:0-15112 GCA_964591845.1 uncultured Nocardioides sp.
TCGACCAGTCGCTCGCGCGGATGGGGCTCGACTACGTCGACATCTTCTACAGCCACCGCTACGACCCCGAGACCCCGCTCGAGGAGACGATGTCGGCGCTCGACCAGGCGGTCCGCTCCGGCCGGGCCCTCTATGCCGGCATCTCGTCGTACTCCGCGGAGCGCACGCGGGAGGCGGCCACCCTCGCCCGCGAGCTCGGCACCCCGCTGCTGATCCACCAGCCGTCGTACTCCATGCTCAACCGCTGGATCGAGGGCGGGCTGCTCGACGAGCTCGAGACCCAGGGGATGGGCTGCATCGTCTTCACGGCGCTGGCCCAGGGCCTGCTGACCGACCGCTATCTCGACGGCATCCCGGCCGACTCGCGGGCGGCCCGGGAGGACTCGACCGTCACCGGCATCGACGACGACGTCCTCAGGCGCGTCCGCCGCCTCAACGAGGTGGCCCGGGCGCGGGGCCAGAAGCTGGCCCAGCTGGCCCTGCAGTGGGCCGTGCGCGACCCACGCGTGACCTCGGCGGTCATCGGGGCCTCGTCGGTCGAGCAGCTCGACGCCAACCTCGACGCTCTGGCGGCACCGCCCCTCACCGACGACGAGCTCGCCCTCATCGACCGCGACGCGGTGGAGTCGGGGGTCAACCTGTGGGCACGGTCGGCCGAGGTCGGCGACGGGGAGAGCTGAGCCGCGCCTCCGGTGGCCGGTCGGCCGGATCTCAGGCGCGCACCAGGCGCAGCGCCATCAGGGGGCAGGCGCGGACGGCGTGGTCGGCGTGCTCCTCCAGGCCGGGCGGCACCTGGGGGTCGCGCTCACCCGTGCGCGAGACCGGGAAGCCCCAGTCGTCGACCTCGAGCAGCTCGGGCAGGAGCTCGGCGCAGGAGCCGTGGCCGTCGCAGCGGGTCCAGTCCACGTGCAGGCGGCTCACCGGGGTCCTCCCGTCAGGCTCGTGGGGCACCAGCCGGCCAGGTGGGCGGCCACGTGGGGCTCGAACACACGCATGGTGGATGCCACCAGCCGCGCGGTGCCGTCGGGGTGGGCGCAGGCACCGCGGCCGACGACGAGGGAGCGCAGTCGGTCGATCTCCCGGGGAAGACCCGGATCCCGGACGCCGTGGGCGAGTCGCTGCAGCGAGTCGGCCATCCGGGGAAGGCCGTTGAGGCAGGGACCGCACTGCGCGGCGGACTCGCCGGCGAGGTAGCTGGTCATGTCGGCGGCCGCGCGCAGCGGGCAGGCGTCCGCGCCCAGGACGTGGAGGATGCCGGCACCCACCGAGGCGCCGTACGGCGCGAGGTCGGCCTTGGTGAGTCGGACGTCGAGGTCGGTGCCCGGCACCCACGCGCCGTGGTAGCCGCCGACGAGGACCGCCTGCACGCCGGGGTGCGGACGCGTCGACGCGATCAGGTCGGCGAGGCGGGTGCCGCGCGCGGCCTCGATCACGCCTTCGTGCGCGACGGCGCCCGAGACCGTGAACAGCGAGGTGCCGGGGTCGTCGGCCAGGCCGACCGAGCGGAACCAGGCCGCCCCGAAGCGCGCGGCGAGGGCCAGATGGGCCAGCGTCTCGACGTTGGACACCAACGTCGGCCGGCCGTCGAGACCCCGTGTCGTGACCCGCGTCGAGGGGTCGCGCGGCACCGCGGCACGCCCCTCGAGCTGGTTCAGCAGCGCTGTCTCCTGCCCGGCCACGAAGCCGCCGGTGAGTCGGCGTACGTCGATGCCGCGACCCGCCGCCTCGGCCTCGGCCGCGCGCGGGTCGATCTCGGGACCCACGGCGAGCACGGTGCGCCGGGCGCCGAGCGCGCGCGAGACTAGCTGGAGGCCGTCGAGCACCAGGCCCGGCGCGGTCGTCAGCAGCAGTGCGTCCTTGTGGCTCAGCGGCTCGCCCTCCATGCCGTTGCCGATCACGGCCGGCCGCCGGCCGCCGTCCGCCACGGACCGCAGCTTGATCGCCGAGGGGAAGCCCGCGCCGCCGCAGCCCGTGAGCCCGGTCTCCTCCGCCAGCCGCACCAGCTGGTCGACCGACAGGTCCGGGAGGGCACCGAACGGCCCCGGGGCGAGCAGGCGACGGGCGGTGCGGGGCGGGTCGAGGACGGTCATGCGGACCTCCGGGTGAGGACGCGGGGCGCACGGCGCCAGCCGCGCCCGGCGTACGACGGGGTGAGCCGCCAGGCGACGGCGGCCGCGACCGCGCCGACCGAGACCGCCGCCGTGCCGATCATCCAGGGGGACGCGGCGTCGGTGCCGTTGCCGAGGGCGTGGACCAGGGCCAGCGGCCACATCAGATAGGTCAGCCAGTGCACGGCCTTGAAGAGTCGTGGACCGATCCGCTGGCGCAGCAGGCTGACGACCGTGATCACGACCAGACTGTCGAGTGCCAGCGTCCCGAGGCCGAGCCACACCGGCTTGTAGGCGCCGAGGAAGGGCACCACGGCGTCGACGGCGCGCAGCTGTGCGTACGGGTCGAAGAACAGGCTCACCACGTGAGCCGCGACGAGGGCGGTGCCGGTGAGGGCGGTGGTGCGGTGCAGATCGGCCGCGCCGAACCGCCCCAGCCCGGGGAGCGGGCGCCCGGAGCGGGTGACGATGCCGAGGACCAGGGAGAGCGTGAACATCGCCAGGGCGACTACTCCGGTGCCGCGGCCGAAGGCCCACAGCGCGGTGCTGAGCGTCTCGTTCATGCCGCCTCCTCCCGCGGCCAGCCGCCGAGCAGGCGAGGACGTCGGTCGTGCCCGACCAGGCGCGCGGGGAGGCCCTGGGCGGCCAGCCAGGTGGCGCCGTCGGGGCCCTTGGCCAGCGTCGCCGTCGCGGCGGCGTTGGCCTCCACACAGCTGCCCGCCACCACGCTGACGGTCCGCCACGGCGTGCGGGCGGGCCGCGAGGTGGCGGGGTCGAGCACGTGGTGGGCCGTCTCGTCCCCGCGGCGCCAGGTGCGGCGCACGGAGCTGGAGGTGGCCAGGGCGCTGCCGCCCGCGAGCGCGACGTGTGCGGCCGGGTCGTCGTCGGTGTCGCGCACCAGGACCTGCCAGTCGCCGTCGGGCGCGGGGCCCGCCGTGGCGATGTCGCCGCCCAGGCTGACCAGCACCCCCGTCCCGAGCTGCTGGTGCACGGCCGCGGCGCACCGGTCCGCGGCGACCGCCTTCGCGGTCGCCCCGAGGTCGATCTCCACACCTGCCGGGACGGACAGCTGGTCGCCGTCGAGGGTCACCGTGCGCCAGCCAGGAGTACGCCGGACGCGGGCCACCGGGCGGTCGCCCGTCAGGTCGAGCAGGGCGATGTCGCGGTCGTAGCCGAGGTCGGCCAAGGGGCCGCCGACAGTCGGGTCGACCGCACCGCCGGTGCGCCTCGCAGCGAGCAGCGCCTCGCGCAGCAGGTCGACCAGCATCGGGGAGACGGCGGTGGGGCGGCCCGGCCGGAGCCGGCGTACCTCCGAGTCGGGACGGAACCGGCTGGCGGCCATCTCGACGTCCTGCAGGAGGTCGTCGACCAGCCGCCGGGCGGCCGGCAACGCGTCGGGACGGGTGACGACGAGCCGGGCGTGCGTGGACCACAGCTCCCAGTCGGCGGTGGCGACGGAGGTCATCTCAGGACCCCGAGCTGGACGCGTGGCTGGTGGTCGAGGTGCTGCCGCTCGCGACGGTCCCGGACTGCGTGGCCGTCGAGGAGGCGGACGTCGCGCTCGTGCTGCCTGTCGCGACGAGGGCCGCGGTCGCCGCCCCCGAGGTGACCAGCGCTCCGGCGACGAGGGCGCCGGCGAGGGCGCGGGTGCGTCGGGTCTGGGTCGTGCGCCGCTGGGCGGACTGACGAGCGGGCTGATGGGCGGGCTGCGGGGCGGGCTGCGGGGCGGGCTGGTGGGTCATCGTTGTCTCCTGGTGGGGGCTCGTGCTCATGAGCCCGAGCTGGTGGCCTGGGGTGCGGGCGTGATCTGCCCGGACTGCTGCGACTGCTGCGACTGCTGCGACTGGTGGGACTGCTGGCGGGCGCCCTGCCGCGGCGGGGTGACCCGGGTCCATCCCTCGTCGTCCTCGCCCTCGCCCTCGTCGTCGCGCGCCTGCTGCCGGTTGGTCGGCTGGGTCTGCTGCGTGCCGAAGCCGGGCGACCGGGCGTCGTCCTCGGTGGTGGGGAGCAGCGTCGGCAGCGCCAGCACCGCCGCGGTGCCCAGGGCGCCCACGACTCCGGTTGCGACGATGGCGGCCGCGGCGAGGCGGCCGGTGCGGACCTGTCGGCTTCTCATGTCTCCCACGGTCCGGGTCGCGCCTGTGCGCGACCTGTGAACGCCTGTGGGGGTGTCTGTCGGTTCGCTGAGGGATCGCTGAGACCGGCGCGTTCCCGGGTGCCCGAGCCGACTCACGCGGTGCTGTGGTCCTTGAGTGCGTCGTACTCCGTGCACTCAAGCGCCACAGACCCGCGGCAGTTGGCAGGGGGGAGGGGGCGGCACCGGCGATCCGGACGGGCGCTCGCAACAGATCCGGGCCGAGGGCGTTCTAGTGTCGTGAGCGTGTCGGAGCAGCTGGACTTCGAGACCTGGGTCGCGGCCCGCGGCCCGGCGCTGCTGCGTCTCGCGTTCGTGCTGTCCGGCAACGCCGACGAGGCGCAGGACCTGGTCCAGGAGGCGTTGTCGCGGGCCTACCCGCGGTGGGCCCGGATCTCGCGGATGCAGCACCCCGACGCCTACGTCCGTCGGATCGTGGTCAACGCCCACACGTCGTGGTGGCGCCGCCGGCGGCACGAGCGGCTCGTCGACCGGCCACCGGAGGTGGGCGCACACGCGCCGACCGAGAGCGCCGACCGCCTGGCGCTGTGGCGGGCGTGCCTGCGACTGCCCGAGACCCAGCGGGTGGCCCTGGTCCTGCGCTACTACGAAGGGCTCGACTACGCCGAGATCGCCGAGCTCACCGGGGTGCGTGAGGGGAGCGTCCGCTCCCGCGTCGCGCGCGCGATCGCCGAGCTGCGGCGCAGCCAGGAGCTGGCCGCCGACCTGGAGGTGCACGATGGCTGACCTGGAGACGATGCTGCGCGAGTCGCTGGAGAGCGCGGCCGAAGGTGCCCCCGGCGCGGTGGGCCTGGCAGAGGCCGGGCGCCAGCGCGCGCGCCGTCGGCGTACGACGTGGGCGGTCGGTGGCGCGGCCGCCGCCGTGGTCGCGGTGTCGGTGGGGAAGGCGATGGTGGACCGTGGGCCGCAGGCGCAGCCCGACCCCCTGCAGCCCCTCGGTCCGACCCGCGCCGCCGACGTGCCGTCCGGCTGGCGGGCGGAGTCGTGGCACGACGTGACGTTCGCGGTGCCCGACGCGTGGGGCTACGGCGCCCTCGACCAGTGGTGCGCCGACGACGGCGACGCGAACACCACGCCGGTGGTCCAGCGACCCGACATGGCCCAGACGCTGGTCGGGTGCACGCCGTCCCTGGGCCTCGGAGCGAAGGTCGTCGCCGCCGCAGACTTCGCCGAGCTGACGCCGGGCTCCCTTGCGGACCGACCCGCCGGCGAGGCCTGGCAGGTGCAGGGCGGCAGGCAGTTCGTGGCCGGCGCCTGGGTCGGCTACCAGCGACCGGAGGGCAGCGACTCGGTGGTCCTCGTGGTCGCGCCCGACCGGGCCACCGCGGCCCGCGTCCTCGGCTCGGTCTCCACCCTGGACGGCCTGGACGCCAACGGCTGCGCGTCGGAGGCGGCGGACATGGTCGCGGTCACCGCGCCGGGCGACCAGCCGCTGTCCGTGTGCCGCTACGACGCCGACGGCCGGCTCGCGCAGAGCGAGCGGCTGACGATCGACGACTCCGAGCAGGCCCTGGACGCGTTGACCTCGCTGCCGATCGTGCCGCCGGGCTCGTGCACGGAGGAGGAGCGGCTCGCGCCGTTCGGCTACGTGCTGGTCAGCGGGGAGGGCCGTCGCTTCCGCGTGGTCTGGGAGTCCCCGTGCGCCCTGGAGCGCGGGGTCTACGAGGCCGGCAAGCACTGGGCCCTGAGCAGCGAGGTGCTCTACTGGGCGGTCTCGCCCGGCTGGTCGGGTGGCTGGAGCGGCGACATCCCGATGCCTGACGCGTTCCGGCGGTAGGGACGGGAAGCCCGCCGCGCAAGGAACGCTCGGACAGGCAACCAGTCCATAACGCGTACCGATCCCGTCGGCCACCTCGCCGAGGTGAGCTGCTTGCCTGTCCGAGTGGTCAGCTGTGGAGGACGGCCACCTCGATCGTCCGATCCGGCGACGATGGAGCGATGGAGGCACAGGCGGCGTTGGTGCGACTCGGCGGCGTGGCGAGAACCGGTGACCTCCTGACCCTCACCACCCGTCGACGCCTGCGCACGGCAGTCGAGGAGGGCCGCATCATCCGTCTGCACCGGGGGAGGTTCGCCCTGCCGAGCGCCGCGACGGCGGCCAAGGACGCGGCGGCGGTCAGTGGTGTCGTCTCCCACCTCAGCGCCGCTCTCCACTGGGGGTGGGCGGTGAAGTGGGCCCCCGAACTGGTCTGGGTGACGGTGCCGCGCAAGCGCCACTCCAGGAGGTTTCGCGACGGCAGGGTCCGCCTGGTGCTGTCCGACCTCAGCCCCAGCGAGGTGGTCGACGGCGTGACTTCGCCCGTCCGCACGGTGCTTGACTGTGCTCGAGCGCTCCCGTTCGACCAGGCACTGACGGTTGCCGACTCCGCCCTGCGGTCGCGGCTGGTGGACCCGGACGAGCTGCGCGCGGCCGCTCGGCAGGCCCGCGGCCCGGGATCGGCCCAGTGTCGCCGCGTGTCTCGCCAGGCCACTCCGCGAGCGGCAAACCCGTTCGAGTCTGTGCTGCGCGCGATCGTGATGGAGTTCCCCGACCTGCTGGTGGAGCCGCAGGGGTCCCTGACGACAAGGCATCGCACCTACCACCCGGACCTGCTGGAGAGACGACTCCTCCTAGCAATCGAGGCCGACTCTTGGGAGTTCCACACCGGGAAGGACGCGCACGCGCGGGACTGCGTGCGCTACACCGAGATGACACCGTCCGGTTGGCGGGTGCTCCGCTTCACGTGGGACCAGGTGATGCACCACCCGGACTACGTGCGCGGCGTGCTGGAACTCGCTGCGAAGATGCCCCCTGCGCGATAACCCGCTCGCGGCGGACCGCCCCTGCCCGGGAGAATGGCGCCTCGTGGGTCACGTGGACGTCGCCGGTGTGCGCTTCGAGCTCCCCGACGGGCGGGTGCTGCTCGACGACGTGTCGTTCCGGGTCGGCGAGGGGGCGAAGGCCGCGCTCGTGGGCGCCAACGGGGCCGGCAAGACCACGCTCCTGCGTATCATCACGGGCGACCTCCAGCCGCACGGCGGGGTGGTCACCCGCTCCGGCGGGCTGGGTGTGATGCGCCAGTTCGTGGGGCAGGGGGTCGTGGCGGGCAGTGACGACCCGACGGTCGCCGACCTGCTGCTCTCCGTGGCCCCCGAGCGCGTCCGGCGCGCCCACGCCGAGGTCGACGCCTGCGAGCTCGCGCTCATGGAGGCCGACGACGAGGCCACGCAGATGCGCTACGCAGCCGCCCTCGCCGAGTACGCCGACGCCGGCGGATACGACGTCGAGGTCACCTGGGACGTCTGTACGACGTCCGCGATGGGGCTGCCGTTCGACCGGGCCAAGCACCGCAGCCTCCGCACCCTCTCGGGGGGCGAGCAGAAGCGACTCGTGCTGGAGTACCTCCTGCGGGGCCCCGACCAGGTGCTGCTCCTGGACGAGCCCGACAACTACCTCGACGTCCCCGGCAAGATCTGGCTCGAGGAGCGCATCCGCGAGTCCGACAAGACGATCCTGGTCATCTCCCACGATCGCGAGCTGCTCGACAGGACCGCGACCCGCATCGTCACCGTCGAGCTCGGCAGCGCCGGCAACCGCGTCTGGACCCACCCGGGCGGCTTCGCGTCCTACCACGACGCCCGCCGCGACCGGTTCGCCCGCTTCGAGGAGCTGCGCCGCCGCTGGGACGAGGAGCACGCCAAGCTCAAGGCCCTGGTGCTGATGTACAAGCAGAAGGCGGCCTACAACGACGGCATGGCCAGCCGCTACCAGGCGGCCCAGACCCGGCTGCGCAAGTTCGAGGAGGCCGGCCCGCCGACCGAGCAGCCGCGCGAGCAGCAGGTGCGCATGCGCCTCCGGGGCGGACGCACCGGCAAGCGTGCGGTCGTCTGTGAGCGGCTCGAGCTGACCGGCCTGATGGCGCCGTTCGACCTCGAGGTCTGGTACGGCGAGCGGGTGGCGGTGCTCGGCTCCAACGGCTCCGGCAAGTCCCACTTCCTGCGGCTGCTCGCTAGGGGCGGCTCCGACCCCGACGTCGAGCACCAGCCGGTCGGCGAGGTGCCGATCGCCGCGGTGGACCACACGGGCAGGGCCAAGCTGGGGGCGCGGGTGCGGCCGGGATGGTTCGTGCAGACCCACGAGCACCCGGAGCTGGTCGGGCGGACGCTCCTGGAGATCCTCCACCGCGGCGACCACCACCGCGACGGCATGCCACGCGAGCAGGCAAGCCGGGTGCTGGACCGCTACGAGCTCGCCGTGGCCGCCGAGCAGCGGTTCGAGTCGCTGTCCGGCGGGCAGCAGGCGCGCTTCCAGATCCTCCTGCTGGAGCTGTCGGGCGCCACCCTGCTGCTGCTCGACGAGCCGACCGACAACCTCGACGTCGAGTCCGCCGAGGCGCTGGAGGAGGGGCTCGAGGCCTTCGACGGGACCGTGGTCGCGGTGACCCATGACCGGTGGTTCGCTCGCGGGTTCGACCGGTTCCTGGTGTTCGGCGCCGACGGCGACGTCTACGAGAGCGACGGCCCGGTGTGGAGCGAGGGGCGCGTGCGTCGGGTGAGGTGACAGTTGCGCATGGCACCGGATGAGGTATCCAATGGTCAGTCATGAAGCTCGCCTGGCTCGCCCTCGCCGTGTCCGCGGCGCTGATCGCGAGCGGCCTGTGGGGTCTCGATCCGGCGGTGACCGCCGGACAGGGCCACACCGACTCGCTGCGGGGCACGAGCAGCGACGACGACATCGTCGCCCTCGCCGGTGATGACGACATCTCCGGCGACGAGGGCTCCGACGTGATCCTCGCCGGCGCCGGGCGCGACACGGTGTCAGGGGGGCCGGGCGCCGACGAGCTGCGCGGTGGCCCCGGAGACGACCGGCTCGATGCCGGCGACGACGACGACGGCGACCGGGTCCTGGGCGGCCCCGGGGCCGACCAGATCCTGTTGCGGGGGCCCGACAGCGCCGACGCCGGCCGTGGCGACGACCGGATCTGGTCGGCCGGCGCCACGGCCGAGGCCAGCATCTCGTGCGGCCCCGGCCACGACGTCCTGGTGCTGATCCGGCCGACGGCGACGATCGAGCGCCGGGGCTGCGAGGTCGTCCGCTACGCCGGCGTCGAGACCGGGTGACGCCGGCGTTCGGTCAGGAGTTGGTCTGGTCGGCGTCGGAGGCGAGGGTCACCGTCGCCGTCCGGCTCCTGCCGTCCCGGGTCCAGGCCACCTCGACCTTGTCGCCGGGTCGGTAGGACCGCACCGTCGCGACAAGAGAGTCGGGGTCGGTGATCGGGGTGTCGCCCACCTTGGTGATCACGTCGCCCACCTCGATGCCGGCCTGCTCGGCGGGGGAGCCGTTGTCGACCTTGCTCACCTGGGCGCCGTCGACGAGGGAGGCGTTGTCGCCCGACAGGGGGGAGACCCCGATGCCGATGCGCGCGTGCGTGGGCGTCTCGCCGTTGACCATCTGGTCGACGATCGGCATCACCTCGTCGATCGGGATCGCGAAGCCCAGACCGATCGAGCCCGACTCGCCGCCCAGCGTGCCGCTGGACGCCGTACGGATGGAGGAGTTGATCCCGACCACGGCACCGGTCATGTCGACCAGCGGGCCGCCGCTGTTGCCGGGGTTGATGGCGGCATCGGTCTGGATCGCGGGGTACGTCGTCGCGTTGCCCTGCTCGTCGGTCGCCACGTTGACCGGTCGGTTCAGGGCGCTGACGATGCCGCTGGTGACCGTCGACTCCAGGCCGAACGGCGAGCCGATCGCGACCACCTGCTGCCCGACGTCGAGGTTGCCCGACTTGCCGATCGTGGCGGCGGTGAGCCCCGAGACGTTCTCGGCCTGGATGACCGCGGTGTCGGTCAACGGGTCGGTGCCGACGACCGTGGCATCGGCGTGGGTGCCGTCGTTGAAGGAGACCCGCAGCGTGCCACCGCCGTCGGCCAGCTCCACGACGTGGTTGTTGGTGAGGATCCGGCCGTCGGCGCTCAGGATGATGCCCGAGCCGCTCCCCGAGCCCTGCGACCCGGAGACGTCGATCTTGACCACGGACGGCAGCACCGCCGAGGCCACCTGCTCCACCGAGCCCTGGGCCGGAGCGGTGTCGCCCTGGTCGATGACCGGCGTGGTCTCCCGGGCGGCCGCAGCCGGCGAGGGGTCGTCGTGGGTGGCGTCCCACAGGGCTGCTCCGCCGAGGCCGGCGCCGCCGCCGACGAGGAGGGAGGCGGCGACGACCGACGCCGCGAACGCCCGCCCGCGAGGTCGCTCGGGGGTGGGGGCCGCCGGGCCCGGCCCCGACGGCGGGGGACCGTAAGGGTCGGCGCCCAGTGGCGGCAGCGGGGTGGTCGGCGGGCTGGTCGGCGGGCTGGTCGGCGGCGTGGTCGGCTCGGAGGGGGCGGTGTCGAGGGCGGGGCCGCCCGGCGAGGGGGGAGCGCTCGGGTACTGGTTCATGCCCTTCAGGCTCGCCGTGCTCGCTGTGAACTCGCTGAGACGCCGCTGGGTGTGCGCGAAAAGTCGGATCGGCTGGAGACGGCCGGTCAGGTCAGCAGCGTGTCTCCCAGCCACCCTCCTTCGGCGAAGCCCGGAAGGATCGCGAACTCCGCGCTCCCGAGGTGGCTGGTCCACTCGTGGAGGGCGTCGGCGCGGTCCAGGCGGCGCGCGATCGGCACGAACTGGGCCCCCAGGTCGGCCTGGAAGGAGCAGAACACCAGGCCGGCGTCGCGGCGACCCGTGGTGGCGTCGTACGACGTGTAGTTGAGGCCTCGGCGCAGGATCCGCGCGCCCCCGTTGCGCGTGGCATGGGAGAGCCGCACGTGGGCGTTCTCGGCGATCACGAGGCGGCCGTCGTCGCCTCGGGCGGCCAGGTCGGGCACGTCGCGCTCCCGGACCCCGGTCAGCGGGGCCCCGATGTCGAGGTCGCGTCCCACCGAGGCCTCCTGCTCGCTGCGCGTGAGGGTGTCCCACGTGTCGAGGTCCATCCGGATCCGGCGCACGACCATGGTGGTGCCGCCGGCGAACCAGGCCGGCGCCTTGCTCCACACGGTGGAGTCGAACAGCGGGTCGTCGGGCAGCAGGTTGCCGGTGCCGTCGACCTGGCCGAAGAGGTTGCGGCCGGTGGTCGGTGCCTGGTCGCCGTCGAGCCCGCGCCACGAGCCCGCCTGCTCCCAGCGGAGGGTGGCGAACGGCTCGGCGTCGAGCAGCAGGCGGCGAAGCACGTGGGTCACCGTCGTGTCGTCGGCCGCACCCACCAGCGCCATCACGTCGCCGCCCGACCAGCGCTCCTCGAGCCGGTCGTGACGGAGCGGGGGCACCCTGACGAGGGCCGAGGGCCGCGCCTCGGCCAGCCCGACCCGGTCGAAGAGGTCGTAGCCCCAGCCGACGACGACGGAGAGGTCGACGTTGGCCTGGGCCAGGTCGCGGGTGGTGTCGCCCGGTGTCGGGCGGCCCATGGCCGCGGCCGCGATCGTGCCGGACCAGAGCCGCATGAAGCGGCCGAGGGCCGCCCGATCCACCCCGGCGCGCAGGTCGAGTGCGACCAGTCGGTTGGCTCGCGGCGTCGGCGCCGTGACCCCGGGCTGGTGGGTTCCGAAGGGGCTGATCGTGCCGGGCAGGGTCGCCGCGGCCGTCGTCTCGGCGTGACCGCCGTGTCCGCTTCCCACCACGGCCCCGGCGGCTGCTCCGACGGCGGCTCCCAGGCCACCGGCGCCGGCGTAGCCGAGCAGCCCGCGGCGCGTGGTGCGGGTCGGCTCGGTCACGGGACTGGCTCCTGGTCGACGGCCTCCCTACGGTACGTCGCGCGCGCCGCGACCCTGGCGGCGCCCCCTTGCCTCCCGTGCGCCCCCGTGTCAGATTCGAGCAGCGCGCCAGCACCAGGGAGAGCCATGACCGAGAACGCCCCCGCCCCCTCCTTCGTCGACGACCGGCTCGCCTGGTGGGCGGCGACCACCCCCGACGCCGACGCCATGAGCTATCTCGGGCGCAGCTGGACCTGGTCCGAGTGGGACGACCGCGTGCGCCGCTGCGCCGGTGCCCTCGCGTCCTTGGGCGTAGGCCGCGGCGACGTCGTGGCCTTCCTCGACAAGAACCACCCGGCGTGCGTGGAGGTGTCCCTGGCCGCAGGGTCCCTCGGCGCCGCCCACGCGATCGTCAACTGGCGACTGGCGGGTGACGAGGTCGACTACGCGGTCAACGACTGCGGAGCCCAGGTGCTCTTCGTGGGCTCCGAGCTGATGCCCACCGTCGAGGCCCTGCGCGACCGGCTGCCCCGGGTGCGGCACGTCGTCGAGGTCACCCCCGACGGGGCCGCCGGCGACGCCTACGAGGCCCTGCTGGCCGCCGCGACACCGCTGTCCTGGGCCGATGAGGTCCAGCCCGACGACGTGTGCCTGGTGATGTACTCCTCGGGCACCACCGGCCGTCCCAAGGGCGTGATGCTGACGCACGCCAACATGGTCGAGCACACGGTCAACGCCCACGACGGCTGGGAGTTCCTCCCCGGGGACAGGTCCATGGTGTCGATGCCACTGTTCCACGTGGGCGGCTCGTCCTACGTGCTGTTCGGCATCCACGACGGCATCCCGAGCGTGATGACCCGCGAGCCCGACGCCGCCTCCCTCGCCGGCGCGATCATGGCCGGCGCCAACGTGACGTTCCTGGTGCCCGCCGTGCTCGCGCAGGTGCTGCAGAGCGGCCCCGAGGCGATCGCCCTGTTCGGGCGGCTCCGGACCTACACCTACGGCGCCTCGCCGATGCCGCTCCCGCTTCTGCGCGCGGCGATGGAGGCCTGGCCGGCGACCGACTTCATCCAGGTCTACGGCCTCACCGAGGTGGCCGGGGTGGCCACCCACCTGATGCCCGAGGCCCACCGCGACGCGGCTCACCCCGAGCGCCTCGTCTCGGCCGGGCAGCCGGTCCCGCGCTGCGAGGTGAGGATCGTCGACCCGGCCTCGCTGCAGGACCTGCCGGCAGGTCGGCACGGCGAGATCTGGCTGCGCACGCCCCAGCTGATGAAGGGCTTCCTCGGCCGGCCGGAGGAGACCGCCCAGGTCGTCACCGACGACGGATGGTTCCGCACCGGTGACCTGGGCCGGGTCGACGAGGAGGGCTTCGTCTTCGTCGAGGACCGGATCAAGGACATGATCATCACCGGGGGCGAGAACGTGTACTCGCCGGAGGTGGAGCGGGTGCTCGCGGAGCATCCGGCGGTCATGGAGGTCGCCGTGATCGGCGTCCCCGACGAACGCTGGGGCGAGACGGTGAAGGCGGTCGTCTCCCTCAAGCCCGGTGCTACGGCCGACGAGGCGGAGCTGGTCGAGTGGTGCCGGCGGTCGCTGGCGGGCTTCAAGTGCCCCACGTCGGTCGACGTGCTCGACCTGCTGCCCCGCAACCCGACCGGCAAGATCCTCAAGCGCGAGCTGCGACGTCCCTACTGGGACGGGCGTGATCGGGCCGTCTAGCCGCCCGGACGCGACGTGAGCTCGTCGCGCACCCCACGACGACGGTCGGCGAAGGCGACCGCCTCGACCAGCATGGTCAGGGCGACGACCCCGGACACCAGGCCGAGCTGTCCCAGCGCCGGGACCCCGGAGAGCGGGGCCCACCCCAGGAGGAGCACCGCAGCGGCCCCCAGCCGGACGGGGTTGAGCTCGCGGGCGACCACCCACTTGAACGCGACGTGGGCCAGCAGATAGACGGTCGCACCACCGACGAGCGCCCCGAGCGCGACGCCGGTGATCGGATCGCTGAGGGAGTGCTCGTCGGTGTGGCTGACGTACTCCAGGACCTTCTTCAGCCCCAGGGCCGTGAGGACGATCGCGACCACCATGGGCATGTGCACGAACGTGAAGGCGGTGCGGGCGAGCCGGGCGCGGGTGGCGGTCGGCTCCTGGGCCAGCGCCCGGGCGCCGATGAGCGCGCTCACGTCGAAGTACGCCCACCACATCGCCGACGCGAGGACGAGGCCGAGGGCGGCGCCGACCAGGATCGGCCAGGTGACCGGCAGCTCGGCGATGCCGACCCCGATCGCGACGATCGACTCGCCCAGGGCGATGATCACGATCAGTCCGTGCCGCTCGGAGAAGTGCGCCGGTGACGGCAGCCGCCATCCGGAGGCGCCACCGAGCCAGGTGCCGAGGTAGTCGGCCACGATCGCGAGCACCCACAGCGCCGTCTGGGTGTCACCGCTGGTCTGCGACGCGACGACCAGCACCAGGCTGCTGCCGACCACCGTCGGCGCGAATCTGCGCAGCTGTCCGCGCAGCCGCTCGTCCTCGCGCGCCACCAGCCAGAAGAGCACGAAGTGCATGACCCGCACCATGAGGTAGGCAAGGGCCAGCACCAGCGGGCCCTGGACGCCGCCGGGCCCGTCGTCGAAGGCCTCGGGGATGCACAGCGCGAGCACGAACACCGCGGACATCCCCGCGAGCATCGTCACCTTCATCGCCGGCTCCTCGACGTCGGTGACGTTGCACAGCCACGACCACCCGACCCAGGACCACCACAGGAGCATCAGCAGCAGCACGCCTCGCAGCAGGCCCTCGAGGCCGTGCCCGGCGTCGATCTCGTGGGCCATGTAGGCCGTCACCTGGGTGAGTGCGAACACGAAGACCAGGTCGAAGAAGAGCTCGAGGGGGCTGACCTCGACCTCGTCGAGGTCAGCCCGCTCGACGGGTCGCGCGGACGAGCGGGAGTCGGTCATCCCGCAAGTGTGGCGCACGCTCCGGCGGCAGGGGGCCACCGCTGGGGGTGCGAGGCTCGGTCAGGCCCAGCGCTCCGAGGCGGCGGTGAACGTCAGCTCCCGGTCGCCGGTGTAGATCTGCTTGGGCCGCGCGATCTTCTGCTCCTTGTCCTGCACCAGCTCCAGCCACTGGGCCAGCCAGCCCG
>CAZQCA010000060.1:0-14872 GCA_964591845.1 uncultured Nocardioides sp.
AGGGCCACTTCACCGGCGGTGAGGAGATGCGCACGTGCACCTCGGCCGCGCCGGCCTCACGGAGCATCCGCACCTGCGCCCGCTGGGTGTTGCCGCGCACGATCGAGTCGTCGACGACGACGATCCGCTTGCCGCGGATCATGTGGGGAAGCGCGTTGAGCTTGAGGCGGATGCCGAGCTGGCGCAGCGTCTGGCTCGGCTGGATGAAGGTGCGTCCGACGTAGGAGTTCTTGACGAAGCCCTGGCCGAACGGGATGCCGCTCTCCTCGGCGTACCCGGTCGCGGCGGGGGTGCCGGACTCGGGGACGGGCATCACCAGGTCGGCGTCGACGGGGAACTCGCGCGCCAGTCTCCGGCCCATCTCGACGCGCGCCTCGTGGACGCTGCGCGACCCGACGGTCGCGTCGGGGCGGGCGAGGTAGACGTACTCGAAGACGCAGCCCTTGGCCTGGGGCCCGGCGAAGTGCCGCGAGCGCAGGCCGTCCTCGTTGATGACGACGAGCTCGCCCGGCTCGATCTCACGGACGACGCTGGCCCCGATCGTGGCCAGCGCGGCGTCCTCGCTCGCCACGACCCAGCCTCGTTCGAGACGTCCCAGCACCAGCGGGCGGATGCCGTGCGGGTCGCGCGCGGCATAGAGCGTGTCCTCGTCCATGAAGACGAACGAGTAGGCGCCCTCGACCTGGGGCAGCAGCTCGACCGCGCGGTCCTCGACGGTCTGGCCGGCGTGGTGGGCCAGCAGCGAGGTGACGATGGAGGTGTCGTTGGTCGAGACGGCCGGCAGCCGCACGTGCAGGTCGAGCTCCCCCTCGAGCTCGCCGAGGTCGTCGACCATCGTGACCAGGTCGCGGGTGTTGATCAGGTTGCCGTTGTGGGCCAGGGCGATCGAGCCGTCCACGGTCGGGTGGAACGTCGGCTGGGCGTTGTGCCAGGTCGACGCGCCGGTCGTGGAGTAGCGGCTGTGACCGATCGCGATGTGGCCCTTGAGCGACTCGAGGGTCGACTCGTCGAAGACCTGCGAGACCAGCCCCATGTCCTTGTAGACCAGGATCTGGCGGCCGTTGCTCACCGCGATGCCGGCCGACTCCTGGCCGCGGTGCTGCAGGGCGTAGAGCCCGAAGTAGGTCAGCTTGGCGACGTCCTCTCCTGGCGCCCAGACGCCGAAGACACCGCACACGTTGGGTGAGTCTACGGGGTGGGCCGGTGCGGGTACGACGCCGCGCGCGGGGTGGGAATCTCCGTTGCCCTCCGAGGGGGGACCGGCCTAGGTTCGCCAGGTGGGCTGTGACCTGGTGGCTCTGTGCTGGGCCGCCCGGGACCCTGCCGGCCTGGCGGGATTCTGGGGTGGCCTGCTCGGGTGGGACGCGGTCGAGCGGCCGGTCGGGGTCGAGCTGTTGCCGACCGACGACACCGGCTTCGCGCTGCGCTTCCTCCCGACCGCGGAGCCCAAGGTGCTGCAGAACCTCATGCACTTCGACCTGACCAGCTCGTCGTGGCAGGCGCAGGAGGCGACGGTGTCGCGCGTCCTCGAGCTCGGCGGCCGCCACCTCGACATCGGGCAGGGTCCCGAGGACGAGCACGTGGTGATGGCCGATCCCGAGGGCAACGAGCTCTGTGTGATCGAGCCGGGCAACAACTTCCTGGCCGACTGCGGGTTCATCGGGGCCGTCTCGTCGGACGGCCCGCAGGCGGTGGGTCGCTTCTGGAGCGCGGCGCTCGGATGGCCACTCGTGTGGGACCAGGACCAGGAGACCGCGATCCGCTCTCCGGCCGGCGGACCCAAGATCACCTGGGGAGGTCCGCCGCTGATGCCGAGACCGCCCGTGACCCGACAGCACTACGATCTCGTGCCCGCCCCTGGAGCGGACGCCACGTCCGAGACCCAACGGCTCGTCGGCCTCGGGGCGCGGGTCCTGCGACGGGAGGACGACAGGGTGGTGCTGGCCGACCCGGACGGCAACGACTTCTGCCTGCTGACCGGCGCCGGGGCCGGTTCGTGAACCGCGATCGCTGGGGCGCGATCGGGTGCGTCGTGGCAGCCGGCGGCTGGCTCCTCGTCTGGCAGCACCAGCAGCTCGCCCACGGCCGGACGCAGGTCAACGAGATGAACCTGGTCGCGGGCCTGACCTGGATGGACACCTCCAAGCTGCTCGTCCTCCCGCTCCTGCTGGTCCTGTGGGGGCTGGTGCTGCTGCGGGCACGGGCGCGTGGACGTCGACGGACACAGGCCGCCGCCACCCTGACGCTGGCGGCGCTGGGGCTGGTCGTCGCGGCCACGGTGGTGGAGTTCTGGCCCTTCCCGTGGGGCAGCTACGAGCGCACGTTCGAGGAGGCCGGCGGCCTGTGGGGGTCCAACGCCGGCGGCGCCGTGCAGGCGATCGCCTCCTTTTGTTTCGGACTCTGTCTGGCCGCGTTCTGCGTCGCGCTCGCGCGCGCCGGCGACCTGTCGTGGTGGGTCGCCGTGCTGCTGCCGTTCGGAGGACTCGCGACCGTCTATCTGTCGCCGGTGTTCTTCACCCCTGCCCTCGGATGGCTGGCGCTGGCCGTCGCGCTGTGGCGCGCGCCGGCGTACGACGGAACTCCGGTCGAGCCGGCGCCGTGACTCTGCCTCGGCTCAGGGGGCACCCAGCCGAAGGGCGACGCCGCGAATCCCGTCGGGGCCGACGAAGAGGGTGACGCCCCACCAGTCCATGCAGGCCAGCACGGTGTCGCGAGACGCGGTGAGGGTGACGGCCCGCAGATCGGCCTGCCCCTGCAGAGCCGGTGGGGCGACGTCGACACCGCCGTCGAAGCCGCAGGTCGCGAGCACGCCGCGGTGCACCTCGAAGTAGCCGCCACTGGCAGCCAGCACATCGAGGGCCGAGAACGGGCCCATCCGCTCGGCGTACCCCTCCCCGACCCGCCACGAGGCCAAGTCGGGGAGGTGGTCCGGCCGGACCCAGGTGTGCGTCGGCCCGCTCTCGAGCCCTGTCCAGACCGGTCCGGGCGCGAACGGCGCCCCGAGATCCGGATCGGCGGCGAAGCGATAGAACGTGCGAGCGATCACCGCGTCGCGACCCCGCGGGCCGCCCTTCGGCCGGCAGGGGCCGCGGAAGCGGTCGAGGTCCAGCCAGGCGACCTCCACGTGGAGGACGGCATCGCGTCGGAGCAGGGTTCCGGGTGCCGGCCGCTGCCGGAGGACGGTCCGCGGACGGGAGGCGCAGTCGCGCACCGGGGAGCCGGTCCATGACGAGCTGAGGGCCAGCCGACCGCCTGGGTCCAGCTGCCCGATCCGTGTCGCCGCCGTCCCCGCGGAGAGCCCACGTAGGTCGGGCATGACCACGGGCCCGGGTCCCCGCGGGGGCTGTGCCACGGAGCGCCTCGCCATCGGCGAGGTCGACGCCGAGCACCCGGCAAGGAGCACGGCCCCCAGCGCGAGGCCCACTCGAGGGCTCATCGCCTGCCTCCTCTCCCCTCGACCGCCACCCCCTGGGGACGCGCAGCCCGGCACGGTGGTTGACCGGCGCGGCCGCGAGCGCCCGCCTACGATCGAGTCGTGCCGAGCCATCCCGACATCCCGCGCGAGTTCGACGTCTTCACCCTGGTGGTCCTGCGGCGCCCGGACGACGCCCCCGACCTGCCCGAGGCGGAGCTCGACGAGCTGCAGTCGCGACACCTGGCCTATCGGGCGGAGCTGCGGCGCGCGGGCACGATCGTGGCCAACGGGCCGTTCGCCGACCAGAGCGACGAGTCCTACCGAGGGATGTCGATCTTCGCGACCGATGCCGCGGACGCGGCGCGCCTGTCCGACGCAGACCCGTCGGTGGCCGCCGGGAGGCTCACCTACGACGTGATGCAGTGGTGGGTGGCCGCAGGGACCCTGGCGTTCCCCGGGGCGGCGGGCACGGTCGGCGAGCGCCGGACGATGGACGACTGACCCGAGACGGTCACGCGGCGCGGAGCCGCCGCATCCGTCGTACGGCGAACGCGAGGAGCGCGCCGGCGCCCACGGCCGGGACGCTGATGAAGACGGCCGTGGCCAGCTCGAGTGGCCAGAGACTGTGCGACGTGAGGTCCGCCGAGAGGTCCATGACGATGCGACCGAGAGCGGCGACCGGCACGACGCCCAGCAGCGCGGTGGCCGTCCACCAGGGACGCGGGGCCACCGTGCACGCGACGAACGCGGCGACGACCAGCACGACCTCGATCAGCGCCGACAGTCCGAAGACACCATCGGCCGCCACCTGCTGGAGCGGCGCGGTCCAGTAGGGCACACCGATGGCGCCGAGCGCCGACACCCCCACGACGGCGGCCCAGAGCATGCCGTCGGAGGTCTCGACGTCGACGTGGCCGTCGGCGGACTCCATGCCGTCACGGTGGCACAGGGTGGGGCCCCCGCGTCGCGGATTGGGAGAACTGCATGGGCGCTGCAGGCCCTCCGGGCGCCATGTACGCCGGAGCACGGGTCCCCTAGCATCACGAGATGAACTCGGGAGTCCGGCCGCTCGCTGCCCTGTCCCTCGGCCTCGCCGCCGTCCTGACGTGGGGCGACCCGGGAGTCGCCGCCCCACAGCAGGGCGGGACGCTCCGCATCGCCGACGTACTCACCCGCGGGCTGCCGGCGCGCGCCTCGGCCACGCTCACGCCGGCGGTGCCCGGCCGCGCGGTCGACCTCCAGATGCGCAAGGACGGGACGTGGCGGACCGTGGCGACCGACCACGAGTCGCGCGCCGGCTGGGTCAGCTGGCGGACCACCACGTTCCTCAAGGGCGCCCAGCGGTTCCGCCTCCGGGCCGCGCCCACCCGGACCCTGCCGGCGTACGTGTCGGAGGTGGAGCCGGTCCAGGTCGCGACCCTGCGCCGACTCTCCTCGGACGGCGACCAGGCGTTCGCGCCGACGATCAGCGACGACGGCGGCGCCGTCGCCTGGGTCGCGGGCTCCCCGACGGGGGCGCACAACTCCGACATCCGCCTCTGGCGCCGGTCCACCGGCACCGTCGACGTCGTGACGACCGGCGACGCCGACTCCTTCAGTCCCGCGCTGAGCGGCGACGGCACCGAGCTCTTCTTCGACTCGCTGGCCGACAATCTCGACGGCGCCAACCCCTTCGGCCAGGTCTATGTCCATCCGGTAGGAGGCATGGGCGTCAGCCGGGTGACCGACGGCAACCAGTGGAGCCTCTTCGGCCGTCCCACCGACGACGGCAGCCAGATCGTGTTCCTGTCCTTCGCCACCGATCTCGTGCCGGGCCCGCAGCAGGGACCGCAGCAGGTCTTCCTCCTCGACCGCGGCAGCGGCGACTACACCCGCATCACCAACGGCAACGGCCAGTCCGACCAGCCCGCCATCGCGGGCGACGGCAGCCGGGTCGTGCTCAGCTCCAGCGCCACCGACCTGCTGCCACCGGACCCGAACTTCCACTACGACATCTATCTGTGGTCCGGCGGCACGCTCACCCGGTCGGCCACCGGCAACGGCGACAGCAGCCTGCCCACGATCTCCGACGACGGGGCCACGTTCGCGTTCGACTCCTTCGCCTCGGACCTGGTCGCCGGCGACCGCAACGACTCGTTCGACGTCTTCGTGGTCCGCAACGGCCAGACCTCGCGCGCCAGCGCCGGCATGGCCAGGGCCACGTCGCCGGCGCTGTCCGGCGACGGCTCGCTGCTCGCCTTCTCCGGCGCGACCAAGGCCGATGACGCCGTGGTGGTGCTGAAGACGCTGGGCGGTACGACGACGTACGCCCCGCTGCTGACCGACAGCGGCGACCCTCAGGTCTCCGAGACCGGGCGCTTCGTCGCGTTCGTCAGCTTCGACCGCCTGGTCCCCGCGGACACCAACACGGTGGCCGACGTCTATCTGTGGGACCGGGGCTTCTAGGCGAGGCCACCAGGCTCGCACGCGCTCAGTAGGTGCCCTTCACGACGAAGTAGGACCCACGGATCGTGCCGGCCAGCTTGGACCGCTGCCGGACGAACTTGAAACGGGCGGCGAGCTCCTCGGGGACCTCCATCCCGTCGGAGAGCTTGAAGCCGACGGCGCGCTTGCCGCCGTCCTCGACGGTGTAGAGGACGTTGATCGACAGCCCGGACTCGTAGAAGACGTAGGACCAGCGCACGCCTTCGACCTCGAAGGAGGTCGCCTCGACGGGGCGTGAGGCGATCTCGAGGTCGCGCTCCTCCTTGAGGATGCGGTGCACGTAGTCGACCACGTCGGCGGCCTCGGCAGCCGGCTCGACGGTGAACGCGTGGTCGTACTTGTTCTTGAAGTAGCGGGCCTCGTTGGCGCGCAGACCTGCCAGGGCCTCGGCGACCGGCGAGGTCTCCAGGCCGACGGTGGACACGTCGGTGAAGTCGACGACATAGGACATGGCTGCCTCCCAGGGCTTCAGGTGCGCCGGCCCACGCTAGCGAGTCGGACACGAACGGTTTCATCCAGTACGTCGTCGCGCGCCGGAGGTTTGTGACACGCGGCCGTGCCGCTTGACGTCGTGCCGCGAGAGGACGGTTGACTGGCTGCATGCCGGCGGACCCGTGGCAGACCGACCTGCTCGACCTCGAGGGCTACCTCGCGCGTGTCGACGTACCCGCGCGCGAGCCGAGCCTCGAGGCACTGTCGGAGCTCCACGAGGCGCACGTGCGCGCGTTCACCTTCGACAACGTCGACGTGCTGCTCGGGCGGCATCCGGGAGTGTCACTCCCCGCGCTGCAGGCGAAGTTCGTGGAGCGGGGCCGCGGCGGCTACTGCTTCGAGCACAGCACGGTCGTGGCCGCGGCGTTGGAGCGGCTCGGCTATCAGGTCCGACGGCACCTGGGCCGGGTCGGAGACCCGCGCGTCGGCTCGGTGCAGGCACGCACGCACATGGTGGTCGAGGTGGTCCTGGACGGGCGACGGCTGCTGTGCGACCCGGGCTTCGGCATGAGCCTGCTCCGCCCGATCCCGCTGGAGGACGGCGCCGAGGACGACTACCTCCCGGGGTGGCGTCACCGGGTGCGCCGCACCGACGCCGGCGCCTGGGAGCTGTGGCGGCTGCGGGACCTGGGCTGGGAGGTCGCGCACACCTCCGACGAGCTCGAGGTGCTGCCGGCCGATGTCGTGATGGGCCATCACTTCACCAGCACGTTCCCGGGCTCGCACTTCACGACCGGCCTGATGGTGACCCGGCACCTCCCCGGGCGGCACGTCACCGTGACCCACGAGTCGCTCACCGTCCGCACTCCCGGGGAGCCCACCGAGCACCGGCCACTGGCCGACGGCGAGCTCGCGGAGTGGCTGGTCACCCTCGACGCACGACTCACCTCCGAGGAGACGGCGTTGCTTCTCGAGAAGGTGCGCCGGCTCGGCCGCTGAGGCCGGGACTCAGCCACCCAGTGATGCGGGTCAGTACGACGTAGCGGGCGCGTCGTACTGACCCGTATCCGCGAAGCCTCAGGCAGCTCGGCTCAGCGCACATGTCGGCCCGCATGCTCGGGCGCGACCCGGCCATCTGCGAGACACCAGCAGGTCGGCCAACCGCCGGGCGGTCTCGCACGGACGCCCGACCACCTGGCCCCAGCCGAGCCGGATCGTCAGCTCACCGGCGACAGCGGCGTCCAGATCCCGCTGCAGGTCGCGATCGCGAGCGTCGGGCGAGTCGTGACCGAGCCGGCCATCGAGCTCGATCACGACCCGCAGGTCGGGCAGCGCCACATCGCGCCAGCGGCGGCGTCCCTCGACGACGACGAGGTGTTGCCTCCGTCCCGCGGGCAGCAGATGCGGCTCGGCGACCAGCCTGCGGTACTCGCGCTCCAGCACGGAGTGGGTGCCCGCCGCCAGATCGGCCACAGCGCCCTCCAGAACGCCGCGACGCCGCACCCGCTTGCGGGCGCCCAGCGCGGACACCAACCGTGGAGGGGTGGTGAGCCGCAGCCGGACGACCTCCGCCAGCACGGCAAACGCCTCGTGGTCGGAGGCGGCTCCTGCCGCCAGGTCGAGCGCGGCGTCCTCGACGCGCAGCCGAGGCGGGCTCAGGTGCCACTGCGCCGAGCGTGGGAGATGGATCGGGCGGGCCAGCCGGTAGCCCGGCGGCGCGGCAACGTGTCGCTCGCGATCGACAGCGACGGCGATCGGGCCGTCATCCGCGGCTCTGAGCCATGCCCGACCGGCCGTGGCCCGCAGAGCCGAATCGCCGGCGAGTACGGCCGGCGACAGGTACACGAGCCCGACCCACGCGCGTTCCGTCCAGCTGAGCTCACCGGAGTGCGAGGCGAACACCCCGGGGAGAACCCGGGTGAGCTGATGCCGGCGGAGCCATCGCTCGAGGTCGTGGGGCCGGCCGCCGAGTTGGAGCATCTGTCTGCGGCCGATGACTCCCGACTGAGCCCCCAAAAGGGACCGGGTCGCTCGTTCGTCCATGGCTGAAGCCTGGCGGGGCCCCTCGCTCAGGGCACGGCCCCAGCGTCCGGCTGGGGAGGGCGGCGCCCGAGATCGGGTTGGGGGCGAGCTCTGGCACGGATACGGGTCAGTACGACGCGGCATTCACGTCGTACTGACCCGTATCGCGGGCCGGCCGGTCAGCCGCTCAGCGGAGCGTGAAGCTGGCGGTCAGGTCGGCGGTGGACGAGTCGCCGGCGTACACGTCGATCTGGCCGGACTCGGTGACGAACTCCCCCGCGTTGTCGTAGAAGCCCCAGTCCGAGCGGTCGAGCGTGAACCGCACGATCCGCGACTGCCCCGGCTGCAGGGTGACCCGCTCGAAGCCGCGCAGCCGCCGGATCGGCTGGCTGATCGACGCCACCGGGTCGTGCAGGTAGAGCTGGACGACCTCGTCCCCCGCCACCGCGCCGGTGTTGGCGACGCGCACCGACACCCGGACGCGGCCGTTGCGCGCCACGGAGTCCGCGCTCAGCGTGAGGTCACTGATCGAGAACGTCGTGTAGCTGAGCCCGAATCCGAAGGGAAGCAGCGGGTCGCAGGTGCGCAGGTCGCGATAGCGCGAGACGTACTTCTGCGTCACGTCGCAGGGGCGGCCGGTCGGCTCGTGGTTGTAGTAGATCGGCACCTGGCCGAGCGCCTGCGGGAACGACACCGGCAGCTTGCCGCCGGGATTGACCTTGCCGAAGACGACGTCGGCCACGGAGTTGCCGGCCTCGACGCCCGGGAACCAGACCTCGAGCACCGCCGGCGCCTTCTCCAGCACCGGGCCGAGCGTGAGCGGCCGGCCGTTGAAGAGCACCACGGCGTACGGCGTCCCGGTCTCCTCGACCGCGTCGATGATCGCCTGGCCCTCGCCGGGCAGGGAGATGTCGGAGCGCGACGCCGCCTCGGCGCTCATCTCGCGGGTCTCCCCCAGCGCCAGCACGACCTGGTCGGCGCCCGCTGCGGCGGCACGCACCGCGTCGAGGTCGGCATCGCTGCAGGCGTCGTCGGGCTGTGCGTCCGGCGGCTCGGCGTTCGTGAGCGTGCAGCCGGGGACGTAGGTGGTGTCGGGGCTCTGGGCAGTCAGCCCGTCGACGAGCGTGACCGCGTCCTCGTCGACGCCGCGGCCCCACCACGGGCCGAGCATGTCGTGGCCGCTGTCGGCGAGCGGACCGATCACGACGGTCTTCTTGGACGCGTCGAAGGGCAGCGTGTCGTCGTCGTTCTGCAGCAGCACCATCGAGCGGCTCCCGGCCTTGCGCGCTGCCGCGCGGTCGGACTGCTTGAGGAAGCTGGCGGGGTCGGCGGCGGCGTCCTGGTCGACGTACGGGTGGTCGAAGAGGCCGGCGCGGAACTTCACCCGGAGGATGCGTCGTACGGCGTCGTCGAGACGCGCCTCGGTGATCGACCCGTCGGCCAGCAGCTGGGCACCGAACTCACGGATGTTGGTGCTCACCATCTCCGAGTCGGTGCCGGCCATCAGGGCGTTCGCGCCGGCCTGCGGACCGTCGGCGGCGGTGCCGTGGCCGCAGGGGCCCTCGTCGGGGTTCACCGCGGGGCAGGCCCGGGTCTCCGCGACCGCGGTGTAGTCGCTCTCGATGAAGCCGTCGAAGCCCCACTCGTCCTTGAGGATCTCGGTCTCGGTGTAGTGGTTCGCACAACCGGGGACTCCGTTGATCGTGTTGAACGAGCACATCACCGTGTCGGCGCCGGCGTCGACGGCGGCCTTGAACGGCGGGAGGTAGAGGTTGCGCAGCCGCTGCTCCGACATGTCGGTCGTGTTGTAGTCACGGCCGCCCTCGGGCTGGCCGTAGGCCACGTAGTGCTTGGGGCTGGCGACCACCTTGTCGGCGGCGCCGTAGTCGCCCGCCTGGTCGCCGCGTACGGCGGCGCGCGCGAACTCCTCGCCGACATAGGGGTCCTCGCCGAACCCCTCGACGATGCGGCCCCATCGTGGCTCGTGGGAGACGTCGACCATCGGGCTGTAGACCTGCTTGATCCCGACCGTCGCCGTCTCCCGAGCGCCGATGCGCGCGCCGACCTGGGCGACCGCGGGGT
This sequence comes from uncultured Nocardioides sp., assembly GCA_964591845.1. Taxonomy (GTDB): domain Bacteria; phylum Actinomycetota; class Actinomycetes; order Propionibacteriales; family Nocardioidaceae; genus Nocardioides. The sequence continues at coordinate 10,436 of CAZQCA010000060.1, forward strand.
CGAACGAGCTCGCCTGCGCCAACGGCACCGGGAAGATCGTGCGGTAGCCGTGGATCGTGTCGTAGGCGAACAGGATCGGGATGCCGAGTCGCGACTCCTCGACGGCGATGTGCTGCAGCTCGTCGATCCGTGCCGGGTCGGTGAGGCTGAACACGCCGCCGACTCCGGCGCGCGCGTCCTCGTCGGTGATCTGGCCGTCGGAGAGCAGCTGCACCTGCTGGAGCTTCTCCTCGGTGGTCATCCGGTCGACGAGTGAGTCGACCTTGCGCTCGATGGCGCGGTCCTCGGCGCTCAGTGGAGTCGTCGCCGCCTGCGGCTGCGGGCCGGCACTCGGTGACTGCCCGGCCGGCAGCCCGTTGACCACCGCCAAGGCGACCACCGTCGCGGTCGCGGCCAGGGTCGGGAGCTGCTTCATGGGGGCCTCCAGGTGAGTTGCGCATGCCCCGGCGTACGACGTCGGGGTGGGGGAGCAGAGCACCAGGCAGGTCGACGATCCGAGCGGCCCTGCAGTCGTGGGGTCCCCCAAGGGGTGGAGAGCATGTGCCTCAGGGCGTGGCGGCAATCAGCCGCGACTGACCCGGAGTTCCGCCACCGCATTCACGGGAGACAGGCCCAAGCCACCGCTCGGACCGGCAACCGAGCACGCGTGGATGGCTCTCACGCGGGGACGCCGTCCGAGGCTGTCCGTTTGTGGGTCCGAGCGGTTGTTCGCGGGCGATAGGGCCATCACGACCGATGCGGGCCGTACTGTTCGTGCATGACCGCGACCCTCGACACCGCGCCGGGCACGGGCTCCTCCTTCATCCGTCGTCGGCTGGGCATGGCGCTGGCGCTCGCGCTGACCCTGGTGACCGGCATCGGCCTGGGGCGGATGTGGACCACCCAGGACACCGAGCTGAGAGGGTGGCGGTCGGGGACGGCGTACGTCGGCGAGCAGCAGCTCTCGATCGAGGTCGACGGCTGGACCTACGGCGCCGAGGGCTCCGTCCCGTCGTGGATCGACGCGGAGGGCAGCTGGCACGACGGCGGCTGGCCGGACTGCCTGCAGGGCAAGGTCGGGCAGAGCGTGGCGATCAGGTTCCAGGCGCGCAAGGTCACCGTCGACGGCATGAGCTGGCGGCCGATCGTGGCGGTGGACTGCCGAGGCTGAGGTCGACGCGGACTGCCGACTACAGCTCGAAGCGACTGCCCACCGAGTTGGGCGTGAACGCCTCGGGCATCGCTACAGCCAGGGCGTGCTGGGCCTTCCAGCCGGTGCAGTGGGCGGGCACGACGACACGGGGCGACTCGGCGGCCAGGGCCGCGACCGTCTGGGGGATCACCTTCTCGAAGATCCCGCCGGTGAGATGGAAGCCGCCCAGGACCGCGTAGACGGTGTCGATCCCCGTCAGCGCCTTGGCGTGTCGGACGATGTTGACGATGCCGGCGTGGCCGCACCCGGTGAGCACGACGAGCCCCTTGTCCCGCACGTGGACGACCATGGCCTGGTCGTCGTGGATCAGCGGGTCGGGCACCCAGTCCTCGTCGCGCCACGCCTGGTGGATCGGCATGCCGGTCTCGAAGTCGGTGGTGCGGTCGACCTCGCCGGTGACCAGCAGCGCACCGTCCAGGAGGTACGACGGCCGCCGGTCCTCGATGATCGTGAAGCCGAGTCCCTCGATGCCCGCCCGGCTGGGCAGGGGGAGCTCCCACGCACCGCCGCCAGGCGTCACGATGCGCCGCCGGGTCCAGAACTCGGGGTGCAGCAGGGCCGGCACGTTGCGCCGTCCCATCCGGCGGGCCATCCCCTCCAGGCCCATCACGTGGTCGAAGTGGCCGTGGCTCAGCACGACCGCCTCGAACGTGTCCGGCGAGATCGCCAGCCGGTCCAGGTTGCCCATCAGGCCGTCGGGCGTGATGCCGGCGTCGAACAGCACGCGGTGCTGCCGCTCGGCCACGGTCACCTCGACCATCGCCGAGAAGCCGTGCTCGGCGCGGAGGAAGTCGACGGTCTTGCCGCCGTCGGCGAGCTCGCTGGGGATCACCGGGATGTGGCCGGCGGTGCCGACCGGGCCCCACCGCCGCACCAGTCCCTCGTCGGGCATCAGGACGTCGGAGGAGTTGTCGACGACGGTCGTGACGGTGACGGCGTCGACCGGGGCGAGAGTGATCTGGGTCACACTCCACGGTAGCGTCGGCCGGACGCCGGCGGGAGTGCGGCGCGGGCCAGCCGCACCCAGCCGTGCGGCTCGTGCTGCCAGGGCTCGACGTCGGCGGCGTCCCAGGCGTACGCCGGGCGGCCGTCGCGCACCAGCGTCGCCAGCTCGGGGAGGGCCAGCTCTGCCGCCGACCAGGCGACCAACCGGTCCAGCCGGGGCTGGATCACGCCTCGGTCCAGGGTCCGGCCGAGCCCCCGCTCCGCGTCGACGTACCGCTGGAGGTCACCGGTGAGCGGGTAGCGGTCGGGAGCCACCCGCGACAGCGAGACGAAGATCCCGGTGAACGCCAGGCGGGGGTCGCCCAGGACCGGCCCGGCGGGCCCCAGCCAGCCCAGCGCCAGCCGCGGCGCGGCGACCAGGGCGTGCGCGAAGAGCACCCGGACCAGGACGACGTTGAGGAAGAACCGCTCGGCCCGGCCCTCCGCCTCGGCGAGGTCGCGGTGGTCGAGGTAGGCAGACACGACGCTCGCGTTGTGGGCGCGGTACCACCGCCGCGCCGATGGCGCGCGCGCGAAGTCCACCGAGCAGGCGGCGCTCCACGACGACGGCGGTCCGGCGAGCCCGAGCACCTGGCCGCGCGCCTCGGCGGTGTCCCGCAGCAGCCTCTCGTTGACCGCTCGCCACCACGGGCTGCCCGGCGCCTCGGCCGCGGCCGGCTCCAGCAACCCCCGCCGTCGCTGCCACTCCATGAAGCGCAGTGCCGCCCTGCTGTAGGGCAGGTGCAGCTCGGGACGCCCCGGCTCGGCCTGGTACAGCGCCTCCAGCAGCGCGAGCCGCCCGGCCGGGTCGTCGCGGACGCCGGCCACGAGCCGGGAGGCGTGCTCCGCCGCGGTGGGCATAGCTGATCATCGGGCGCGAGCGGCGACGGCGTACAGGTGCCGGCCGGGCCCGTTGACCCGCGCGCGCGGCGGGAGTTCACTGGGGATTCCGCAGTGTCAGCAAGGAGGCAGGATGTCCGGCAAGGTGGTGCACTTCGAGATCCCGTTCGACGACGGCGACAGGGCGCGCGGCTTCTACAGCGAGGCCTTCGGGTGGCAGCTGGTCCCCATGCCCGAGATGGGCTACACGATCGTGATGACCGGGCCCAGCGACCCGGAGACGGGCCCGACCGAGCCGGGCTTCATCAACGGCGGCATGTTCGAGAGGACCGCCGAGTTCCCGGGCACGGCGCCCAACCTCGTCATCGACGTGCCGAGCATCGACGAGGCCCTGAAGACGATCGAGGCCGCCGGCGGCACGACCGTGAGCGCCCGGATGGCCGTCGGCGACATGGGCTTCGCCGCCTACTTCAGCGACACCGAGGGCAACCTCCTCGGGCTGTGGGAGACGGCCTAGCCTGTCGCGGCGGGGCAGCGCTCAGCGGGAGCCGAGCCGCTCCAGCAGCAACGCGTGGGCGAGCAGCACCCGCTCGAACTCGGCGAGGTGCAGCCCCTCGTTGGCCCCGTGGGCCCGGGTGTCGGGGTCCTCGACTCCGGTGCAGAGCACCGACGCCTCGGGGTAGGTCTCCAGGAACTCCGCGATGAAGGGGATCGAACCGCCGACGCCCATGTCCACGGGTGCGACGCCGTCCCAGGCCTCGGCGAACGCCTCGCGCGCGGCGTCGTACGCCGGCCCGGTGGCGTCGATGGCGGTGGGCTCGCCGGTGTCGACCACGGTGACCGACAGCTGGGCTCCCCAGGGCACGTGGGCCTCGAGGTGGGCCCGCAGGCACGCCAGCGCGTGGGCGCAGGTGTCGCCCGGGGCGACCCGCATCGACAGCTTGGCGCGTGCCGCGGGCACGAGGGTGTTGGAGGCTCCGTCGACCTTGGGGGCGTCGATGCCGGTCACCGACAGCGAGGGCTTGGTCCAGAGGCGCTCGACGGCGCTGCCGGACCCCACCCAGGAGACCCCCGGCGCGACGCCCGACTCGGCGCGCAGCCGCGCCTCGGGATAGTCGACGTCGGCGGCGGGCCCTGCGACGAGACCCTCGACCGCGAGGTTGCCGGCGTCGTCGTGGAGCGAGGCGATCAGCCGCGACAGGGTCATCAGCGCGTCGGGCACCAGCCCGCCCCACATCCCGGAGTGCACGGCATGGGTGAGCGTGCGCACCTCGACGTCGACCCGCACCAGACCCCGCAGCGACGTGGTCAGCGCCGGGACGCCGATGTCCCAGTTGCCGGAGTCGGCGATCACGATCACGTCGGCGGCGAGCCGCTCGCGGTGCGCCGCGAGGAAGGCCGGCAGGCTGTCGGAGCCGACC
>CAZQCA010000061.1:0-14853 GCA_964591845.1 uncultured Nocardioides sp.
CTTGTTGTTGTTGACCAGCGCCGTGCCGCCACCGCGACCGGTGTCGTTCTGCTCCCACAGGTAGGTCAGCCGGTCGCCGTCGGCGTCGGTGGCCGAGCCGGTGAGCGTGAACGGCGTGCGCACGGGGAGCACCTTGTGGCGTGGGGCCGTGACGACCGGCGAGTGGTTGCCGGTGCGCTGGGCGTCGCCCCGGTTCTCCGCCGGGCCGCCCTCGCTGCGCTTGGAGACCTCGGCCGTCGCGCCGCCGGAGGCGGTCACGAGGAGCTTGTGCCGCAGCCGCCGGTCGGCCTGCGAGTTGTAGGGGTTGGCGTTGTGGGCGAAGATCACCTCGAAGCCGGCGTCGTCGGGCGAACCCGTCGGCGCGGGGAAGGCGAACGGCGGGGCGAAGGCGGCCGCGAAGGGGTCGTAGCCCCACTTGGCGATCGTCACGTTGTCACCCGTGAGGGACTCGATCGCGGCCTCGACGCCCGCCTTGTCGTAGGTCGAGCCACGAGTCAGCGTGATCGGGTCGACGGTCGCCCCGGGGTAGTCCAGCGTCAGGGTGTCGCCGTCGGCGTCGAAGCCGCGCAGCGTGACGTCCTGGACCTCGATGACGTTCTGCGCCCGGGTGCTGGTGTAGCGCGTGATCTCGGTCTGCGACCGCTGGCTGAAATAGGGGTCGCTGTGCGGCTGGAGGTTGTCCTGTCGGCAGATGCCGGCGTAGGCCATCACGGAGACGCCGGAGCCGGGCTCGACCGAGGTGCCGCGGTTGCGGTTGCCGCCCGAGCACGCCCACCGGGTGCCGTTGAACGTGTGGTTGGCGAAGAACTGGTGACCCATCTCGTGGGCGACGTAGTCGACCGCGTAGAAGTCGCCCACCGGGTCGGGGATGCCGGTGCAGGCCTGGGCCTTGTCGACCCCGCCGACCCCGAAGAACGCGATGCCGCCGCCGTTGGTGCCGAGCGCGATGTGGCCGATGTCGTAGTTCTCGGCGCCGATCAGTTGACCGATCACGGTCTGGGTGCGCACGAGGGTCCCCAGGTCGCAGAAGGCGAGCTGCCCCTCCACGTAGTCGGGCGAGTTGGGGTCGTTGGTGAAGCACGGCCGCAGACCGCACGGGCCGTCCGGGCCGGTGGCCTTCTCCTCGGTGTCGAGGTTGAGCTTGTCGCTGCCGTCCACCAGGACCATCTTGATCGCGAGGTCGTCGTTGTAGATCTGGTTGACGCGGCTGATCAGCGTGACCTTCTCGGCGAGGACGTTCTGGGTTCCGAAGTAGTCGGCGTACGTCGGGTCGCTGAGCAGCGCCAGCCGGTAGACCCGTTGGGTGACCGTGCCGCCACCGGCGGCTCGGGCGCCTGCGCCGGCGTCGGCGGCCTCGCGCACCATCCTGGGCAGCTCGCGCTCGTTGAAGGCCTGCTGGGGCGCGGGGAGCGTGCGGGCGTCGTAGACGAGGTGCTGTGAGGTGCCGCGGGCGTTGTAGGCCGGGTCGACGTACCACATGCCGCGACCGTTGGGCGCCCGCACGGAGGCGTGGAAGCCCATCGGCGTCACGTCGAGGGCGACGGTGGTGCCGACGTGGTCGAGCGAGACGCCGGACCAGGTCTGGATCTCGGGGTGGGCGGCCGCGAGCCTGCTCTGCATGACCTGCGTGCGCTGGACGGCGAAGCGCTCCGTGCCCCCTCGGGGCGTCGGCAGCGTGAACGTGACCGAGCCGGCCGCTCCCGCGGCCGGGGCTCCGGCCAGCTGGCTGCGCACCTTGGCGACGTCGACCGAGACCGCCTCGTAGGTGCGCGGTGAGACGCGCACGTGGGGGCCGGTGGGCCGGAAGTCGGACATCGAGCGGAAGGCACCGCGGTCGATGGTGACGGTGGCATCGGCGGGCGAGCCGACCGGTGCCAGGGCCGTGCCGAGCGCCATCGTGGCGACGACTGCGGCGATTCTGACTGGATGCTTCATGAAAGCGTGCCCCCTCGCGGCATGTGCCGAGGATGTACCCCGATTGCCGCACTCTAACGACAGATCTTCCTGCCGTCGCTACCGGACGGTCGTTGTCCGGAATCCCCCCTAGCGTGGAGGCATGAACTCGACGCAGCAACAGTCGCCCTCACCCGCCCTCCTCGTCGTCGATGTGCAGAACGACGTGATGAGCTCCTCGATCAACCGCGACCAGGTCGTGGCCAACATCGACACGCTCGTCGGCCGCGCCCGCAGCACCGGCGTCCCCGTGGTGTGGGTGCGCCACCACGCCGAGCAGGAGCTGCAGCTGGGCACTCCCGGCTGGCAGATCGTGGACGAGCTGGTGCCCGCCGACGGCGAGCCGATCGTCGAGAAGACGTTCGGAGACTCCTTCGCGGACACCGACCTTCGCGAGCGCCTGAACGAGCTGGGGGTGGACTCCCTGGTGCTGTGCGGCGCCCAGACCGACGCGTGCGTCCGCAGCACGTTCTACGGCGCGCTCTACCGCGGCTATCCGGTGACGCTCGTCTCGGATGCCCACACCACCGAGGACATGCGCCCGTGGGGGGTCGGCTTCAGTCCGGAGGACTCCATCGCCGTGCTCAACGCCCAGGCGGCCCACACCGTGCTGCCCGACGTGCGTGGAGGCGTGACCAGCACGGCCGAGGCGATGACCGGCTAGTGCGGCGAGTCAGCCGACGCGCCGTACGCCGCGCACGAGCAGGTAGCCGATCATCCAGAACTCGCCGATGCTGGCGGGGGCGGTGAGCAGGTCGGCCAGCAGGCCGGCGTCCGGCAGCAGGTAGGCGGTGAAGGCACTGAGCACGTAGCCGAAGCCGCCCGCGATCAGGATCCAGCCGAGCAGGTCGGGCATCCAGCCCGACTCGCGGACGAGCCAGCCCATCGGGATCAGCCACAGCCCGAAGAAGAGCCCTCCCAGGATCCACAGGTGACCGCTGAGCAGGTAGAGCAGCTGCGCCTCGACAGTGCCGGCGCCGGCTCCGGCGAGGTCGGCGTCCACGGCGACGTCGAGCGCGGTGGCCATCGCCGCGGCGCTGGTGAGGATCGCGACGGCATTGACCAGCCCGAAGGCCGCCAGGCTGCCTGCCGCCACGACGCTCACGCCGCGGAACAGCCGGAAGAACCACACCGCCACGAGCGCCTGGGTGAGCACGACCCCGAGCTCCGCCGCGATCCCGACGCGAGCCAGTCCCTCATGGTCGACCAGGTGGGCCAGCGTCGCCGACGGGTCGTCGGCCACGAAGATCTGCGAGCGGATCACGAGGTAGCTGGCCAGTCCCGTGACGGCGAGCCCGAGGTAGAGCAGGCCCGCTTGGCGCGCGGTGCGGCCATCGCCTGCCGAGAGCTGGTGGACGGTCGGGACGTGGGTGGTGGTCATCGGTCTTCTCCTCTGCGAGTCTTACGCTGTAAGGTAACCATACGTAGTAAGGTTCGCGCAAGGGGAGAAGGAGGAGACGGTGACCACACGCGCCGAGCGGCGCCCGCTGACGCGGGCCCGGGTGCTCGAGGCGGCGATGGAGATCGCGGACGCCGAGGGTGTCTCCGCGCTCACCATGCGGCGGCTGGGTGGAGAGCTCGGCGTGGAGGCGATGTCGCTCTACCACCACGTCCGGGGCAAGGAGCAGCTCCTCGATGCGCTGGTCGAGGCCGTCATCGAGAGGGTCGTGGAGGGGGTGGCCGCGCGCACCTCTGAGGAGGACGACTGGACCGACGCCCTCAAGGGTCGCTGCCTGGCGGCGCGGGAGGTGATGGTCCGACACCGCTGGGCACCGGGCCTGATCGGCTCTCGCACGAGCATCCCTCCCTCCCTCTACCTCTACTACGACGAGGTGCTGGCGACGATGGTGCGCGGCGGCCTCGACTACCACCTGGCGCACCGCGGGATCCACGCCCTGGGCTCGATGGTGCTGGGCTTCACCCAGGAGCTGTTCACCCCCGACACCGAGGGCGGGACCCTCGACGAGGACGCGGCCGAGGCGGAGTTCGCCGAGATGGCCGCCGCCCTGCCCCACCTCACGGCGATGATCGCCGCCGAGGTCCATGACAGCGCCGAGGACCCGCTCGGCTGGTGCGACAGCCAGTCCGAGTTCGAGTTCACCCTCGACCTGCTGCTGCAGGGCCTGGACCGCGCCGCCCGAGGCTGATCCGGTCCGGCTGGGTCAGCCCAGGGCGGACTGGCCCTGGGCCAGGTCGTCGGCCGACAACGGCCGAGTCGTGGGCAGGCCCGCCCGCGCCCGCCAGTCGTCGAAGGACATCCCGGTGAGTGACTCGAGGAGCTCCACGTCGGCCAGCATCGGGGTGAGGATCTCCCGTCGCTGCTCGGCCGTCAGCGCCGGGGGTGCGCCGCCACCGTGGAGCCGGCTGGTCATCGGCGCGCGGGCGACGCGCCACAGAGCCGCGGGACCCCAGGCCCCGGCCGCCGCGCCCGCACGCACGCCGCGCGCCAGCGTCCGCGTCGCGACGGTGTCGGGGCGGAAGCCCGGCTCGCCGTCCAGCTGCACGATGTGGAGCCGCACCGGCTCGACCTCGAGGAAGTGGGCCACGCCGCTGAGCGTCTGCTCGGGCTGCTCCACGAGGTGCCGGTAGCGGACCACCAGCACCCGCTCGCGGTCGACGTGGCGCAGGAGATGGTCCAGCTGCGCGCCGTAGGCTCCCAGCGCGCGATAGGCCCACCGAGCCGCCCAGCCGTCCGCCCTCCGGGTCGGCTCCACGGTCAGCGCCTCGAGGAGGTCGGGCACGGGCTCGAGGCCCTGGTTCCAGAGCCGGAGCCATGACGCGTACGCACGGTCCGCCGGGTCCCGCAGGACGAGCACGATCCTCGCCGCGGGCAGGTCGCGTGCGATGCGGCGGTGCGCGGCCCGGTCGGCGAGGTAGTAGGGCGTGCTCTCGCCCAGCAGGGCCTCGCCGGGCGCCGGGTCCCAGAGCCGGAGGTAGTCACCGGAGCGCCAGACCCGCTCGAGCCGGGCGTGGGCGTCGCCCGGGCCGCGGTGCGCCTCCCGGCGTGGCGGCGTGCCGTCGCCGAGGAAGTAGCCCGGCTCGCGCGTCCGGCTCATCCGGAGCTCGGGGTGGGTGGCCAGGGCGGCGTGGAGCAGCGTCGTGCCGCCCTCGGGCGCTCCGGCCACCAGGAAGTCGGGCCAGCGGTCCACGGAACTCCCTTCTCGTCTGGTGAACGACTATGTTGATAGAGTAACAATACTTAACGAGGAGGGATCGATGGCGACCCCGTCGCTCACTGAGACGACCGGTCTCCTGGGCGCGCTCACGGTCGGGGTGCTCGTGCTCGCGGAGGACGCCCACCGCGCCGGCACGGCCGTCGTGGCGGTGGCCGCCGCACTGGTCATCGCCGTGGCCGCCGACCGGCACCGCGAGGACTGACAGCGCGGGGTGCGCGCGGGGCGGCGCCCGCGTAGCCTCCGGGCATGAACGGTCGTTCAACCGGCATCGGCCTCGAGCCGCTGTCGCCGGAGGCCCTCGACCGGGTCCACGCCCAGGCGCTGCGGCTGCTCGCCGACGTCGGCACCGAGGTGCACGACGACGACATGCTGGTGCGGCTCGCGACGGCGGGCCAGCGGGTCGAGGGGACCAGGGTCCGTTGGGACCCCGACTGGGTGATGCACCAGCTGGCGCAGGCGCCCTCGCGCTTCACCCTCACCGGGCGCAACGCCGAGCGGAGCGTCGAGATCGGCGGTGGCAGCCTGGTGCACTGCCCGGTCGGCGGCCCGCCGTTCGCGTACGACGAGGAACGGGGGCGCCGCGACGGGACGCTCGCCGACCACGTGGAGCTGGTGCGGCTCGAGCACGCCTCGGGGGCGCTGCCCGTGCTTCAGAGCGGCACCGTGGAGGCGCAGGACCTCGACGCGGCCAGCCGTCACCTGGCGATGGACTACTGCCTGTTGCGCTGGAGCGACCGGCCGTTCATCGTCTACGGGTCCAGCGGTCCCAAGGCCCGCGACGGCTTCGAGCTGGCGGCCATCGCCGCCGGCGGGCGTGAGGCGCTGCTGGCGCGGCCGATGACGCTCGGGATCGTCAACCCCAACTCCCCGCTGGTGTGGGACGGGCTGATGGTCGGCCAGCTGGTCGCCTGCGCGGACTACGGCCAGCCGGTCGCGATCACGCCGTTCCTGCTCGCGGGGGCCTCCGCGCCGGTCACCCTGGCCGCCGGCCTGTCGATCCTGGTGGCCGAGGTGCTGTCCGGCGTGGCGATGGCGCAGCTGGTGCGGCCGGGCACGCCGTGCGTCCTGGGCTGCTTCTTCACCGGGGTCGACATGCGGTCGGGCGGTCCCTCGCTGGGACTGCCCGAGTCGGTGCTGACCACCCTGGCGGGCGCGCAGGTCGCCCGCCGCTACGGGCTGCCGCTGCGAGGCGGGGGCGGGCTCTGCTCGGGCATCCCCCTCGACGCCCAGGCGGCGGCCGAGACCACCATGTCGCTGTGGGCGACCTACCTCGCCGGCTGCGACCTCGTCGTGCACGCGGCCGGCTGGCTCGAGGGTGGCCTGGTGGCGTCGTACGAGAAGCTCATGCTCGACCTCGAGCTGATCCGGATGTTCGAGCGGATGCGTGAGGGGATCGCGGTCGACGACGACGAGCTGGCCTTCGACGCGATCGCGGAGCTCGGGCCGGGCGGGCTCTTCCTCGCCCACGAGCACACGCTCGAGCGCTTCCGCACCGACGTCTTCATGAGCCCGCTCTTCCGCTCCAGCGCCCACCCGACCTGGCTCAAGCAGGGCGCGCCCCAGCTGCCGCAGGTCGCCGCCGGCGAGTGGCGCAAGCTGCTGGACGCGTACGTCGATCCCGGGATCGACGAGTCCGTCGACGAGGAGCTGCGCGAGTACGTCGAGCGGCGGACCCGGGAGTGCGAGGCGTAGCGCGGTTAGCGGCTGCCGGCTGTATCCGTGCGCCTGCGACTACGGTGCAGGGATGGAGCCGACGGACGGTCAGGGCCCCTTCCAGCCGCGGAGCGCGCCGATGGCGAAGGACGATCCGGTGGTGCTGTGGCTGATGGAGGGCGATCCGGCGATCCGCTGGCAGGTGAGGCGCGACCTCCTCGACGACCCGGAGGTCGAGGTGGCGAGGGAGCGAGCGCGGGTGGAGCACGAGGGCTGGGGTGCTCGCCTGCTCGCGCTCCGGGCCCCTGATGGCCAGTGGGCGGACGGGGCCTGCTTTCCCGGCACGTCGGCGTACGCATCGGCCACCGCGCGCGCTCTCCGTGCCGGTGAGCCGCCCCCGCCCTTCCCGTCGCCCGACGCGGAGCCCACCCAGGCAGGAGACGACGGATCAGGTGCCGAGCGGGGCCAGCCGTGGACCGCGACCTACCCGGTCCTCCTCGACCTGTGCCACCTGGGCACGCCCCCAGACAGCCCGGTGATGCAGGAGACCGCACGTCTGGTGGCCCGCCACTGCCGGTGGGAGTACGACGGCATGCCGTTCTTCGCCGGGGAGGTGGACTGCTGCATCAATGCCGGCACGATCCTGATCGGTGCCTACGTGGGCGTCGACGTCGCCCCCGTGGTGCAGCGGCTCGTGGCCGACCAGATGCCCGATGGTGGCTGGAACTGCTGGGCCGAGACGCGTCCGGCGCCGTCGTCGTTCGCGAGCACCCTGGCCGTGATCGACGCGTTGCTGAGGTGGGAGCGCCTCACCGGCGGATCCGACGAGGTGCGCCGGGCCCGCCGGAACGGTGAGGAGTACCTGCTCCGGCGCAGCCTCTTCCTGTCGTTGCGCACCGGGGAGGTGGTCAACCCGGAGTGGGAGCTCTTCTCCTACCCGCCTCGCTGGCACTACGACCTGCTCAAGGCCACGGAGTACTTCGCCCGGCGTGGGGGGCCTCCGGACCCCCGGCTGGCCGCAGCGATCCAGTGCGTCCGCGCACGCCGCCGGCCCGACGGACGCTGGCTGCTCGAGAACACCCACCCCGGCGCGGTCCACTTCCGGTTCGAGGAACCCGACGGCACGCCCAGCCGATGGAACACCTTGCGGGCGCTGCGGGTGCTGCGCTGGTACGACGCGTCCGCCCACGCCGGCAGCACGAGTCGGGCTTCGTGACAGGGTCGCGCGGTCACCGGGCGGCGCGGCAGGTGAGCCGTCAGCCGTAGATCCGGCGCAGCCCCTTCCAGTAGATGCGCGACAGCTCCCTGGTCTGCTCCGGGGTCTTCTGCAGGTCGGCCGGCAGCGGTCGGTGGCAGGCCGCGCCCCTGCAGGTGAGGAAGGCGCGCCAGATGGCGGCGAGCTCACGGCGTACGGCGCGCGAGGCCGGCGTCTGCTGACCGGGGGCCGTCAGGTCGGTGAACTGCTGGGGGTCCCGCCTCAGGTCGTAGAGCTCGGCCTTGCCGGTGGCGTACTGCAGATAGGAGTAGCGCGCGGTGCGTACGCCGACCGCGGTGACGCCTCGCTTCGGCCACCCCGACACCCGCGGTCTGCTCCCGATGGTGGCGATGAGCGCCTCGTAGAGCACCGGGGTCGTCCAGCCCTGGTCTCCGGAGCGCAGCGTGGTGACGCGGCTGACCCCGTCGGGTCGACGCGGGGGACGGGCGTCGGCGAGGTCGACGATCGTCGCCGCGAGGTCCACCAGGGTGATCGGGTCGTAGCGACGGGTCCCGGTCCGGACGCCCGGCCCGGTCACGATCAGCGGCACCCGCAGCGAGGGCTCGTGGCCCCAGATCTTGCCGAGTGGCCGATGGTGCTCGCCCAGGAAGAAGCCGTTGTCGCTGGTGAAGACGAGATAGGTGCGAGACCACTCGCCGGTCTGCTTGAGGCGAGCCACGAGGCGGCCGACCTGCCGGTCCATGGCGAACACCGACTCGGCGCGCTGGCGCGCGGACTCGGTGACCGCCCGCACCAGCGCGGGGGTCATCGGACGCAGCTGGGCGCCCTGGTTCTCCTTGTTCGTGCGGGTGCTCTCGGGCGGCGCGCCGGGGAGCGCCAGGCCCGGCGGGCGACGGATCACCGAGTCGAAGCGGCCCTTGACCCAGTCGGGCCGGGCCGGGGTCATCACCTCCCAGGGGATGCCGCCTCGCCCGACCAGCCGCAGCGGCGGGTCGTCGGCCTCGATGGGGCCGCCGGTGTGGGGCGCCACGTAGTTGACGTAGAGGAAGAAGGGCTTGTCCCGGGCGGCGTACCTGCTGGTGAGGCGGAGCGAGAAGTCGCCGATGACCCCCGTCTGGTAGCGGCCGCGGTAGCGCTGGTCGACGCGGCCGTTCACGTTGTAGGGGGTGTCGAAGTAGTGGTAGGTGCCGCCCGTGATCCCCGGCACGCCGGGGTTCTCGAACGACGCCGCCCAGTCGGTCCACCCGCGCGGGACGTAGCGGTAGCTGGGCAGCCCGGACACCCGGGACCGGTCGGGCCCGTAGCCGTTGAGGTACTTGCCGACGAACCCGGTGAGGTAGCCCGCGGCGCGCAGCGAGGTCGCCAGGGTCCGGGAGTCGTCGAAGGCGCGGTAGCCGTAGGGAGCCTTGACGTCGAGGACCCGGTGGTTGTGCGCGTGCTGGCCGGTCAGGAACGACGCGCGGGCCGGACAGCACAGCGGGAAGGGGGAGAAGCTGTTGTCGAAGGACACCCCGGAGCGGGCGAGACGCCTGACCTGGGGCGCGTAGCGCAGGTCGTCCACGCGCATGTCGTCGGCCATCACCACCACGATGTTGGGCTTGACGGGGGCCGGAGTGGTGAGGGGGGCGTCCACCGGCGAACTCGTCGGCTCCGCGGGCGAGACGGACGTCGCCGGTGAGGCGGGACGGGCCGGCGGCTCGGCTGTGCCGGCCGCGCTGCAGCCCGCGATCAGCACGCACAGCACGACGAGCCCGACAAGACGCTGGTGTCGCATCACTGCCCCCGAAGCAGGTCGGCGAGTGGGTCGCCGTCCTCGCTCCAGAGTACGGCGGCGGCCGCCGGCGGACAGTGACCCGCGTCATGCGTTCCGCGGTGCGGGACGGAGCCCGCGGGAGCGGTGGCACCGGCGATGCTGGCAGCCGAAGGAGGCACGGTGGTCGAACAGCGCGAGCTGCGGGTGCAGCAGATGACGTGGGAGTCGGACGGGGTGATCTCGATCCGGCTGACCCGGATCGAGAGCGACGCGCCGCTGCCCGAGTGGCGCCCCGGGGCGCACATCGACGTGTACGTCGCCGACGGGACCACGCGGCAGTACTCCCTCTGCGGAGATCCCGAGGACCGTTCCTACTACGAGATCGCGGTGCTCAAGGAGCCCGGCGGGCGCGGCGGGTCGGCGTACCTCTGCGACGAGCTGCGCGTCGGCCAGCGGCTGCTGGTCACCCGGCCGCGGCACCACTTCAACCTCGAGGACGCGCCGTTCCACGCGCTCGTCGCCGGCGGCATCGGGATCACGCCGATCATGACGTTCGCCGAGGGGCTCGCCCGCGAGGGCAAGCCGTTCTCGGTCACCTACACCGGCCACACCGCCGAGACGATGCCCTTCCTCCGGCGGCTCGAGCCGCTGGGTGGGGCCGTGACCACGCGGGTCAGCGGCGTCGAGGGGCGGGTCGACCTGGACGACCTGGTGCGGTCGGTGCCGCCGGGCGGTCTGGTCTACGTCTGCGGCCCGCTGTCGCTGCTCCGCAGTGTCGAGGCGGCCGCGGAGGCGGTGCACGGGCCCGATCAGGACATGGTGCGCTTCGAGCTCTTCTCGCGGGCCGGTGTGGAGATCGAGGAGGCGCCCTCGGCGCTGGAGGGCGACTCCTACGAGCTGGTGCTCGCGCGGTCGGGTCACACGCTGCGGCTCAAGCCCGACACCAACATCCTCGACACGGCGGTCGCTCTCGGCATCGAGATAGAGAACGACTGCCGCGACGGCATCTGCGGCTCCTGCGTCACGAAGGTGCTGGCCGGCACCGTCGACCACCGCGACCTGATCCTCACCAAGAAGGAGCAGGCCGCGATGGACCAGATGATGATCTGCTGCTCGCGGCCCACCAGCGAGCGGCTGGAGCTGGATCTCTGATCCCGGGGCGCCGCTCCTCGCGCGCCGCAGGATGCGCGTTTGCGCGTCGTACGACGGGAGCGGCCTAGCCTGCCAGCGGCGAGTGTCGCGGGTCGGTGAACCTGGCGCCACGGCGGCTGACGGCCCAGCCACTCCGCGGCTCGAGGGAGCCGTGGTGAGTGATGAACAGCCTCGCGACCTCTCGAGGAGCCCTCAGCATGTCCCCTCTCGGTTCGATCGCCCCTGCCCGGGGCCGGGCGCGGCGGCTGGTGCCGGCGCTGGTGGGCGCCGTCGTCGCGGCGCTCGCGCTCGCCCTCCCGCTCCAGCCCGCGTCCGCGGCCACGACCACGCTGACCCCGTCCGGCCTGACCACCACGCTGGGCAGCACCGGCGGCCAGCCCGCCTCCGTGCTCGGCGTCCAGGACCAGTCCGGCACCGCCGACACCTGGAACAAGTACGTCGAGCTCAACGGCCGGTACGCCGGCTACGCGACGTACGCCGTCCCGGGCAGCGTGCCCCCCGCGTCGGTGACGGGGCTCCAGGTGCTGGTCAACTACCGGGGCCCGGCGACCGGCACCCAGACCTGGACCTGGAGCGTGTGGAACTGGTCGACGTCCGCCTGGGTCTCGGTCGGCACCAACGCGACCGCCCCCGACTGGGGTGCCTGGAAGCTGCTGACCTTCGCGGCCGGGGGCACGCCGTCGGCCTACGTGTCCGCGAGCCAGGGGGTCCGCGTGCAGGTGGCGTCGAACAACAGTGCCGACGCCGCCGACCTCGACTACCTGGCGGTCGTCCTCACCACGGGGACCGCGCCCGGCGACACGACCCCGCCGAGCACGCCGGCCAACTTCCGCTCCACAGGGGTGACGTCGTCGTCGGTGTCGCTGGCGTGGAACGCGTCGACTTACAACGTGGGGGTCACGGGCTACGAGGTGTTCCAGGGTGCGGGGACGACGCCGGTGGCGACGGTGACCGGGACCTCGGCGACGGTGTCGGGGCTGGCTGCCGCGACGGCGTACTCGTTCACGGTGAAGGCGCGCGACGCCGCCGGCAACCGCTCGGCCGCGTCCTCGCCGGTCACGGCGACGACCTCGCCCACCGGCGGCGGTGGGGTCACCCTCCCGCCCGCGAACGGTGTCTTCGACTACCAGATCGGCGGGCCCTACACGCCAGCCGCCTCGACGGCGATCGTCGACCGCGACCGGCTGGAGTCTCCGGCGGCGGGCAAGTACAACGTCTGCTACGTCAACGCCTTCCAGACCCAGCCCGGCGAGTCCGGCCAGTGGCCCAGCAACCTGCTGCTGCGCAACGGCTCCGGTCAGCTGGTGGAGGACGCGGACTGGCCCGGTGAGTACATCCTCGACACGCGCACGGCGGCCAACCGGACGGCCATCCTGGGCGTCCTGGGCCCGTGGATGCAGGACTGCAAGAACCGCGGCTTCGCGGCCATCGAGCCCGACAACCTGGACTCCTACACCCGCTCCCAGGGACTGATGACGAGGGCCAACAACCAGGCGATGGCCACGCTGCTCGCCACCGACGCGCACGCACGCGGCCTCGCGATCGCCCAGAAGAACGACAGCGACGTCGCGCCGGTGGGCAAGACCCAGATCGGCTTCGACTTCGCGATCGTCGAGGAGTGCCAGCCGTACGCCGAGTGCGCGGCCTTCACGAGCGTCTACGGCGCGCAGGTCTACGAGATCGAGTACACCGACAACGGCGGGCTGGCGAACTTCAACGCCGCCTGCTCCGCGCGCGGGTCCACGGTCTCGATCACCTACCGCGACCGGGACGTCGTGCCGCAGGGCACGGGTGGATACGTGTTCCAGAGCTGCTGATCGGCGGTGTCCTGACGGACCGGCTGGAGCCGACCTCGGCGTCAGCCGGTCGTCAGGCGCTGCCAGACGAACACGTCGGCGAGCTTGTTGGTGTCACCGGGAGCGAGGTTGGAGCCGGCAGAGGTGAGGCCGATGGCGGTGCCGTCGGCGGACACGGAGGCGTTGGAGGAGGGGCCGTTGCCGTCGGTGAGGCGCGAGACCAGGCCGGTCACGGCGTCCCACACGAAGATGTCGGGCTGGTCGTTGTGGTCGCTGCCGACGGCGATGTCGGTCGCGTAGGACTGGAAGGCGATGTGCTGCCCGTCGCCGGAGATCGCCGGCAGCGACGAGTGGTTGTCGCCGGCGGTCAGGCGGGTCGTGGTCGCGGTCAGACGGTCGTAGACGAAGACGTCGCTGCGACCGTTGGTGTCACCCGGCAGCAGGTTGGAGGCGTCGGACCAGAACGTCAGGTAGCGGCCGTCCCCGGAGAGCGCCTTGCTGGCGGCGTACGACGCGGCGTTGCCGTTCGTGAGCCGTGTCGTCGTGGCCGTCGCGACGTCGTAGAGGAACACGTCGCGCACCTTGTTGCGGTCGTTGGGCACCAGGTTGGAGGCGCCGGAGTAGAACGACACCCACAGGCCGTCGCCGGAGATCGACGGCGTGAGAGCGGCGCCGTTGCCGGCGGTGAGCCGGGTCAGCGTGTCGGTGTCGCGGTCGAAGAGGAACGCGTCGCGATAGCCGTTGGTGTCGTCCGGCACCAGGTTGGTCGCGAACGAGTAGAGCACCACCCAGCGTCCGTCGTCGGACATGCCGCCCGCGTAGGAGCCGTTGTTGCCGTCGGTGAGCCGCTCGATCGAGTCGGTGTCCCGGTCGAAGACGAAGACGTCGCGCGACTGGTTGGTGTCGCCGGGCACGAGCGACGAGGCGTAGGAGTCGAAGAGGACGTAGCGTCCGTCGGCGCTGATGTCCGAGGCGTACGACGTGCCGCGGCCGTTGGTGACCGCGATCGTGGTGCCGGTCTCGCGGTCGTGGAGGAAGACGTCCTGGTAGTCGTTGGTGTCGCTGTCGACGAGGTCGCGCGCCAGGGAGTCGAAGACCGCCCAGCGGCCGTCCTCCGAGAGCGAGATCCGGTCGGAGACGTTGTTGCCCATCGTCACGGGGTGGATGTCGCCGGGCACGCCCTGGGGCTCGGGGTCGATGACCATCCGCCGGCTCGGCGTCTTGATCATCTTGTAGAGCCGGCCCTTGATCGTGCGTCGCGGGGCGAGCACCCGCAGCACCACCGGCCCCGGGGCGGCGTCGGCGGTCCAGGTCAGCTCGAACCTCCCGCGAGGGCCGGACTTGCCGCGGTTGACCGACGACCAGCCCCACGACATCTTCCGCTGCGCGATGACCGTGCGGGCCGAGCGCGGAGGCACCCAGCCGCGCAGGGTGATCACGTCGCCGCGCTGCAGGTGGGTCTCGGAGAGGACGAGGTTGCCGCGGATCTGGATCGGCGCCGCGGAGGCCGGTCCGGGCACGCCGACGAGCAGCCCGAGGGCCATCAGCGCTCCCAGCAGGAGCGACGGCGCGCGCTTCACGGTCCCGATTCCCTTCCACGGTGGAGGAGCTGACCCCCGTCCAGACGCTCGATGGTGACAGCGGTGACGGGTGTGACGACGGCGAATGGTCCAGAACGGTCCTCCCGGGCGGGGCCGATGGCCCGATCGGACTAGTCGCCGCGCTTGGCCGGCACGGGGCAGGTCGGGTAGGTTAACGGTTGTTAACCGAGAGGATGGGCCCGTGAGCGAGATGCGCGACCTGGTCACGGAGCTGCGTGAGCGGCTCGCGGCCGTCCGGCGGGGCGGCTCGGAGCGGGCACGCGCCAAGCACACGGCCCGCGGCAAGCTGCTCGTGCGGGACCGGGTCGACCGGCTGCTGGATCTCGGGAGCCCGCTGCTCGAGCTCGGCGCGCTGGCGGCGTACGGGATGTACGGCGAGGACGACGACTACGCCGTGCCGTCGGCGGGGCTGGTCACCGGCATCGGCTCGGTCGCCGGCCGGCCGGTGATGGTGGTGGCCAACGACGCGACGGTCAAGGGCGGCACCTACTATCCGATCACGGTGAAGAAGCACCTGCGCGCGCAGGAGATCGCCCGCGAGAACCGGCTGCCG
>CAZQCA010000062.1:0-14737 GCA_964591845.1 uncultured Nocardioides sp.
TGTAGGCCACGATGAAGTGGGTGTTGATGATGCCCGAGACGCTCATCCAGCCGCGCGCGATCTCCTCGACCACGAGCGCGTAGGTCAGCAGCGACTCGCCGAGGCCGCCGTACTCCTCGGGGATCATCAGCCCGAAGACGCCCAGCTCCTTGAGACCCTCGACGATCTCGGTGGGGTACTCGTCCTTGTGCTCGAGCTCGGTCGCGACCGGCAGGATCTCCTTGTCGACGAACGCCCGGACGGCAGCCAGGATGTCCTGCTGGTCCTCGGTGAGTCCGTCGGTCTGGCACAGGCGACCCATGGTGGTCCTCTCGGGGGGCGGCGAACGACGCAGCCAGTATGGCCATCGGCCGCCACCCAGGGCGACGAGGTGTGACCAACTCGACGCGCCCGGCGGCGTACGACGTCAGCGGCGGCGCCGGCCGCGCCGCCTGCCCAGCAGCCGCCCGGCGACCGAGGTGCTCTCGTCCCGTCCCTCGCCGTCGGCGCGGAGGGTGAGCATCGTCGCCAGCGCCTGGACGGCGGCGTCGGCGACCTCGCGCTGCCGCGGCGGTCGCTCCTCGTCGGTGAACGCGCCGTCGAGGCACGCCAGCTCGTCCCAGGAGCCCTCGAGGTGGTAGCCGGCGGTCACCAGCCGCTCGACCTGCCGCGCGGTGACGTCGTCGCACCAGGCCCGGAACTGCCGGGGCACCAGGATGCGCCGGGGCTGCTGGTCGGCGAGCACACGCGCCGCAAAGAACCGCTTGCCCACGGAGCCGTAGACCTGCCTCCGGTGCACGCGCTCCGGCAGAGCGGCGTTGACGCGCCGGAGGACCTCGGCCTGGACCCGGCCCAGCGAGGAGTTGGACAGCTTGTCCTCGGGCGTGAGGCCGGCCGGGTCCACCTCGAGCACGGTGGCGAAGCGCCGGAGCAGCGCCGTCGGGTCGCTGCCCGGGGGAGGCACGGTGATCACGTGGACCCGCTCGGGCGCCAGCGCATCCGCCCACCGCTCGAGCACCGCCGGCGGGTCGAGGTGGATCCAGGGGTGGGCGCCGCTGCCCGCGCGCTCGAGCTTGCGCAGCCGGCGCAGGTAGGGGCGGTAGCCCAGGTCGCTGCCGGCCTTGAGCTCCTGCTGCCACGACGACGGCAGCTGCCGGGCGAGGTCGCGCACGGTGGCGATCACGTGCACCTCGCGGTCGCCGGCGGCCGCCAGCAGTCGCTGGATCTGGTCCGGCCTGGCCGCGGCGAGCGACTCCTGGCTGTAGACGGCGCGGTCTCCCCGGGCGTCGGCCAGCTGCCGGGTGAAGCGGGCCAGCGTCTCGCGGTCGGAGGCGGCGTCGCGTCGCGAGGCGTAGCGGTCGCGGACCACGACCATCAGCTCGTAGGACTCCCGCTTGGTCGGCGGGACCAGGTCCAGCCCCTGCTCGGCGAGGGCGTCGACGCTGCTCAGCAGCGCCGCCTGAAGGTACGACGTGCCAGTCTTCTGCAGTCCGACGTGGACGAGGAGCCGGCGCTGATCGGGCATGGGACAGTCCTATGCCATGGGCGGGCGCCCGGACAAATGGGCCGCGGCAGGCGCCGCCCGCCGGCCGCGGCGGTCGGCGTACGTCAGTGCAGCGCCGCGAGCATCTGCGCGCCCCGCGCGAGCCCGATCGGACCGACGTAGGTCGTCGCCGAGGTCCTCGAGGAGATCGCCAGGGGCGTCATCATCCGGCTCAGGTCGTGCCGCACGACCCAGGTGCCCTCGGCGTCGCTGACCAGCATCAGGGTCTTCGGCACCTTGAGGGCCTGCCACCGGTCCAGGCAGCTCCCCGAGCAGAGCCGGAACCAGCTGGCCGTGTCGCCCGAGCCGACGATGGCCCGCTCCAAGCGGCGCTGCCGGGGCGTGGAGTAGGCGCCGCCGATGGTGACCCGGACGTGCACGCCGCGGTCGAGCGCCGCTCGCACCTGTCGCAGCAGCGACCTCAGGTCGAAGCGGGTCGTCGCGATCTCGACCGTCGCACCTGTCGGAGCACCGTGGAGGCTCCTCACGAGCGGCCGGAGCGCGGCGCGGCGGGCGGCGAGGTCGCCCGTCGGGTCGTTGCGCACCGTGTCGATCATGCTCGCGGGGTCGACCTGCCAGTCGAAGCCGCCGACCACGGCGTCGTGGTCGGAGTTGAGCTCCACCGGCCACTGCTTGGCCGCTGTCAGCTGGGCATCCCCGCGGTTGAAGACGTAGTCGATCGTCATGCCCTGGTGGTCGCCGGTCGGGAAGTACCTCCCCAGCGTGTCGTACGTCGGCGCCATCGACGCCGTGGTCAGCACGTCACGGGGGTAGACGCCGCTCTTGTAGTGGATGTTGAAGTCACCGCCCACCAGCACCGGGCCCTTGGCGCTCAGCGTCGTCACCAGCCCGGTGAGCCGCTTGACCGAGCTGAGCCTCAGGTCGGGCATGCCACGGACCTTGGGGGCCACGTGGATCGAGACCACCGACACGACGCGGCCGTCGGCGTTGTGCAGGGTCACCCAGTTGGCGAACCGCCGCCCGAGCTCCACCACACGGCCCGGAGGCTTGCCCCGCCAGTTGGAGATCCGGTAGGTGCCGGCGGCGTCCATCGTCCAGCGGTCGGTGCGCCAGGCGACCGGCGTGGCCGCGGTGAAGCGGTTGCGCATGTCCCGGTAGAGGGCGTAGCCGGGAGGCGCCAGGACCGCGCTGTCGCGGAAGGGGACCTCGTTGTAGGTCACGAAGTCGGGCTGCAGCCCGAGAACCTTGGTGACGTCGGCCTTGAATCTTCCGGTCCGGAGCCGGGTGTAGATGTTGGCCTGCACCATCCGGACGTCGGTCGGGCCCGTCGCACGCGCCGAGGCCGGCGCGGAGCCGGCCGCCTCCGCGGTCGCCGGAGCGGGGGCGCCGAGCGCCGTGGCTCCGAGGACGCCGGCCACGGTCAGCCGCGTGAGGACCGAGCGAGCACGCCGCCAGGGGGTGGATTCGGTCGTTCCGCTGCGCGCCGGACGGCCGCTGGACATCATGGACACAGCTCCTCGTGGGACCGGGGGGACCCGGCACCCCGGCCGAGTTCACAAGGATCACACCATCCCCACCAGTCACTCGCAACGCATTCGCGGGAATTACAGAACTGTAATTGTCAAGGACGTCGCCCGGCGTGTCGCCGGTCGATCCGGACTCTCAGCGGCCTCTCCGCAGCGGTCAGGGGGTGGTGTCGCCGCCGGCCGCGGCGTCTCCCTCGCGGCGCAGGCTCTCCTTGCCCGCCAGTCCGAGGTCGACGGCCAGCGCGGGAGCCAGCCAGCGCGCGTAGTCGGGTGTCATGTGCTCGGAGTCGCGCATGGTGATGAAGCTGCCGACCACCGCCGGGCACACGCCCTCGGCGCAGAACCACTTCGCGGCGTTGACCGGGACGGCACCCGCGGCCTCCGCCGCCGCGAACGACGCCTGCGCCTCGCGTCTGGCGTGGGGTCCGGGCGCGAAGGCGCAGTCGCCCAGGGTGGGGCTTCCCTGGCTGAGGCAGACCCCCGTCTCCCGGGGCAGCTTGGGCGTGTTGCCGACGACGTAGACCCGCTCGGCCACCTCGCCGAGCTGCTCGAAGAGCACGGTCCACCCCTGCTCGAGCACGTCGACGTAGTGGGAGAAGTCCTTGCCACCGGTGAGGACCGTGTCGGTGCCGGGCTCGATGACCCGTCCGGCCGACGTCGAGACCACGACGAGCTCGGGGTCGAGGTCGGCGATCGTGTCGAGGGCCCACTGCTTGAACTCCTGGCAGGGCTCCCAGGCGCGGCCCGTCGCGCGGTCGATCTGCTCGAGGCTGT
Organism: uncultured Nocardioides sp.; assembly: GCA_964591845.1. Taxonomy (GTDB): domain Bacteria; phylum Actinomycetota; class Actinomycetes; order Propionibacteriales; family Nocardioidaceae; genus Nocardioides. The sequence goes on from CAZQCA010000062.1 coordinate 3,784, forward strand.
TGGCCGAGCAGCCGCTGTAGACCAAGACGTAGACGCGGTAGCCCTCCCGCCGCCCGATCTCCTCCACCGCGGGCGACAGCGCCCGCGCATGGGAGTCGCCGAGCACGACGATCGAGCGCTCGGCGTCGGGGTCGCCGATCGGGCACAGCTCGGTGGTGCCCGTGCGGTAGTCGCAGGCCCCCAGCGAGGCGGTCTGGGCGCGCAGGTCCACCAGCCCCGGGGTGAGGTCGCTGGGGACCGCACGGTCCTGCTCCGCTGCGAGCACGGAGGCGCGCACCAGCGCGACGTAGGGATCCGGACCGAGCTTGCTGTCGGCGTAGTCCCCGGCCGAGATGGCCGGGTTGTCGGACCACTCCCCCAGCCGGAAGCGGACGATCTGGGTGCTGGCCACGACCGTGACGAGGACCAGCGCGATGCTCACGGGGTAGATCAGCAGCGCCCGCGACGAGCGCCGCCACGCGCGACCCGACCGGAAGGGCGTCTCGACCCAGCGGAAGCTCGCCCAGCTGACGACGACGATCACGACCAGGGTGGCGGCCTTGAACGGGAGACTCGCGAACCGGTCGGGGAAGTTGCTGCGCAGCAGCACGATCAGCGGCCAGTGCCACAGGTAGAGGGAGTAGGACCAGTCGCCCACCACGACCATCGGCCGCGTCGAGAGGAGTCGGCCCCCGGCGGTCTCTCCGCCGCCCTCCCCGGCGAGGATGAGCAGCGCGGTCGCAACGACCGGGAGCAGGGCCGCGGTGCCGGGGAAGTCGGTCTGCTCGGAGTAGGCGACGACGGCCAGCGCGATGCCGGCCAGTCCCAGCACGGCGGCCGCCTCGCGCAGCGCTCGCGGCCACCGGACCCGGGTCGCGACCAGGGCGCAGGCGGCGCCGACACCGAGCTCGTAGGCGCGGGCGAACGACGAGAAGTACGCCGTCACCGGGGAGTGATAGGTCGCCCAGGCCGACCAGGCAAGCGAGGCGAGGGTGATCAGCCCGATCAGCCCCGCGGCCACCCGGCGGAACGACACGGGGGGCGATCCGGCGCGACCGGCCCGGGCGTGGATGACCACCAGGACCAGGGCCAGGAGCGCCGGCCAGACGAGGTAGAACTGCTCCTCCACCGCCAGCGACCAGTAGTGACGCAGCGGCGACGGGGGCTGCCCCTGCGCGAAGTAGTCGGTGCCGACCAGCCCGAACCGGATGTTGGCGGCGAAGAACGTCGCCCACACGCTGTCGGTGAGCACGGTCTGCGTGCGCAGCAGCGGCAGCGTCACCAGCGACGCGAGCGCGGTGGCCAGCGTCACGACCGTGGCGGCGGGCAGGATCCGCCGGGCCCGGCGCGCGAAGAAGCCGGGCAGCGAGACCCGGTCGGTGCGCGTGGCCTCGGCGACCAGCAGCGAGGTGATCAGGTAGCCCGAGACCACGAAGAAGACGTCGACGCCGACGTAGCCCCCGGTGAGGGTCCCCGGCGCCAGGTGGTTGACGATGACGACCAGCACGGCCACGGCACGCAGGCCCTGGATGTCGAGGCGGAATTTCGAGCGAGGTCGCTCGTCCGCGGGCGCGACCGAGGGTGCCCGGGCCGCGTCCACCGACGATCGAGTCGTCGGCTCAGCCGACATATGCCGTGGCGCTGATGAAGAAGTGGTCGCTCACCCTGCGGTCGACCGGTGTCGTGTCGCGCCAGTAGTTGCTCCAGCTCGCTCCGTAGCCGACCACCCAGTCGACCGGCAGCGGGCCGGGCGGAGGCCGGCAGCCACCGCTGTAGCTGCCGCCGTTGGAGGCGGTGAGCCCGGCCGAGGGGACGACGTTGCAGTAGAACGCCTCGCGGTCGTTCATGTCGCCGGTCACGAAGACCGGCAGCCCGGTCGCCTTGAGGTTGCGGACCACCGAGACCAGCGCGCCCTGCCCGGCTCGGCGCTGGGCCGCGTAGACCCCGCCCCCGGCCGAGGGGTGGGTGTTGACGACGTAGAACTCGCGACCGCTGGCGATGTGGCGCAGCCTGACGATGGGCTGCGGCCGAGCCCGCGACATGAAGGTGAGCGTGAAGGAGCTCCCGTCGACCAGCTCGAACACGCCGGGGTCCCACAGGATGGAGTTGTCGGTCTCCTTGGTGCCCCAGGCGAAGCCGGGGTAGGCCGCCATGCCGGTGCCTGCCTGCAGCTGCCGCAGCTGGTCGTCCTGGAGCTCCTGGGTGCCGAGGATGTCCACGCCGTGCTTGGCGACGAGCCCGACGGCCGACGCCGTGCGGCTCGAGGCCGGCGGGAAGTTCCGCCGGTCGCCACCGGGCGCGCTGTGCTGACTGCCCAGCACGTTGAAGGAGCCGATCCGGACCGTGAAGTCCTCGGGCGGAGGGGGGATCAGCTTGAGCGTGGTGCCGCGCTCGATGTGGAAGCGCGCCTTCGTGCGGTGGCTGGTGCGCTCGGCCCTCCGCGCGATCTTGGACTCGGGGCGCTCTGCGAGCACCGAGCCTCGGACGTCGGCCGGGAGCGACTCCTCGGAGGAGGAGGCGGCCTCGGACACGGTCTCTCCCGGCGCGGAGACGTCGCCGGCGGTGGTGGTCGCAGCGTTGACGATCCGCCCGTCGCCGCCCCAGGAGATCACCACGAAGGGCGCGGCCACCGCGGCCAGAGCAGCGGCGACGACCCACCACAACCACGACCGCCGCGGCGGCCGCGGGGCACGGTGACTGGCGGCGGGCACCGCGTCAATTTATCACGCAGGAGGCCCTCGGCAGGCCTTGACGAGAGTCCTCGGCAGAGGCGCGACCGCCCCGAGAACCCCTCGTCTAGGGTGTGCAGCATGCTGCTGACCGTCTCGACCGTCAAGGACTCGGTCGAGAACGTCTCGTTCTTCGTGGCGGCCAACCTGGCCTCGGGGGTGGACCATCTCGTGGTCTTCCTCGACGCTCCCCGAGACCCCGGCCAGCGTGAGGTGGGCGAGCTGCTGGACGCCCATCCGCAGGTCACCTGCGTCCGCGCCGGGCGCCGCGGCTGGTGGCAGGGCGACCGGCCGCCGGGCCTCAACGTGCGGCAGCGCATCAACGCCAACCTGACCCGCACCGCCCTCGAGCCACTGGGCTGGGCCGAGTGGCTCTTCCACATCGACGGGGACGAGGTGGCCCGCCTGGACCGGGCCGCCCTCGCCGAGGTGCCCGAGGACGTCGACGCCGTGTGGCTCCCTCCGCGCGAGGCCGTCAGCGAGTGGGACGCGGCCGCCCGGCCGACCCACTTCAAGCACCTTCTCGGCGATGCCGAGCTGACGCTGCTCCAGGTGCTCGGGGCGATCCCGCAGGCGAGCAACCAGGCCTACTTCCACGGGCACGTGATGGGCAAGAGCGGCGTCCGGCCGCGGTCCGGCCTCGGCCTGACCCTGCACCAGGCCGTGACACCCGGCGGCGAGCGCGCCGTGGCCCACCAGGACGCCCGGCTGGCGGTGCTGCACTACGACGGCGTCTCCGGCGAGGAGTTCGTGCGCAAGTGGAGCGCCCTGGCCGACGCAGGACCGGCCCGCTACCGCGCCTCACGCGCTCCGACGGCACGCGCCCTGCGCACGCTGGTCGGCCGCGATCTCCCCGACGACGTCCGGTTGCGCTACCTCCGACGGATCTACGACCGCACGACCCGGGACGACGTGGAGGTGCTCGGCGAGCTCGGTCTGCTCGAGGAGGTCGACCCGCTCGCGTCGCCGGTCGAGACTCACCCGCTCGCGCAGGGGCAGGAGAGCCAGCTGGCCGCCCGGCTGGCCGACCTGGGGGCGCGGCCGAAGTCGGCGTACCTCGTCAGTGACGCGCGTGACCGTGGCGACTCGCGCAAGGCCGGCCGGCCACTCGCCTCGCTGCGGCGCCTCGTGACCGGGGGCTGACTCACTCCGGTCGCCGGCGCAGGTGTCGCCGCCAGCCCGCGCGACGCTCCTCGCGGGCCGAGCCGCGGCGCCGCAGCTCCCGTACGTCGCCGAGCATCGTGGCGACCAGGCTGACCGCGACCTCGGCCACCTCGGCCTCGGTCACCGACAGCGTGCTCCGGCGCGGCTCCAGCGTCTCGGGCACCCGCAGGTGCTCGAGGTCGCCCACCACGTCGTAGGGCGCGCTGCGCAGGTGCTCGACGGCCCGCTCGCCACGACGCCGGCACTCCTCGACCTGGTCGGGCTCGGGCCAGAAGCGGTCGCCCCCGCGTGGCACGAGCCGCTCGTCGGCCAGGTAGGTGCGCAGGTAGACGCCCTTGTCGAAGGCGTTGTCGAAGCCCTCCAGCGACTCGTTGACGCGGCGCAGGGTCTCGGCCTCCGCCGCACCCATCGAGGTGTTGGGGAACGACCCGGATGTGTCGATCCCCGCCGGGTCGAGGCCGATCACCGCGGCGAACCGCTCCCACACGTCCTCGCGGGGAGCGCGAGGGTCGAGGACGAGCACATGGATCCGCTCGGGCGGCACCGCCGCCGACCAGCGCTCCAGGACCAGTCGCAGGTCGAGGGTCCGCCAGTTCCAGATCGCCGACGGGCGCGGCGAGACCTTGCGGGCGTAGTCGGGCATCCGCGCGGTCGCGCCGTTCTTGAGGCTCTCCTGCCAGCTCGCGGTGAAGAGCCCCAGTGGCTCGCGGGCGGTCACGACCACATGCACGTCGGAGGTCGGCAGCGCCCCCACCATGGCGCTCGCCTGCTCGGGGGTCGCCGCCGCGAAGAACTCATGGGACACCAGGCCGGTGCCGGGGCTCGCCTCGAGGTCGGCCAGGATCCGCGACCACGCCGAGAGGTGCCGCCGCGGCGGTGCCGTGCCGGCGCGCGGGTCGGCGTACTCGCCGCGGATCTCGCGGGAGGCCCAGAGGTGGTCGCGGCGCTCGGAACCCGGAAGCACCACGCCCCGGGCACGCAGGCCCTCGCGATCGCCCCACAGGATCGTCTGGAGGTACGACGTCGCGGTCTTGGGCAGCCCGATGTGGACGAAGGCCCGCTCGACCACTAGGTCACCGACTCCTGGAAGCGCGCGATGGCTGCCCGGATCGCCTCCTCGTCGCGCCCCGCCATCGGCACCAGCAGCTCCTGCACCACGTCGGCCAGCTCGGCCACGCGCAGCTGGTGCCGGCGCAGCTCGCTCAGGTCCGCCTCGAGGTCCGCGACCCGCTGCTCGAGCCGCCTGATCGCCGCCCGGCCGGCGCCAGGGGCGAGCTCCTTGAGCTCCACGTCACCACACTCCTACGAGTCTCGCGGCCGGTCGGCCCCGCACGGTCCGCTCGCGGACGGTGACCTTGGTGGCGCCGGCTCCGCGCAGCAGCGTAGCCAGATCCTCCAGGTCGCCCCGCGCCACCGTGCCGGCCGGGGCCCCCTCCGCCCGTGCGGCCGCCCCGCCGACGAAGACGTCGGCGAGCAGCCGGCCACCCTCCCGCAGCGCCATCGAGCACAACCGGGCGAGCGATTCACGGCCGAAGGACGACGTCGCATCGAGGGTGTGCCTGGCCAGGACGACGCGCGGCCGCGGGTCGTGGGCCAGCCGGGCACCCTCCGCGAGGACCGAGCGCCACTCCGTCAGGTTGAGGTAGCGGACCCGCAGATCGAGGTCCTCCCCGGCCGCGGCCGCCGCGGCCCTGTCGAGGGCGCGCGGCATGTAGTCGTACGCCGTCACGGACAGGCCCTGACGGGCCAGCCACAGGCTGTCCTGACCCCTCCCGGCGCCCACGTCGAGCACCTCCGCGCCGAGCTGACGAGCGACCGTGGCCGCCCTCTTCGCCAGCGGCGATCCGCCGCGCAGGGGCCGGTCTGCGGTCGCGTTGGCCCGCCGCGCCCAATAGCGGACGTGGGGCTGGGTCCCGCGGAACCAGTCGTCGAGGGCCCGCACCGTGCGCTCGGGTGTGGAGAACTTGAAGGCGGGGTCCGGCACCCGCCAGTGCGGGCCGTACATCGCCTCCAGCAGCCGCTCGGGCTCCGCGGGCACCGGGAACGGGCGGCCCTCCAGGGTCGCCGTGCCCAAGGGGAAGATCCAGTCCTCGCGGAAGTCGCTGCCGATCTCGCCCATGAGGTAGAGCCGGCCCTGGCCGGCGGCAGGCTGGCCGTCGGCAGGGTCGTAGAAGCCGCCGAAGACGTCGAGGCCGGTGCGGACACCGCCCTGCTCGACGATGATCTTGAACGCGGCGCCGCTGTAGCGGGTGATCTGCCAGCCGTCGGCCACCAGGGCCCGCTGCACGCGGTAGGACTCCCTCGTCACGTCGACGGGCGTGGTCAGCCGGCTGACGTAGCCCAGGTCGGCGTCGGAGTCGTGCGGCAGGACGCGCCCCTCGCGCACGGCGCCCAGCAGCGTCCCGTAGGCCAGGAACGGCTCGAGGCCCTGGGCCCTGAGCGCCTCCAGGACCGCCTCGGTCGCGTCGAGCAGTGCGCCGATGTTGGCCTCGGAACGACCACCGAACGTCGGCACCAGCCAACCGGACTTGTCGATGCCGAGCTCCACGCCGTCGCTGTTGCGGATCTCGATGGAGGTGTCGGCGTCGCCGAACCGGACGTCCTTGTCGAAGAGCGTGCGGCCACCGGCCGACGCGCGCACCGTGATCCGCGCACGGCCCTCCAGGTGGCGTCGCAGCGACCTCGGCCACTCGGCCCGGCGAACGGCCGGGCCGAGCACGGCGGTCGTGTCACGTCCGGACCAGAACGTCCAGACGCGCCGCCCGTCGAACTTCACGTCGACGGGCAGGTTGCCCGCCACCAGCAGCGTCACGCCACGCTCGTCGACGCTCCGGACGCTGACGAGGGGCACCCGCGCGTACGCCGGCACCCGCTCGCCCTAGTCCGCGACGCCGTGCGCGAACGGCTTGAACGTGACGTCTCCCGCCAACGGGGTCCCGTCCTCGTAGACGGCCTTCTTGCCCCAGCCGAAGATCAGCTGTCCGGAGGCCCCGCTGCGAGCTGTCTGCGGGTCCGGCGGCGGCGGCTTGGGGAAGTTGTCGTACCAGTAGTTGAGGTGCCCCTGGTACTTCAGCGTGATGCCCCGGCTGTAGTAGAGCCCGAGGTTCTCGTCGCTGACGCCGGCCAGCCCCGACCAGTTGGCCGAGCCGTTGAGCGTCACGAAGGCACGGCGCTGCTTGCCCATGTGGCCCACGATCGACATCGCCTTGAGGTGGAAGTAGTTGTCGAACTCGCCATCGCCGTTGAAGTCCTGGACAAGGTGCTTCATCGGGACCGGACCCCGGCCGGCGCCCGAGCGCAGCAGGCGCCCGATGTCGATGCCGACCACGGTGTAGCCGATGCGGATGTTGCACCCACGGTTCCACAGGTCGCGGATCTTGCGCGCGAGGCGCATCCCGCGGTTCTGGCGGATCACGTCGGGCGCGATGCGGATCACGGTGCGCCCGTTGGCGGTGTTCTTCGCCCCTCGGCAGACGACCTGGTTGAGCACCTGCATGACCGGGTCGGGGCGCTTCTTGGTCAGCGGGAACATGATCAGCCGGTGGCCGCCGAAGCGCTTGACGGCGAGCGGGTTGCCGAGCGGCTTGTCGGCGGCGGCCTCGAGGAAGATCTTGGACGCGAAGCCGTAGACGTCCTTGTCGCCGACGTAGGTGTAGATGTCGTTCCACTGGTTGCGCGTCGACGCGATGGTCAGGTTGGCCGAGCCCTGGATGACCACGTTGCGGGCCCGCCCGACCTGGGAGAACACGAAGAACTTCGAGTGGGCCGAGCCCGTCTTGCCCCGGCAGGAGCCGACGCACACCCGCGCCCAGGACTGGCGCTTCTTGGGCCGGCCCTTGTTGCCGGCGCGCAGCCCGGACTTCAGCCGCCGCCACGGCTGGTTGACGATCTCGGTGTTGTTGACGTCGTCCATCAGGATCCGCACGCGTACGCCGCGGCGCTGGGCGCGCAGGAGCGCCGTCGCACCCTCGCGGGTCAGGAAGTTCCACGACAGGATCTTGATGTCGCTGCCGCGCGGCGAGCCGTTGATCGAGTTGATGATCTTGTTGAAGATGGCGCGCTCCACGGGCCGCGATCCCAGGGGGCTGTTGAACGTCACCCCCTCACGAGGCGTGAAGCGGGCGGCAGCGGCCGAGTCGGCGGCCGACATCAGGGACAGTGCGAGCACACTGGCGATGGCCAGCGCGGCAAGCTTCTTCATCAAGGCGGGTCGCCCTCTCGGTCGATCTCGGGCTCGGATGAGCCTGTGTCAGGTGATTCGGAGAATGGTGGGCGCCACATCCGCCCGGGTCGGCGCGCTCAGGCGGTGCACCGCCGCTCGGCAGCGAGATAGTCACGGTCCTGGGTGAGCATGTGTGCGGCCTTGTGGACGGTGCCCCCCATCACACCGTAGAAGCGGTCCGCATAACGCACCAGCCGCTGACCGGACGAGCAGCCCAGCGCGTCGCGCTCGACGTAGACGTCGCCCTCCATGCAGCCGGTGTAGAAGCGCGGGATGTCACCCCCGTCCACCCACACGTCGCCGCACGTCGGCGCGTCGGCGGGTGGGGTGGGGCTCGGACTCGCGCTCTCACTGGCACTCGGGCTGGCGCTCGACGATTCCGACGGGCTCGCCGACGTGCTCGCTGTCGACTGGTCGCTGGCCACCGGGTCGGCCGCCTCGCTCCCGCAGGCGGCGAGCAGACACACGGCCGCGAGCAGCAGTGCCGCCCGCCGCGCGCGTCCCCCGAAGTGGTCCATGCGCTCGAGTATACGAAACAACGGCGCGAACGCCCGACTCGCGCGAGCCGTCCCGTCCGGGCCGGTAGCCTGCTCTGGGTGCCGGCGGCGGGCCGGTGCCCGGGCGAGCCGAGGGAGGGTCCATGAGCACCGCGCCGTCGCGAGTCTTCGCCGCGCGCCTCGTCGGCCTCCCCGTGTTCGACCCGCGCGGCGAGCAGGTCGGCAAGGTGCGCGACCTGGTGGTGACCGTGCGCGCCGACGCCCAGCAGCCGCGGGTGCTCGGTCTGGTGGTGGAGGTCTTCGGACGGCGTCGCATCTTCGTGCCGATGACCCGGGTCACCCACATCGACAGCGGGCAGATCTACACCACGGGGCTGCTCAACCTCCGCCGCTTCGAGCAGCGCCCGACCGAGACGCTGGTGATGGGCCAGATGCTGGACCGCCAGGTCGTGGTCAAGGAGACCGGCACCCGGGGCACGATCTTCGACGTCGGGCTCGAGCAGAGCCGCAACCGCGACTGGCTGCTCAGCCGCCTGGCCGTCCAGGAGCCCGGACGGGCCCTGCGGCGTCGCGGGCAGACCCACGTCGTCGAGTGGAACGCCGTCGAGGGCCTCGCCAGCCGGGAGGAGACCCAGCCCGCGACCCAGCTGATCGCCACCCTCAACGAGATGCGGCCCGCCGACGCCGCCAGCGCCTTGCACGACCTGCCGCGCGAGCGGCGTACGGCCGTGGTGGCGCAGCTCGACGACGAGCGGCTCGCCGACGTGCTCGAGGAGCTGCCCGACGAGGACCAGGTCGAGATCCTCAGCCACCTCGACCCCGAGCGCGCTGCCGACATCCTCGAGGAGATGTCGGCCGACGACGCCGCCGACCTGATCGCCGACCTCCCGCCCGACACCGCCAACCGGCTGCTGGCCCTGATGGAGCCCGAGGAGGCGGAGGACGTCAAGCGGCTGATGGAGTACGACGAGGAGACCGCGGGCGGGATGATGACGCCCGAGCCGGTGATCCTCGCCCCCGACGCCACCGTCGCGGAGGCGCTCGCGCACGTGCGCCGGGAGGAGCTCCCGACCTCGCTCGCCGCCCAGGTCTATGTGTGCCGGCCGCCGCTGGAGACCCCGACGGGCCGGCTCCTCGGGCTGGTGCACATCCAGCGGCTCCTGCGCGAGCCGCCGTCGGAGATGGTGGCCGGGGTGCTCGACCAGGAGACGACCTACATCCACCCCGACGCGACGCTGCAGGAGGTCGCGGCCCACGTCGCCTACTACAACCTCACGGCCGCGCCGGTGGTCGACGACCAGGGCCGACTCCTCGGCGTGGTCACCGTCGACGACCTGCTCGACCACATGCTGCCCGACGGCTGGCGCGAGCTGGCGGGCGCCGATGCCCTGACGGAGCGCCGGAGGGCCGAGTCGTGAGCGACGCCCGCGCCGCCCGCGGCCGCCTCGACACCCCGCGCGAGGTCCGGCGTCCGCTCCTGCGGCGGCCCGACCCCGACGCCGACACGATCGGCGTCTTCGCGGAGGGCTTCGCCCGCTACATGGGCACGGCCAGGTTCCTGTTCTGGATGTCGGTCTTCGTGCTGGTCTGGGTCGGCTGGAACAGCCTGGCGCCGGGCGACCTGCGCTTCGACGAGTACCCCTTCATCTTCTTGACCTTGATGCTCTCGCTGCAGGCGTCGTACGCCGCCCCGCTGATTCTGCTCGCGCAGAACCGCCAGGAGGCGCGCGACAAGGTGGTGGCCGAGCAGGACCGCCAGGCCAACGCCCGCGCCCACGCCGACATGGAGTACCTCGCCCGCGAGATCGCCTCGCTGCGGATGTCGGTGGGCGAGGTGGCCACCCGCGACTACCTCCGGTCTGAGCTGCGGGGGCTCCTCGGGGAGCTGGAGGAGCGGCTCGGCACCGCCGACGACGAGGAGCCCGCCGCCCCGCAGGCATGAGGTCCACCCGTAGGCTTGGACCTCGTGAGCACCTCCTCCCCCGACCAGACCCTCGAGCAGGTCCGAGCCGCCCTGGCGACCGTCAACGACCCCGAGATCCGGCGGCCGATCACCGAGCTCGGCATGGTCGAGTCGGTCGACCTGGCCGACGACGGGGTCGTCTCCGTCCACGTGCTCCTGACCGTGTCCGGCTGTCCGATGCGCGACGCGATCACGCGCGACGTGACGGCCGCGGTGTCGAAGGTGCCGGGCGTCTCCGGCGTCGTCGTCACCATGGGCGTGATGTCCGACCAGCAGCGGTCGGAGCTCCAGACCTCCCTCCGCGGCGGTCAGCCGGCTCGCGAGATCCCGTTCGCCCAGCCCGGGTCGCTGACCCGGGTGATCGCCGTGGCCAGCGGCAAGGGCGGCGTCGGCAAGTCCT
>CAZQCA010000063.1:0-14717 GCA_964591845.1 uncultured Nocardioides sp.
GGCACGGTAGCACTTGCATCCCATGATCTGAGACGGCAGTATTGCCATATGGACAACTCCAGCGGCGTCGGCGTGCTCGACAAGGCGGCTCTCGTGCTCTCCGCCCTCGAGGCCGGACCCGCCACGCTGGCGGGGCTGGTCGCCGGCACCGGCCTGGCGCGCCCGACGGCACACCGGCTGGCGGTCGCGCTCGAGCACCACCGCCTGGTGGCCCGCGACATGCAGGGACGCTTCGTGCTGGGACCCCGGCTGGCCGAGCTCTCCGCCGCCGCCGGCGAGGACCGGCTGCTCGCCGCGGCCGGGCCCGTGCTCGCCCGGCTCCGCGACATCACCGGCGAGTCGGCCCAGCTGTGGCGCCGCCAGGGCGAGCACCGGGTCTGCGTGGCCGCCGCCGAGCGTCCCTCGGGTCTGCGCGACACGATCCCGGTCGGCTCCCAGCTGACGATGCGGGCGGGCTCCGCGGCCCAGGTGCTGCTCGCCTGGGAGGACCCCGAGCGCATGCACCGCGGACTCCAGAACGCCGCCTACTCCGCCGCCGCCCTCTCCGGCATCCGCCGCCGGGGCTGGTCGCAGAGCGTGGGCGAGCGCGAGCAGGGGGTCGCTTCGGTGTCGGCTCCGGTGCGCTCCCCCGGCGGCAAGGTGATCGCCGCCGTGTCGGTCTCCGGACCGCTCGAGCGCCTCTCGCGTCAGCCCGGCCGGATGCACGCCCCCGCCGTGCTGGCAGCCGCCGAGCGGCTCTCGGAGTCGCTGCGTCGCGCCGCCGAGGAGTGAGTCGCGGCACGACCCGGGTCCCCGGTCAGAACAGGGCGTCCTGCTCCAGCTCGAGCAGCGTCTGCTTGCGCTCGACCCCCCCGGCGTAGCCGGTGAGGCTGCCGTCGGAGCCGATCACGCGATGGCACGGGATGACGATCGGGATGGGGTTGCGGCCGTTGGCCAGCCCCACCGCCCTGCTCGCGGCGTTGGTCATGCCGAGCCGGTGGGCGATCTCGCCGTAGGAGGCGGTGTCGCCGAAGCCGATCTCACGAAGCTGCGCCCACACCCGCTGCTGGAAGTCGGTGCCCTCCGGCGCCAGGGGCAGGTCGAACTCCTTGCGGTCGCGGGCGAAGTACTCCGTCAGCTGCCGCACCGCGGCGCGCAGCACCTCGCTGTCGTCGGCCCGCTCGCCGCGGGGACGGCCGTCGGGCGACCGCCCGAACGGCGAGAACTCGATCGCGGTGATCGAGCCGTGGTGCTCGACGATGCGCAGCTCGCCGACCGGCGAGTCCATCACGGTCCACATGGTCAGATCCTCTCTGAGGGTTCGGCGCCGAGCGAGTGCCAGAGCTGCACCTGCGCATAGGAGCGCCACGGTCGCCACCGCTCGGCCAGCGCGGCCGCGTCGGTGGGTGCGGCGCCCGCGCGCATCAGGGCGTCGCGGGTGCCGAGGTCGGTGGGCAGGAAGACGTCGGGGTCGCCGAGGGCCCGCAGCGCGACGTAGTCGGCGGTCCAGGGCCCGATGCAGGGGAGCTCCAGCAGCGCCCGGCGTACGTCGGGCCGCTGGGCGCCCCGGTCGAGGACCACCCGGCCGGCGGCCAGGGCGTCACCGAGCGCGACCAGCGCTCGGCCGCGCGCGCGCGGCATCGGCAGCGGCTCAGGGTCGAGCCCCGCAAGGTCGGCGGCCGTCGGGAAGAGGTGCGTCAGCCCGTCCACCGACGTCGTCACGGGAGCGCCGTGGGTCGCCACGAGACGTCCGGCCACGGTGCGCGCGGCCGCGACGCTGACCTGCTGACCGAGGACGGCGCGCACGGCCACCTCGGTGCCGTCGACGTGTCCGGGGACCCGGAGGCCGGGCCGCCTCCGGGCGAGGGGGCCGAGGATCGGGTCGCCCGCGAAGGAGTCGCCGACGGCCACCGGGTCGCAGTCGGCGTCGAGCAGGCGGCGCACGCGCTCGACCGCGGCGGCCGTGTCGCGGAGGTCGGTGAGCCGGAAGAAGGCCGGGACGAAGGCGGTGCCGCTCGCCCCGGGATGGTCGTGGAGCGTGAGCAGGACCGTGCCGGGCCCGTGCGGGAGCGCGAGCGTGCGGGCATAGGTGCCGGCGTCGAGGTCGACCGCCTCCACGCCGGTGACGGCGCGGGCGGCCAGGAAGTCCAGCAGCGCGCCGCCGGCGTACGGCGTGCGAACGGCCAGCCGCAGGCCCAGCGTGCCGTCGTCCACGCGGGAGCCGGTGCGCCGTCCGCGCAGCTCGGTGGGGCTGGCGGCGTAGACCTCGCGGACGGTGTCGTTGAACTGGCGCACGCTGGCGAACCCGGCGGCGAACGCGATGTCGGCGAAGCCGAGCTGCGTGGTCTCGATGAGCACCCGCGCGGTCTGGGCGCGGCGGGCCCGGGCGAGCGCCAGCGGTCCGGCGCCCAGCTGGGCGGTGAGGAGCCGGGTGAGGTGGCGTGGGGTGTAGCCGACGTGACGGGCCAGCCCCTCGACGCCCTCGCGGTCGACCAGGCCGTCGGAGACAAGCCGCATCGCGCGGCCGGCGACGTCGGCGGCGACGTCCCAGTCGGGGCTGCCGGGTGTCGCGTCGGGCAGGCAGCGCTTGCAGGCGCGGTAGCCCGAGGCCTGTGCCGCGGCCGCCGTGGGATGGAAGGAGACGTTGCCGAAGGCGGGCGTGCGCGCCGGGCAGGACGGCCGGCAGTAGATGCCGGTCGTGCGCACGGCGGTGTAGAACACACCGTCGAACCGGCGGTCGCGAGCCTTGACCGCGCGGTAGCAGGACTCTGCGTCGAGCCGCGCCCTGGTCGTCGTCATGCGACCATCCTGGCTCATGCCACCGACAGGTTCTGGCGGGAATCGGACACGGCCGCCCGGCGGCCGGCACCCACGGAGAAGCAGAAGCGGCCCTCGCAGGCTCATCGCTGCTCGGACCGCTTCGGATTGGTACCCCCGACCGGATTCGAACCGGCGCTACCGCCTTGAGAGAGGGACCGAGGGGTCGGCGAACGACGTTGGAAATCGATGAAACCCCAGGTCAGAGGCACAATCGACGATCGGCAGTCATTGGTCGTTGCGGGCTGTTTCTGGACCTCATGTTGCCCCAGTGTTGCCCGAGAGCCAGATCGGTGACCTCAATTCCATAGTGCAAACTGCTATGGTCTCGTCTATGACGGGTCGGAGTGAGGTTCTGCGCGAGGTGATGCTCGAGACGGGCACCACGCAGTCCGACCTGTCCCGGCTCAGCGGCGTACGCCAGCCGAGCATCAGCGGCTTCCTCTCCGGCAAGGTCGACCTCAGCGACAACCAGCTCGACCGGCTGCTGTCGTGCATGGGCCGCCGGCTCGAGGTCGTACGCCGTCCCGTGGTCCCCACGCTGACTCGCTCCGAACGCCGCTCATGGCTGCTCCACCGGCGGCTCTCGACCCTCCTGAACCGTGACAGCTTCAACGAGTGGCGACCGAAGATCGAGCGCAACCTGGACCGCCTTGGAGACGGGGTGACGGGCCAGCCGCATGAGCGCAACCTGCAGCGGTGGCGTGAGCTGGTCGACCGCGGCGACCTCCCCGGGCTGCACCGCGTCCTGACGGGTCTCGATCGCGACTCGATCGAGATGCGTGAGGTTTCCCCCATGTCCGGCCTGCTCCCCGACGAACAGCGCCGCGAGATCCTCCAGCTGGCTGGCTGATGAGGCGAGACCAGTTGGAGCACGCCATCCGCACGGCCTGCCAGATCCTCCAGCAGTCCGAGGTCATCGTGGTCGGCTCACAGGCAATCCTCGGCACCTACGACGAGTCCGAGCTCCCCGCCGAGGCCACCATGTCCATCGAGGTCGACATCCTGCCCATCGCGGACACGAATGACGAGGCCGCCCGACTGGCCAACCTCATCGAGGGCGTCGCCGGCGAGCTCTCTCCCTTCGAGGAGCTGCACGGGTTCAGCATCGACGGGGTCGACCTGCAGACCGCAGTGCTGCCCGAGGGCTGGCGTGACCGACTGGTCAAGGTGCAGAACGCCAACACCGCCGCCCCAGACGGCCAGCCACGGTTCACCGGCCTCTGCCTCGACAAGGAAGACCTGTGCGCCGCCAAGCTCGTTGCCTTCCGCGAGAAGGACCGCAACTTCGTCGCCGCGCTGATCGAAGCCGGCCTCGTCGACCCCGACGTCGTCGTCGCGCGACTCTCCGCCGTCTCCCACGGGCACTCACGCGCGGTGGAACACGCCCTCGCCTGGCTGGTCGCGGGGCGCTAGACAGCGGGCCCGCCCGCTCCCCGGCCATCCCGACCCCGGCCGGCCAGAACGGTCGGCACTCCCACCCGTTCTGATCTGGCAGCCGAGATCAGAGCGCCCTCGCGTCCGCGACTCCCGGCTAATGCCAGGTCGTCCAGCACATGCTCGGCCACGCCTCGGCCGCCATGACCCTGGACACCTACGGCCACCTCTTCGAGGACAGCCTGGACGAGGTCGCGGACGCCCTGGATCGAGCACGTAAGACCGCCCGTCAGCGCCGCCAGCTGTTGCCCCGTGTTGCCCCAGCGTTGCCCGAGCGTGATTTCGACGGAAATGCGAAGCAGTCCGTCCCAGGGTTTCCGCTGGTCCGGACCGCTCTTCAGAGTGGTACGCCTCCCCGAATCCCTGTCAAACAACCCAGCATCAGTCGAGCGGGCTGTCGAGGCGCTCGATCGTGCGCTCGCACGCCGAAATGCTCGTGCGGATACCCCAACTGACGAGGGTGCAATCGTGAGGCGAGGACGGAGACGTGGCTACGTTCCGACACTTGACATAATATCACAGGGAAGCTGGTTGACCTCCACCTCACCGGTGCCAGCATGAATGCGGCTGGGCGGGCTGTGGGCACGAATCCGCAGACTGCGAGAAGGATCCTCATACATCACGCGGTCGATGTTCCGGGACGGCATCGGCGGAGATAGGCACATGTGCGGCTTCCCGCACCCACTCTGCGACCCCTACAGCAGAAGCTGGCGAAGGGCCAGGACCGGTTGTGTAGCGCTGCGTTCTCCTTGCGACTGAGTTGCGAGTGCCGGCCATGGGTCACCGTCGCTCGTGTCTCAACCCTTCCCCGTCGGAGACCCATGCGATCTGGGTCGACTCGCTCCCGGTGACGGCGTCGGCTCAGCAGGCACGCGGCCAGATCCATGCCGACCATTGAAGGTCATGGAACGCGGGGAGGAGGCTGGTCGTCCAACTGGAGATAATCGGCAGAAGGGAACCAAGGTGCTCCGTATCCAGCTCCTCGTCACACTTGTGGTAACGGCTCCCGCGGCTGTTCTGGTAGCCCAGCCGCCGGCAGTCGCGGATGCATGCGTGGGCACAGCCAACCACGCTTGGCGATCAGACACATGGGCACCTGACGATGTCACGGGCATTCGAGCGCCAGTCCGCCTGCGTAAGAGCGGTGACGTTTGTGTGCCTGGATCGGGGGATGAAGGCGACCAAGCCAGTGTATGGATCGCCATCGAACCGCAGACCTCAGACGAGATCGTTCAACTCGGTTTCGTACACGTCATCGATGATCCTGGAACAGGTTCGACGAAATTCTGTCGCTTCTGGGCAATCGGCGGCGGCGCAGTCCATGCCTACAACTGTGGCAACGACTCCGGCGGAGATCAAGTTTGGTTCCGGATTAAAGTCGACACGCCGGGTCCCCCCGACACAAACAAATACTACTACTTGCAGGACTGCGGCAAAGCCGGTGGCTACACAAGTTGTGTAACCAAGAACTCGAACCAAGGAAAATGGGGGCACGGTTGGGCGTTGGCCTCAAGCGAGGTGTCCCATGCCTGTCAGACCGTAATGATGGGTTCCTCGACCAACAAGGCAAACGCAGGGACGGGAACGTATCCCATCGAAATGCAGACTACAGTGGGGGGAGCCTGGGTTTCTGGAACCCTCAGCGGAGCATCGCAAGGACCCGTTTGCTCGTTCAATTACAAGTATGACGCTGGTGCTAACGTATTCACCTCGTGGGACGCTCGAAACTAGGGGGTTGCAGTGATGAGCGCAAGATGGACGCTGCTAGCGGGCTGCCTGACGGTGGTTGTTGCCGGAGCAGCAATGCAGGTTGCAGGTCATGCTGAGGACGATTCGCCTTCCGGCAAGCCCGTGATCATTGATGCAGCCGTAGGGGAGACATTCACGCCCACAGATGCCCGAAGTGTGAAGCCAGCGTTAACCCCCGACGAGGCTCTAGCTGCTTACCGGAACGCGACTGGGGCCACGGTGCGGGCATCTGACACCGTTCAGACCGGATACCTCACCCTACCGGTCGGCGCTGGGTCGCCGGATGAGTACTTGGCCAAAGAGACCCTCGTCTACGCATTCACCTGGGCGTCGTGCGAGCCAAGAAGTGTGCCAGCGCCCGCTCCGGGAATGGACACGAGCCATGATCGCTCCACCAGTGCGCTCAGATGTACGAGATGGCTCTTCCTGGATGCCTCAGATGGACAGGCAATCGATGAGACATGGAGTTGAGCGGGTTGACGCCATTGCGTTGCGCCAACGTCCCACGACGGGTGGGCGACGGGAGCGGGCTGGTCCGGGGCGTCGACACCTGACAATTGGTGAGCTCGCGTATACGTGGGGGTTTCAGTTGTTGGGGGTTGTACGCCCCACTCGGCTGCACCGGCGAGTTGACGATCGCACCCGACGCCGTCTTCACCTTCCGCACGAACACGCCAGCAACGTAGCCGCTTAGTGTGTCACCACCGCCACCCGCACCCCGCTGACCAGCACAAACGCAGAAGCGATCCCGAAATCAGCCCCGACCTGTGCAAGTCAGGCCGGGAGATGCTCGCGTGTTCGCGACGGATCTGGTTGATCGCCCACCAACACGCCCGAGTGGTCAACAACGCCCGCGGCGCGGCAACCTCCGGGTCCTGCTCAGTGAACACCCTGGTCGGGCACGACGACTCCTCACACCGCCAGGTCCGCTTGCGCCACACCTCGTGGCCCTTGTCCGCGACGGCGCGACGTTCGAGAAGGGTCTGCTCGCTGAGCGGCCAGACACTTCGGCGAGCGAGCGTGTCGCATGAACACCCCCAAGAGCCACGCCAGGGACCGTTCGGCACTGTCGTGAACCACCCACCGCAACAGCATCGGCGACCGCTCCGGTCTGTTCGGCGCCCTGAGTGCGGGCTGGAGTCCGAGGAAGGCGCTCTACCCGGGCAGCTACCTGGACCTGTCGCCCTCGACGGCCATCCCATCGGGTCACCACGTCGACACCGATCGCCGCGCGCCGCCCGCTACTTCGCCGACAAGGCGCTCGTGACAGCCGAACTCCACGGGCGCACTCTGCCTGGGGCCGGCGCCGACATCTCCTTCCTCCACGCCGACTACACCGAGCCGCTCCCGATCCCGCCAGCCAGCTTCGACCTGCTCATCTCCCTGTACGGGACCCGTCTGGGAGCACTGTCGCCAGTACCTCTCACCCCGCGGGCTGCTCCTGGCCAACACCAGCCCCGGTGACGCCAGCCTCGCCGCACTCGACCCAGCCCTCCGCCTCGTAGCCGCCGTACATCACCGAGCCGACAAGCACCGCCTCGACACCGCGGACCTCGACAGCCACCACATCCCCAAGCGGCCATCAGCAGCAGACCCCGACACGATTGGGCGACAGGGACGAGGAATCGCATACACGAGAACCGCCTTCGCCTACGTCTTCGAAGCAGTCGACACGTATGAGATCAGGCGTCCTGACATCGGCTGATCAGGACGGGCCCGCAACGGAACGTCTTGCGGATCACCCGAGCCCGCGACCGCTGGTCAGGGCCGGGGTGTCCCGCACGGCCCCTCCGGACAGCCGTGCGGAGACGGGGAAGTCTTCGGACCGAGGTCCGGATCAGCAGGCGACATCCACCTCGAAAGGACTCCACGCTCCCGAGCCTTGATCGTTGAGTCCTCTTGATTATCGATGGCTGCCAGAATCCTCTTGATTTACTAGGCTTCTGGCAGCTCCAACCCCTTCCTTCGTTGCGGCACGCATGCTACGAAGGACGTAGATCGGTCCGCCCCTGTGGGGCGGGCCGAGCGGCATTTCCAGGGTGGTTGTTGGACGTTGCTGGCTGTTGTTGACGGCCTCGCCCGGCGCTGGGATCGGGGTGGTGGCATGCAGGGTGGGATGAAGTTCTACCGCGGCTCGGCTGCTGCCGCGCGTGCCTATGTCGAGGCGGACCACTCCCGCGCCGATGACTACTACCTCGCTGAGGGGTCGGGTGTCGCGACCCGGTTCGTTGCCGATGTGAGCGACTCGGTGAGCCTGACCCGCGTCGGCGAGCTCGACGCGCAGAGCTACGAGGGGTGGGTGGCCGGGTACGACGTCGAGACGGGCTCAGCCAAGGGTCGGCTCCGGGACGACGCGAACGCGCTCCGGTTCGTCGAGGTGACGGTCAACGGCCCGAAGACCTGGTCCCTGGCCGCAGCGTTGTATCCCGAGGTCTCGGCCGCACTCGATGAGGCGCAGGACCGGGCGGCCGGGCAGATCATCGGCTGGGTCGCCGAGCACGCGACCACCCGGGTGGGTCCGCGGGGCCGGCAGGTGCAGGTCCCAGTCGAGCAGGTCGAGGCGACGGTGATCCGCCACTACACCTCGCGTGCCGGTGACCCGCATCGACACCTCCACCTCCAGGTCAACGCCCGGGTCTTCGCCGCCGGCAAGTGGCGGGGCCTGCACTCGGTCGCGGCCAGAGACTACTTGGAGGCGATCAACGGGATCGGCCATGCCGCTGTGGCCACCGATCCGGGCTTCCGGGCGTCCCTGTCCGCCCACGGCCTCACCATCGATCCGGCGTCGGGGGAGCTGGTCGATCTGGCGCCGTACGCGGCGCGGTTCAGTGCCCGGGCAGCGCAGATCCACCGCCACATCGAACGCTTCGAGGCCGAGTGGCGAGCCACGCACCTGGGCGAAGAGCCTGGTCCACGGCTGCGGCAGGTCTGGGATCGGCGCGCCTGGGCACAGGCCCGACCCGACAAGGTCGTCCCCACCGACGGGGCCGCGATGGTCGCGGCGTGGAACGACGAGCTCCGCGCCCTGGGATATGCCGACCCACCCGGACCCGCCGGCTTCATATCGCCCCGGCCCGGTGCGTTGGATCGCGACGGCGCGGTCGGCCTGGTGCTCTCGCGGCTGGGGTCGAAGCGGTCGGCGTGGAACGCCGCCGACGTCCGTGGGCAGGTCGAGCGGTGGATCGCCGAGACCGGGCTGGTCGCCGATCCGGCGGTCCGGATCGAGCTCGCCGAGGACCTGACCGCTCGCGCGGTCGCAGCGTGCACACCACTGCTGGACCGCGACGACGTTCCGCAGCACGTCAGAGCCCTCACGTCGCCGCAGGTGATCGCGGTCGAGGACCGGATCACCCGACTCCTCGGCCTCCTGTCCTACGCCGGCGGCCGCGAGGCGAAGCTCGACGCGCTGACCGCGGTCAGCGCCGACCCCGGGCAGCGGGCGGCGGTGGCCGCATTGGTGGGGTCGCGGCAGCTGCTCGTGGTCGAGGGCGCAGCCGGGGCGGGGAAGACCACCACCCTCGCGACCACGAAGGACCAGCTCGGGCGGCGCGGGCACCGGATGCTGGTGGTCACCCCCACCTTGAAGGCGGCCGAGGTCGCGGCCGGAGAGATCGACGCACCGGCGTTCTCGGCCGCCTGGCTGGCCCACCAGTGGGGATGGAGCTGGGACGACGACGGCCACTGGACCCACACCCCCACCGAACCCCTCGACGCGCGCGCCAGGATCAGCGCAGGTGACCTGCTGGTCATCGACGAGGCCGGGATGCTCGACCAGGACACCGCCCGCGCCCTCCTCGAGATCGCCCACCATGCCGACGCACGGGTGGCGTTCATGGGCGACCGGCACCAGCTCCCCGCAGTCGGCCGCGGCGGCGTCCTCGACCTCGCCGCCCAGCACTCCGACGCAGAGGCGACGGTGTCGCTGGAGGTGGTGCACCGGTTCGCCGACCCCGGCTACGCCAAGATCAGCCTCGCGATGCGCTGCGGCCAGCCCGTCGACGACACCGGGGAGACCGTGTTCGACGCGCTGTGGCGTCGCGGCCAGATCCGGCTGCACGCCAGCGAACCCGAACGCCTCGACACCCTCGCCCAGGAAGCGGCCGAGGCGATCCTCACCGGCCACCCCAACCGAGCGCTGATGGCCGACACCCGCGACCACGTCGCCGCGCTCAACGGCGCGATCCGCGACCGGCTCGTCGCCGAAGGCCTCGTCGACAACGACCGGGTCGTGGTCAACGAGTCCGGTGAACGGCTTGGCCTCGGGGACCGGGTGGCCACCCGCCGCAACGACTGGCAACTGGGAGTCGCCAACCGGCAGACCTGGACCATCACCCACCTCACCGACCAGACCGTCACCCTGCGCAACGACCGCGGCCAGACCCGCGAGATCCCCGCCTGGTACGCCCACGCCTCGGTCGAGCTGGCCTACGCCACCACCGTCTACGGCGCCCAAGGCGACACCAACACCGAGGCACACCTCGTCGCCGGCGAGACCACCACGGCCGCGGCGACCTACGTCGGGATGACCCGCGGCCGCCACCACAACACCGCCCACCTCGTCGCAGACACCCCAGAACAAGCCCGGACGATCTGGGAACAAGCCCTCGGCCGGGACCGAGCCGACCTCGGCGTCACCCACGCCCGCCTCCAAGCCATCGACGCCATAGACCGGTACGGACCCAACGGACCCGCACGAGTCCGTCAGAATGACGCCCACCGGCGTGCACAGCAGCAGCGGAGAGCCGAGAACCGACGCGAGTTCGAAAGAAGGCGCACCGAACCCCTCGAGCCCTCGCGCCCCCACCCGGCGGACCCAAGCATCGGCTTCTGACCCCCCGCGGGCCAGTCCTCCTTCTCGCCACCCGGGCACACCGAGCTCCGCGACGTCTCACCATCCGAGAAGTCCCCGACTTTCAGACGAGCGACCCCCACACGGCGCTGACCTGCGCAAACACCTCCGCCCGTCCCATCGCCCGTCCCCCGCCCGCCGGGACGGGCGCAGCCCAGGACGGGCGGAAATTGGTGCCTTCCATCCGGACAGTGGACGCCAACGGTGTCCACTCGCCACCGCTTCCGCGTTTGAAGTACCAGCACCAACCGACACGACAGGAGGGGTCACCATGACCACCACACCCACCCACGGCCACCACCACGGCAACCACGAACACGACGAGATGTTCACCATCACCGAAGCCGCCCAGCTCCTGCGCCTGCCCGTCGCCACCCTGCGCTACTGGCGCCACACCGGCGACGGACCCCACAGCTTCCGCCTCGGCCGCCACGTCCGCTACTGGCGCACCGACCTCATCCTCTGGCTCACCGAACAGACCAACCGTCAACAGGGACCCCGGTGACCGGCGACAGCCTGCCGACCCCAGAGGCAGGATGAGACATGGCCAGCATCGAGAAGCGCCTCCGCGATGGGCAGACCACCTGGCGGGCGCACTACCGGACACCGGCCGGCGTGCAACGCAACAAGACGTTCCGGCGCAAGGTCGACGCCGAAAGGTTCCTCGCCGGCGTCGAAAGCGCCAAGGTCGTCGGGACCTACGTGGACCCGGCGCTCGCGAAGGTCACCGTCGGCGAGTGGGCGCAGCCATGGCTCGAGGGCCAGGCACATCTCAAGCCGACCACGCGCTCCCGCTACGCCGGGATCCTGCGCAAACACATCCGGCCGAAGTGGGACCGGGTCAAGCTCGCCGACGTCTCCCACAGCGACGTCCAGGCCTGGATCAGCGACCTGGCGGGTCGCCACTCCCCCGCCACCGTCCACAAGATCCACCGGGTGCTCAGCCTGGTCCTCGACCTAGCGGTCAAGGACGGTCGGCTGGCCCGCAACGTCGCCGTCGGGGTGAACCTGCCCCGCACGGTGCGGCACGAGCACCGCTACCTCACCCACGACCAGGTGGAGGACCTGGCCACGGCCACCGGCTACCCCACCGAAGCGAGCAAGTTCAGCAGCCTCGACACCCGCGCGAACGAGACCTATCGGCTGGTCGTGCTGTTCTTGGCCTACACCGGGGTCCGCTTCGGGGAGATGGCAGCGCTCCGGGTCGGGCGGCTCGACCTTCGGCGCAACCGAGCGGTCATCGCCGAGTCCGTGACCCCGGTGCAGGGCCAGGGACTCGTGTGGGGCACCCCCAAGACCCATCAACGAAGGGAGGTGCCGATCCCGCGCTTCCTGGTGGCCGAGCTGGCCGGCCACGTTGCCGGTCGGAAGCCCGACGATCTGGTCTTCGCCGGCATCCGCAACGGCCAACCGCTGCGAGTCAGCACCTTCCGCACGGCGTTCAGCGCGGCCGCGCGAACCATCGGCGTCCCCGACCTGTACCCACACCAGCTCCGGCACACGGCAGCCAGCCTCGCGATCGCCAGCGGGGCCGATGTGAAGGTCGTCCAGCAGATGCTCGGACACGCCTCGGCCACCATGACCCTGGACACCTACGGCCACCTCTTCGAGGACCGCCTGGACGAGGTCGGGGACGCCCTGGATCGAGCACGCGAGACCGCCCGTCAGCGCCGAGAGCTGTTGCCCCGTGTTGCCCCAGTGTTGCCCGAGCGTGATTTCGACGGAAATGCAGAAGCGGTCCGTCCCAGCGTTTCCGCTGGTCAGGACCGCTTTTCGGAGTGGTACCCCCGACCGGATTCGAACCGGCGCTACCGCCTTGAGAGGGCGGCGTGCTAGGCCGCTACACAACGGGGGCCCTGCGTCGACCGCAGCATGCTGCGGCAACCTGCGGAACTCTAACGAAACGGCGCGTTGCACACAAAATCCCGGTGACCTGGAGGCCTCCGGGATGTGCTCGACGAGCCACTCGCTGGGGTACTAGGACTCGAACCTAGACTAACTGAACCAGAATCAGTCGTGCTGCCAATTACACCATACCCCAAGGGTTCGGCCCCGCCCGATCACTGCTCGTGACGGGTCGGCCACCGCTCACGCGGACCGGTCCGTCGCAGGGGGTGAGGCCGCTGGAGAACGATACACAAGGCCGCGAGAGGCAGCCAAAACGTCCGGCTCCGCACGCGTGGCCAGGCCCAGCCGCCGCGCCACCCACCAGGCGAGCCCGAGATAGACCAGCGACTGGGTGAGCGTCGTAGGGATCATCCACCAGCTCCCGCCGGTCGGGTTGAGCGAGTCGGCGAGCGTGCCGGTCGCCAGCGCGAATCCGAAGGCCAGGTAGTTGTTGAGGACGTGCATGGCGATGCCGGCCTCGAGGCCGCCCGTGACGATCACCAGCACCCCGGCCACCACGCCGAACGCGAACCGGTCGAAGAACACGGGGATGCTCTGGCCGAAGCCGTGGGCGATCGCGAAGATCGTCGCCGACGCGAGGACGGCGACGGCGCGGCGTCCCTGGGGCCCGAGGAACCGGAACAGGGAGCCGAACGCCTGCATGAGGTAGCCGCGGAAGCCGTACTCCTCGCCGGCCGCCTGGAGGGGCGTGAGCAGGAGGATGACCAGCGCCAGGTCGCGGGTGCGCGAGTCGAGCTCCGACACGAGCTCGGCGTCTCCCGAGTCGCCCGACCCCTGCAGCAGGTAGGAGACCGTCACGCTCGCCAGGAGGGCGACGAACGCCAGCCCCAGACAGACCCCGAAGTAGCCCCATCGCAGCCTCGGCCGGACCGAGGAGGTCCAGCCCGGCTTGAGACCGATGACGTAGCGGGTCACCAGCCACACCACCGGGGTGAGGACGGCCAGGTTGAGCAGCAGGTAGGCCATCGACAGCGGGGTCGGGTCGTCCAGGTCGGCCAACGACTCCACGGCCGCCTGCAGGGAGTCGCCCGAGGCCATCGCCGCGAGCACGAACGGCACCGTGATCACGAGCTGGGTGACGAAGAAGCCGGCGAACGCGACGACCAGGCCGAGCAGCGACCACCACCAGCCGGAGCGGCCCGCAAGGTGAAGCTCGTGGTACTCCAGCGGGCCGGTGGGCAGCTGACCCCCGGCCGGAGGCCGTGCGTAGGGGGCCCCCGCGTAGGGCGGGGGTGGCCCGTACGCCGGCTGGTAGCCGCTCCCGTACGGCGCCGGGTACGGCGGCGGGTAGCCCGGCTGCGGGTATCCCGGCGGGGGTGGCAGCGGGACCGGGGCGCCGTACGGGCCCGCGGACCCCGCGGGTGGAGGTGGGGGCGCGGCCCCCGCCTCGGAGCCGCCCCCGTCGCCGCCCGAGGGCGGCACCCAGTCGCTCATCAGCCCAGCGCCCCCGCGAGTCGCGCCAGCGTGCGGTCGCGACCCAGGAGCTCCAGGGACTCGAACAGCGGCGGTGACACCCGCCGGCCCGTGACGGCGATCCGCACCGGCCCGAACGCCAGCCGCGGCTTCAGGCCGAGTCCGTCCACGAGGCCGGCCCGCAGGGCCTCGTCGATCGCCGACGTCGTCCAGTCGGGCAGCGAGGCCAGCGCGTCGTGGGCGGCGCGCACCACGCCTCGGCCGTCGTCGTCGAGCGGCTCCTCCCGGACGAACGACTCCTCGTCTGCGAAGAGGAAGCCGAGCATCGGGGCGGCCTCGGTCAGCTTGTTGATGCGCTCGTGGACGAGCGGCATCGCGGCGTCGAGCAGCTCGCGCTGCGCCGGGGTGATCGGCGTCGCGACGATCCCGTCGCGCTCCAGGAAGGGGATCACCCGCTCGGTCATGTCGCCGAGGCCGATCAGCCGCATCTGTGCGGCGTTGATGGCCTCCGCCTTCTTGAGGTCGAACCGCGCCGGGTTGGGGTTGACGTCGGCGATGTCGAAGG
>CAZQCA010000064.1:0-14711 GCA_964591845.1 uncultured Nocardioides sp.
TTCTCCGGGCTGGTGCGCGCGGCAACCAGCACGAGGTCGGCGGAGTAGCCGTTGGTGATGAACGTCTTGGAGCCGTTGACCACCCAGTCGTCGCCGTCGCGTACGGCGGTCGTCTTGAGGGCCGCGAGGTCGGAGCCGCCGCTGGGCTCGGTCATGCCGATGGCGGTGAGCAGCTCACCGGAGCAGAAGTCCGGCAGCCACCGCTGCTTCTGCTCCTCGGTGGTGAGGTGGACCAGGTAGGGAGCCACGATGTCGGCGTGGATGCCGACGCACGACGGCAGCGCCATGTTGACCTTGGCCAGCTCCTCGGTGAAGACGGCGTTGAAGCGGTAGTCGCCGGCCTCGGAGCCGCCGTGGGCCTCGGGCACCTCGAGCCCGAGCAGGCCCTGCTTGCCGGCCGCCAGCCAGAACGACCGCGGCAGCGCCTTGGCCTCCACCCAGTCCTCCAGGTGGGGCCGCGCCTCGCGGTCGAGGAACTCCCGCACCGACTCGCGGAACGCCTCGTGGTCCTCGTCGTAGATCGTGCGCCTCATGCACCGATGCTACTCGCCAGTAGGAACGTCCGGCCCGAGCAGCTCCTCGACCCAGGCGGGCACCAGCTCCGAGGCGCGCCCCAGGCGTGACTCGTCGAAGAGCGACGTCGCCGCGCTGCGCTCGAGGTTGAGCTCGAGCGTGCGCGCGCCCCACATCCGGGCCAGCCGCACGAAGCCGGCGGCCGGATAGACCAGAGCGGAGGTGCCGACGGCGACGTCGAGGTCGGCGTCGGCGAGGGCCCCCTCGATCTCGTCCATGCCGTGCGGCACCTCGCCGAACCAGACGATGTCGGGTCGCAGCGCCGCGGCGCCGCAGCCGGGGCAGGCCGGTCCGTGCACCAGGTCGTCGTGCCAGGTGACCCGCGCCCCGCACGCGGTGCACCGCGCCGACCGGAGGTGGCCGTGCATGTGGTGCACCCGCCGCGACCCGGCCCGCTCGTGCAGGTCGTCGACGTTCTGGGTGACCACGAGCAGGTCGTCGCCGACCGACTCCTCCAGGCGGGCCAGTGCGGCGTGGGCGGCGTTGGGCTCGACGGTCGCCAGGGCCGAGCGGCGGGCGTCGTAGAAGCGGTGCACGACGTGGGGCTGGGCCGCGAAGGCCTCCGGCGTGGCGACGTCCTCGACCCGGTGGCCCTCCCACAGGCCCTGTGCGTCGCGGAAGGTCGGCACCCCGCTCTCGGCCGAGATGCCGGCGCCGGTGAGCACGACGACCTTCACCCTCCAGTCCTACCAGTAGCCTCGCCGCATGCGCAGCCACGACCTCGCCCAGCTCAACGTCGGGCGGCTGGTGGCGCCCGAGGACTCACCGGTGGTGGCGGAGTTCATGGCGGCGCTCGACGAGATCAACGCCCTGGCCGACGCCAGCCCCGGCTTCCTGTGGCGCTTCCAGACCGACGACGGCAACGCGATCGCCGAGCGGCCGTTCCCCGACGACGACTCGATCCTGGTCAACTTCTCCACCTGGGAGTCGGTGGACGCGCTGTCCGACTACGTCTACCGGTCCGCCCATGCCGACTACCTGCGGCGACGACGGGAGTGGTTCGAGAAGCCCGACGACCTGATCACGGTCCTGTGGTGGGTGCCCGTCGGTCACCGGCCGAGAGCGGCCGAGGCGGTCGAGCGGCTGGAGCACGTGAGACGGCACGGGCCGACGGCGTACGCCTTCACGTTCCGGCAGAGGTTCGACCCGGACGGTGCTTCCGTGGAGCGGCGCGACGCCGCACAATGACGTGCCGTGACCACCGTTCCGGGTGAGGCCGCGGCCGCCCGATCCCCCCTCGCCGAGCCCACCGTCACGCCGCCCGCCCGCTGGGTGGCCGCCGTCGTCCTGCTCAACCTCGGGATCACCTCCGGCTGGTTCGGGCCGATCCAGGTGCTGCTCGCCGAGCAGGCCAAGGCCGCCTCGCCCGACCACAAGGAGGTCGTGCTGTCGGCCGTGCTGTTCGCGGGCGCGTTGGTGTCGATGGTCTGCAACCCGCTGTGGGGCGCCTTCTCCGACCGCACGCTCTCGCGCCTGGGGCGGCGACTGCCGTGGGCCGTCGGCGGGGTGCTGGGCGGCGCCGTCTCGCTGCTGCTGCTCGGCCACGCCGGTGGCGTGACCACGCTGCTCCTGGGGTGGTGCGGCGTCCAGCTCACGCTCAACATGGGGTACGCCGCCGTGACGGCGTCCGTGCCCGACCAGGTGCCCGTGCCGCGCCGGGGCCTGATCGGCGGACTCGTGGCCCTCGCCGGCACCCTGGGCGTGCTGGTGGGCGTCAAGATCGCCGAGGCGACCGGCAGCATCGCGAGCGGCTACACGGTGCTGGCCGGGGTGCTGGTCGTGCTGTCCCTGCCCTACGTGTTCGGCTCGCGCGATCTGGCGCTGCCCCGCGACCACCCCGTCGAGCCGTGGCGCGCGGGGCCGTTCCTGCGTTCGTTCTGGGTCAGCCCGAAGGAGCACCCGGACTTCGCCTGGGCCTGGATCACCAGGTTCCTGGTCAACCTCGGCAACTTCACCGCGCTGGCCTACTTCCTCTACTACCTCACCGACGGCCTGGGCTTCAGCGACGACGACGCCGATGGCCGCCTGGTCACACTCACGACGATCTACGGAGCGACGATCATCCTGACGGCCGTCCTCGTCGGCGCCTGGAGCGACCGCGTCGGCCGGCGCAAGCCCTTCGTCATCTGGTCGGGTGTGGTCGTGGCGCTGGCGGCGGCGATCCTCGCGGTGTCGCAGAACTGGCCGTCGGCGATGGTGGCCGCCGCGGTGCTGGGCTGCGGCTACGGGATCTACCAGGCCGTCGACTTCGCGCTGATCACGCAGGTGCTGCCGGGGGCCGAGGAGCGGGCCAAGGACCTCGGCGTCATCAACATCGCCGCCGCCGCGCCCCAGGTCGCCGCGCCGGTCGTCGCCGGGGCGATCGTGGTCGCCGTCAAGGCACTCGGCGGGCCGGTGACCACGCACGGTGACTCCTGGTCGCTCGGCTACGGGCTCGTCTATGCGGCGAGCTGCGCCTTCTGCCTGCTCGGGTCGGTCTTCGTCACCCGCATCCGCGGCGTCGACTGAGCCGCGATCCACCGAGGGCCGGCGTACCCTCACTCACCCGCTCACCAGCAGCCGCAACAGCGGCCCGAGACGGCGCGCGGTGGCCTCGGCCGCCGCGACCACGTCCCCCGGGTCGGTGACCTCCCCGCCGCCCTCGATCGCGGTCACCGTGGAGACGCCCACGACCTCGAGGCCGGCCTCGCGGGCCGCGATCGCCTCGAGGACCGTCGACATGCCGACCAGGTCGGCGCCGACGCGGCGCAGCCACTCCGCCTCGGCGGCCGTGTTGTAGTGGGGACCGCGCAGCTGGGCATAGACGCCCTCGGGCAGAGCCGGGTCCCAGGTGCGGGCCAGCGCGCGCAGCGCCGGCGACCAGGCGTCGGTGAGGTCGACGAAGTGGGCGCCCTCCACCGGGGAGACGCCGGTGGCGTTGACGTGGTCGCGGACGAGGACCGGCATGCCGACGGCCCACTCGGGCCGGAGGCTCCCGTTGGCGTTGGTGAGCACCGCCCGGCGCGCTCCCAGGGCGGCAGCGGTGCGCACCCCGTGGGCCACCGGTCGCACGCCGTGGCCCTCATAGAGGTGGGTGCGGCCCGACAGCACCAGGACCGCGGCGCCGTCCACGTCGAAGGTGAGCGCCTCGCCCCGGTGGCCCTCGGCCGCCGGCACGTGAGCGTGCGGCAGGTCCGCGAGCGGCAGCCGGTGGCTCGGCGTACCCCAGGCGTCCACGGCCGGCGCCCAGCCGGAGCCCAGCACCAGCACCGCGTCGTACGACGTCCGGCCGGTGAGCTCCCGGAGGCGAGCGGCGGCCTCCTCCGCCTGGTCGTGTGCCTGGCCCACGCTGGGACTAGGACGGCCCGGGCACACGACCGGCGCTCGCGGAGCGAGCGGGGGCCGCGGGGCGGGCGATCGACGCCGCCAGCGACACCAGGTGGCCGAGCCGGGCGAGCTCGGAGTCGAGGAACGCCGGCCCTCCCATGCGTCCGAGCACGATCAGCTCGTCGACCGACAGCGGCGCCGCGCAGCACAGGGTCACGTCGTCGCAGTCGGGGATCCGCGACGCCTGGGTCAGGTCGAGCCAGGGCAGCTCCGCGGGCGCGGCGTCGGTGGCCCGCACCACGACCGGGCCCTCCGGGCCGCGCTCCACGCGGGCCGCCCAGTCCACCCGGAACGCGATCGGCAGCATCCCGATCAGCCCGTCGAGCGCGTCGGAGCCCAACGTCGTGAGCTCCTCGACGACCTCGAGGTCGAGGAAGAGGTTGCCGCCCGCGGCATAGCGGGTGATCCAGACGACGTTGACGCCGTCGAGCGCGTTGCAGGCCGACACCACGGAGTCGGGCATGGCGCCCGCTCCCATCTCGAGCAGCACGTCGTCGACGGCCGACCCGTCGGCGCGGTGCTCGACGATCTCCAGCGCCTCGATGTCGGCGCCGGCCTCGCCGATCGCGGTCGCGACGCGACCCAGGGAGCCCGGGACGTCGGGCAGCTCGACCCGCATGAGATAGGGCATGCGTCGAGGCTAACGCGAGGCGGTTACGCCGGTGTTTCGGTTTCCGAGGCGCGAGCGAGCCGCTGGCGCAGCCCCGACGCGCGCCGCGCGCGCCGCTCCACGGCGGCGCGTACGGCGGCCTCGGTGGCCACGACCCGCACCCGCCCCTGGGCGCGGGTGACGCCGGTGTAGAAGAGCTCGCGGGACAGCAGCCGGGAGTCCTGCTCGGGAAGCAGCAGGGTGACCTCGCGGGCCTGGCTGCCCTGGCTCTTGTGCACCGTCATCGCGTGCATCGTCTCGACGTCGGTGAGCCGGGACGGCGCGAAGGAGAGCGGCGTCCCGACGCTCCCGATGACGACGCGGAGGGCGCCCGCGTCGTCGACCACCACGCCGGTGTCGCCGTTGTAGAGGCCCAGCCCGTAGTCGTTGGCGGTCACCAGCACCGGCCGGCCGGCGTACCACTCGCGGCCCCAGGCGCCGCCGACCGGCGTGCCGAGCTCCTCGCCGAGCCACCCCTCCACCCGGCGGTTCCAGTGCGCTGCGCCCCACGGCCCCTCCCGGTGGGCACACAGCAGCCGGTGCCGGTCCAGCGCTGCGAGCGCGGCCGTGGCATCGCCGGTGGTCGCGGCCTCGTGGACCGCGCGGGCGGAGGCCAGCGCCGCCGAGCGCACCACCGCGTCGGCGTCGACCGTGGCGGGGTCGACCAGCTCGACCTCGGAGCCACCTGCCCGCAGCAGATCGAGGGCGGCCTCGGCGTCCCCGACGCGGATCGCGGCCGCCAGCGCGCCGATCCGCTCGCCGAAGCGGTGGGACGTGCGCAGCGCCGCGACGGCGCCGGGGTCGCGCTCGCCCAGACCCGCGACCAGGTCGGCGAGGACGGCGCCGGCCTCGACCGAGGCCAGCTGGTCGGGGTCGCCGACCAGCACCAGGCGCGCGTCGGGACGGACCGCCTCGACCAGGCGCGCCATCATCGTGAGCGAGACCATCGAGGTCTCGTCCACGACGACGACGTCGTGGGGCAGCCGGTTGTCGCGGTGGTGGCGGAAGCGGGTGCGTGAGTCCGCGCGGGACCCGAGCAGCCGGTGGAGCGTGGCGGCGTGGAGGGTGCCGAGGCGGGCGCGGTCGGTGTCGGGCAACGCCCGGGTGGCGGCGGCCACCGCCTCCTCCAGCCGGGCGGCGGCCTTACCGGTGGGGGCCGTCAGCGCCACCCGCGGCGGGCGGCCCTGCCCCTCCGCCTGCTCGGCCAGCAGTGCGAGCAGCCCCGCCACGGCCGTCGTCTTGCCGGTGCCCGGACCGCCGGTCAGCACCGAGGTCCAGCGGCCGGCGGCGGCGCGCGCGGCCGCGCGCTGCTCGTCGTAGCCGGCGGGGAAGACCCGGGCCGCCCCTCGCTCCAGGGCCTCCACGTCGAGCGGCGGCGCGGGCTGCGAGGCGCGCGCGAGGAGGTCGTCGCTGACCTGCCGCTCCTCCCGCCAGTAGCGGTCGAGGGAGAGCAGTCCGTCGTCGACGTGGACGACCGAGGCCTCGACCAGGGGGCTGGCGGCCACCGCCGTCAGCCAGGTGTCGGGATCGGGCCAGTCCGCGTCCGGCAGCAGGTCGCGCACCTCGGCGAGGTCGACCGCGACCGAGCCGCGGCGTACGGCGCGCACGGCGAGGGCCACCGCCAGGCGCACCGTCGCGTCGCGCTCGCCGACCAGGTCGGCCACCCGGGTCGCCACGTGGACGTCTCCGGCCTCGAGCACGCCGGCGGCGTTGAACGTCGCGAGCGGTCCTGTGGCCGACCGCGCCAGCCGCCGGTCGTGTCGCCCCTCGGGCTCGAACAGCTCGGTCACGCCGCCCCCTCTCCGCCCAGCAGGTCCGAGGCGTCGGTGACCAGTCCGGCCGGCGGCGACCAGCTGAACACCCCGCTGGGATGCCCGCCGATCACCGGCGAGTCGGGGCCGCACATGCCGCGCAGGTAGAGGTAGAGCACACCGCCCAGATGCCGCTCGGGGTCGTAGCCGGGCAGCCGCCATCGCAGGTAGCGGTGGACGACGACGGAGTAGAGGATCGCCTGGAGGGGGTAGTGGGAGTGCAGCATCGCCGCGGCGAGCTCCCCCGGACCGTAGTCGGCCGCCGTCACCGGGCGCCCCGGGTCGCCCAGCAGGTTGGTCTTGTAGTCGGCGACGACGAAGCGCGGCTCCGCATCGGGGCCGGGCACCCGGAGCACCACGTCGACCGAGCCCGACAGGTAGCCCCGGAGCACCTGGCCGCCGAGGCCCGGCCGCTCGAGGGTGGCCGCGTAGGGCGCGAGGGGGTCGTCGGGCGGCAGGTGCCGCCGCCACAGCCTCGCGAGGGCGGCGAGCCGCACCGGCGGCCCGGTGGCACGGGAGCCGGCGCGGGTGCGGGCGCTGTCGCCGCCGGCCAGCGGGAACTCGAAGTCGAGCTCCCGGAGGCGGTCGCTCCGGGGCACGTCGGCGAGCGTGAGTCCGGGGACCAGTGGGCCCAGCGGCGTGTGGTGGAGCGGGACCAGCGCCTCGGCGACCGCCTCCGCCGTCGCGTCGACCGGCCACCAGCCGAGCTGCTCGGCCACCCGGCCGTGCAGCTCGGCGCGCAGGTCGCTCGCCTGGGGGTCGGCATGCTCGAGCACCGCGTGGACCAGACTGCCGAAGGCGGCGCCGGCGGGCAGGTCGGCCATCGGGGAGACCAGGTCTGGCGCGTCGTCGCGCGAGAGCGTCTCCGCCGGCATCGCCGAGGTCGCCTCCTCGTCCTCGACCACGACCGGCTCGTCCTCGAGGGGCTGCTGCTCCGGCTCGCTGCCGACGCCGGGCCCGGTGTCGTCGGCGCGGATCAGGCCGGAGTACGACGTGCGCCGCCAGTCGGCGTCGATCTCACGGTCGAAGACCCGCGCCAGCAGCGGGCCGGCCTCGCCCGCCGGCAGGGACGGCGGCGCGGTCTGCACCACGCTGCGCTCGTGGACGGGGCCACCGAGCTGCTCGATCGCGTCGAGCACGGCCGCCGCGTAGTCGTCGTCCTTGACCGGCTGGCGGTGGGGCACCACGGGGTCGCCGGGACGCCGGCCGAACAGCAGGCGGTGGAGGCCGCCGTCGGGCGTGTTGGGCGTGGGGGCCCACCACGCGACCACCTGCGACTGGGCACGGGTGAGTGCGACGTAGAGCTCGCGCAGCTCCTCCCCGGCCTCCTCGGCCTGGTGGCGACGCACGTGCTCGTCCCACTCGGGCCCGGAGCCCGACACGTCGAGCGTGCGCCGCCCCCGATCGTCGTGGAAGAGGGCCTGGTCGACCGGGTGCAGGAACTTCTCGAACGCGAAGGGCAGGTAGACCACGGGGTACTGCAGGCCCTTGCTGGCGTGGATCGTCACGATCTGCACCGCCGCCGCGTCGCTGTCGAGCCGGCGGGTGCGCTCGCTGGTCGGGGCGTTGCGCCTCCGCTCGTCACGCAGCCAGTGGAGCAGCGCGGTCAGCCCCAGCCGGTCGCGCAGCGCCACCTCGTGGAGCAGCTGGGCGATGTGCCGCAGGTCGGTGAGCAGGCGCTCGCCCTCGGTGCGCGCCAGCACCCGCGCGGTGAGCCCGCGCTCCTCGGCCGCCTCGAAGAGCGCGGCCACGCCTCGCGACCGCAGTAGCAGCGCCCAGCCGCGCACGACGTCGGACACGGCGTCGGTGAGCGCCTCGCCGCCGGCGTCGAGCCCGGTCGTCGTCACGCCGAAGAACGACGTCAGCGCTGCGGCGCGGACCCGGCCGGAGCGGTGGGGCTGCTCGAGCGCCTCCAGCAGGGTCAGGACGTCGTCGGCCGCGGGGGTCAGCAGGACGTGGCCGCCTCCGGCCACGACGGAGGGGATCGCGTGCTCGGCCAGCCGGGCCTGCACGAGCAGCCCCTGGTCGCGCGTGGCGACCAGCACGGCCACGTCGCCGGCCACCAGGGGTCGGCCGCCGTACGACGCGCCGGAGGCAAGCAGTCCGGCGATGTCGGCGGCGCAGTCGGCGGCGATGTGGGCGCGCGCCGCCCGCATCGGGATGTCACCGCGCCGGGTGAGCCGGAAGCCCGACCGCGCGACCGCGCGCAGCCGGAACGGCGCGGGGCTCGGGGCACCCTCGAGACGGTTGCCGGGACGGCTCGCGTGCACCTCGCGCACCACGATCTGGCGATCCCCCAGGGCCGCGCCGTGGAGCACGAGCTGGAGGCGGTCGACCAGGGTCTGGTCGGAGCGCCAGTTGGTGGCGAGCGTGGCCCGCCGCGTGGCGGACGACGCCGCCGCCAGGTAGGTGACGACGTCGCCGCCGCGGAACGCGTAGATCGCCTGCTTGGGGTCGCCGATCAGCACGACCGTCGCGTGACCGACGAACGCCCGCTCGATCACCTGCCACTGGGTGGGGTCGGTGTCCTGGAACTCGTCGACGAGGACGATCCGCCAGCGGGCGCGCATCCGGTCGCGGGCCGGGGAGCGCCGCTCCTCGGCCCCGTCGGGAGGTCCGCCGGGAGGTCCGTCGCCGGGGTCGGCGAGCGCCCGCGCGAGCCGGGCCAGGAGATCGTCGTAGCTGAGGACGCCCAGCCGTCTCTTGCGGCGCTCGACCTCCTCGCGCAGCGCGAGCGCGAAGGCGGCCCTGGCGCCGCCCGACGTCGCCGGGTCGGGCGCGGCCGGCGCGAGCGTGGCCTGCGGGTCGCCGACCGCGGCGTACGCCGTGCGGAGCGCGGTCGCGCGGTCGAACGGCGGACGGTCGGGGAGCGAGCCGTAGCGCTGGAGGTAGAGGTCGTCGACGACCTCCTCGACCAGCTCGTCGAGGTCCTCGACGAGCGTGGCCCCGGCCTCGGTGTCGCCGGCCACCCCGAGCGAGCGCAGCACGAGATGGCAGAACTGATGGGTGGTGGCGATGGTCGCCGCGTCGAAGTCGGCCAGCGCCTCGCGGAGCCTGGCCCGGCGGCGGGCACGCTCGGCCGCGTCGGCGTCGAGCAGGAGCCGCACGAGCTGGTCGTCCCCAGCGGCCGCGGGCTCTGCCAGCGCTCGCTCGGCCTCGACCAGCTGCGCGCGCACCCGCTCCCTCAGCTCCTGGCTCGCCGCGCGGCCGAACGTGATGACCAACAGCTCGTCGAGACGGGCCACTCCCTCGGCGACGTAGCGGGTCACCAGCGCGGCCACCGTGTGGGTCTTGCCGGTGCCGGCACTGGCCTCGAGCAGCGTCGTGCCGGTGGGCAGGGGGCCCGCCAGGTCGAACGGCACCATCTCGGCTGCCTGCTCGGCTGGCGGGTCGGGCAGTTCCGCGGGTGACCGCTCCATCACCAGCTCCCCTGCTCAGCGGTGAGCAAGGGGCCCCACAGCCGCAGGGCAAGCGCCCCGAAGCGGTCGGTCTCGCCGGGGTGCTCTTCTCCCGGCTCCGGCGGCTCGTCGATGCCGGGGAGCGGCGCCCGGGCGCCGAACGCGCGCACCTGGGCGGCGTCGGACTGCTCGCCCGGGAACAGCCCGTCCTCCCAGTCGAATCCGGCCTTGCGGCGGGCCTCGGCCACGGTGCCGTCGGTGCGCCGGAGTCGGGCGTAGGAGAAGGACGCCTTGAGGGGCAGCGGCAGCGGCGCCGTCAGCCCCCGGTCGCGCAGCTCGACGAGATCGAGGAGCGTCCGGCGGGCAGTCCGGTCGTCCACAGGCCCGAGGAGGGACACGGCGTGGTCGTCGCGCGACCGGCTGTTGCCGGGCCTGCCGATCGTGTGGGCCGTCCAGTTGTGGTCGGGGTCGGCGGCCGCGAGGGCCAGCACCCGCACCCACGACTGGAGCCGGTGGGTCGCGGCGAGACGGGAGTAGCTGACCGCGACCAGCCGATGGCCGTAGACCTCAGGCACCGTGCCCCGCAGCCACCGCCCGCCGCCCAGGTCGACGTCCACGTCGACGGCGGACGCCGGGCGGGTACGGCGTTCGAGGGCCACCCGCGCCAGCGGCACCGCCCGCGTCAGGATCTCGCCCAGCGCCCGCCACCCGAGGCGGCCGGGCGGGAGCACCCCGCGACGCCACTCCTGCTCCTTGGCGACGGGTGGCGGCACGCCGGCGAGCAGATCGCCGAGCAGCCGCTCGCCGACGCCCCACTGAGCGAGCTGGTCGATCTCGACGGGAAGGCCGTCCAGCGGCGTCTCCTCGTCGAAGGACAGCGCCACGTCGAGGCGGGTGCGGAGCAGGTCGCGCACGGGGTGGCGGAAGAACCGGAGCAGGTCGTCGAGCGCCACCTCGCTCTCCACCCGCGGTGGCAGCGGACCGCTCAGGAACGGTGGGGGCGGCGTCCTCGGCCCGGCGGCGGCGCGGGCCCCGGCGACCGCCGTGCCGTCGAACGTGAACGGCCGATCCGGCACCAGCGCGCCCGGCTCGGCGTTGCGGCGGTCGAAGGGCTGCAGCGGGTGTCGCACCGTCACCCGCCGGGAGACCGGAGTGCCGTTCCCCCCGTCGGCCGCCGTCGCGGTGAGGTCGAGGGAGTCGAGCAGCTCGCCGAGCGGCACCGCAGGCGGTCGCGGCTGCCCGCTGAAGGGGTCGGCCCCGGTGTAGGTGACGACCAGCGTCTCGGTGGCGGCAAGGACGGCGTCGAGCAGGAGCTGTCGGTCCTCGCTCCGCGGGTCGCGCTCACCGGTCAGCGGGTCGCGCGCGAGCAGGTCGTCGCCGTCGACGACCCCCGCGCGGGGGAAGACCCCGTCGTCGAGGCCGAGCAGACAGACCACTCGGTGCGGCACCGACCGCATCGGGACCATCGTGCAGACGGTGAGGGTGCCGGTGCGGAAGTTGGCCCGGGTCGGCCGTCCGGCCAGGCGCTGCGCGACCAGGGCCCGGACGTCGGAGAGCCGCACGGCAGCCGATGAGTCGGCGGAGGCGGACTCGGCCTCGAGGCGCCCGAGCTCCCGCTGCAGCTGTCCGGGCTGCCACGCGTCGTCGGGAGCGGTGTCGGTCAGCGACGCGACCCCGTCGGCGAGCGCGGCCAGCCAGTGGTCCAGCGGGTGGCTGCCGACCAGCGCGTCGGTGACCGCCGCCAGACGGTCGACGTATTCGGCGAGCCGGCCGGCGAGGTCGACCTGCGAGCTGCCGACGTCGTCGAGCGGCAGGGTGCGACCGAGCCAGAGACGCGCGTCGGCCGACATGGTGGCGCCCGCGAGCACCCGGTCGAGGCCGAACCGCCAGGTGTTCTGGACGACGTCCTGGAGGCCGAACTCGGCGCGGTGCTCGGCATCGAAGGCCCACCGCACGCCGGCGTCACGGACCCAGCCGGCGAGCTGCTCCAGGTCGTCGTCGGTGAACCGGAACCGGCGTCGCACGGGCGCCTCGTGGGCGAGGTCGAGCACCTCGCTGGCCGTGGCCCGGCCGCCGGCGAGGTCGAGGAGCCGGGTCGCCACCGCCAGCAGGGGGTTGGTCTGGGTGAGCGCCCGGTCGGCGAGGCGCACCCGGAGCCGGTGGGCCGGGTGCCCGGACTCGCCCACGACCTCGGCGAGCCCGAACGCGGCCTGGATCAGCGGGGCGTAGCCCTCGATGTCGGGACACATCACGAGGATGTCGCGCGGCTCGAGGGTGGGGTCGTCGACCAGCAGTCCCAGCAGCACCTCGCGCAGGA
Organism: uncultured Nocardioides sp.; assembly: GCA_964591845.1. Taxonomy (GTDB): domain Bacteria; phylum Actinomycetota; class Actinomycetes; order Propionibacteriales; family Nocardioidaceae; genus Nocardioides. The sequence continues at coordinate 12,115 of CAZQCA010000064.1, forward strand.
CGTCGACCTGACGCGCGGGGCCGTGGCAGGCGTGCACCTGGACGCTGCGGTCGCCCGGGGACAGCGCCCGGGTGGCCGCCGGCCCCGGCGCGTTGGCATCGAGGTCGGCCTGCAGCCACCCGAGCAGCGTCGCGGGCCTGGCCACGCCAGGGAGTGCCTCGCTCGTCCGCCAGGGCACCAGGGCGAGCGTGCGCTCGAGCTCGCGCACGTCGCGGCCGAGGGTCGCGAGCAGCGGGTGGCCGGCCCGCTCGTGGCTGCGGTCGTCGCTCCGGAGGACGGTCCCGGGCAGGTCGGCGAGCGCCTGCCAGAGCGCCTCCGACGGGTGCGGGAGCCACAGATGCACCGCGCGATGCTCGGCGAGGGCCGTCAGCAGCTCGACCTCGGTGGCCGGCAGCCGCGTGTGGCCGAAGAGGGACATCCGAGCCGGTAGGTCCGCCTCGCCCGGTGACTCGCGCAGCCGGTCGAGCGCGGCCTCGTGGAGGAGGTGGGGTGGCGGCGCGCCCACCCGCTTACAGACGGCGCGCCACAGGGGCGGCTGCCAGGCGAGGTCGTCGGGTACGGCGTGGCCCGTCCCGTCGTCGTCGTCACCGGCGGACCACGCCCGCAGGACCTGGGGCCGCTGCTGGGCATAGGCCGCGAAGAGCCCGGCGAGCCGGCGCGCCACGGCGTAGCGGCGACCACGGCGCAGGTCGGCCTCCTCCCCCTCGCCTCCGTGGCCGAGGTGGAGGGCCAGGGTCGCCGCCCACGCCTCGTCGAGAGAGGCGTCGATCGCCGCGAGCACCGGCCAGGCCAGCGGGTCGGGCGCCCAGGGGTCACCGTCACGGGTGCCAGTGACCTCGGCCCGCAGCGACCAGGGGGTGCGGAAGTCGACGCCGGCACAGACCCCGTCGCCGCCGCGCGGCCCGGCCCCCAGCCGCTCCGACAGCCGCTGGGAGAGCCAGCGCTCCATGCCCCGCGCGGGCACCACGACGAGCTCCGCGTCGAACGGGTCGGGCAACGGGCTCGCCAGCACGGACGCGAGGCCGTCGGCGAGCGCGTCGGCCCGCGCGGCCCGGTGCAGGTGGAGCGCCACGGGAGCACCCTACGAGCCGCCGCCGACGGGCCCCGTCGACCGAGGGCGGGACCCGCCCCGTCAGGGCGTCTTGTCGACCACCAGGTTGTCGAGGATGCCGGCGTAGACGTCCCTGGCGTCCACGCTCGCGGGCTTCTTGCCCACGCTGAGCGGACGGTTGTTGCTGACGTTGAGGGCGGCGCTCAGGGCCAGGGTCTTGCTCGCCGCGCTCCCACCCGCCGGCGTCACGGTGACGGTCGCGGCGGTGGCGGTCTTGGTGCACTCCACCTTGTAGGCCAGGCCGGGCGTCAGCTGCAGCTGACCGGACGCCGAGGTCGACCAGCCCGGCTTGACCGTCACCGCCGTGCCCGTGGCGCCGACGTACTCACCCTTGAAGAGGCAGAAGGCGAACCAGCGACGCGGGGTCGTGTTGGTCATCGCCAGCGACATCTTCCAGAAGTGCTGGCTCGCGGCCGCCTGCTGGACGCCCTTCTGCACGATGTTGGGTGACACGCTGGTCCCCTGACCCACCGCGGCCGGGAACAGCGCCGGGTCGTCCGGCTTGACCCAGGCCGACACCTTGAACGACGAGGCGGTGCCCGGGTCGAAGGCGGTGCCCGCGTCGACCCCGTCGGTCGTGCCGTTGAGCGCCTCGAAGCCGGGATCGCTGCTCAGCATCGAGGTGTTCGGCGGGACCTGCCCGGCACCGTCCGCCAGCGTCCAGCCCGGGAAGTACACGGACTCGAGGTGGCCGGCGTCCAGGTTGGCCGCCCTCACCGTGGTCCCCGCCGCGTCGTTGGCGGCGTGGATGGCCGGCAGCGTCCCACTCTGGAACTGCTGGCCGTTCGGTATCTGGTTGCCGATCGGCGTCCCGGCGTCGATGACCACCTCGCTGAAGAACCACTGCCCCGTCACCGTGGCCCACGCCGCGGGCGGCCCGCCGAGGACCAGCGCGGCCGCCAGGACGCAGACGGAGGAGAGCTTGATCGACCGACCCATGAGTGTCACCTTCCCGAGAATGAGGAGGGTCCCCATCCTGGTCGCGAGGACGGCGCACTGTAAAGGACGCCAGGTACTGCGCTAAGTTGCGTCCTTCGCAACTCAATGCGCGATACGAGACAAACCGTGGCCGCAGGAGTAGCGTGCGCGACATGTTGTCCGACATCGAGATCGCCGACGCCGCCGACCTCCGACCGATCGTCTCGCTGGCCGAGGAGAAGCTCGGGATCGAGGCCGAGGCACTGTCCCCCTTCGGCCACACCAAGGCCAAGGTGTCGCTGCCGTTCATCCGCGGCCTGGCCGACCGGCCCGACGGGACCCTGATCCTGGTCAGCGCCATCTCCCCGACCCCTGCGGGTGAGGGCAAGACCACCACGTCCGTGGGCCTGGCCGACGGGCTGTCTCGGATCGGCAAGAAGGCGATGGTCGCCCTCCGCGAGCCGTCGCTGGGCCCCGTCTTCGGCATGAAGGGCGGGGCGGCGGGCGGCGGCTACGCCCAGGTCGTCCCGATGACCGACATCAACCTGCACTTCACCGGCGACTTCGC
>CAZQCA010000065.1:0-14688 GCA_964591845.1 uncultured Nocardioides sp.
ACCACGCTCGCGGCCGCGTCTTGACATAGGAGAAACCCGCGGCCGTGTCTAACCGTGTCTTCAGGACATATTCTCTTGCCGATGTGCGGTGTCGGCTTCGGTGAGACAATTCCGTCATGAGGCAAGCGGTCACGCTCGGCGTAGGGGCCGTCGCGCTGCTTTGCTCATTGTCGTCTTGCGCATCCGAGGAGAAGCCATCGCTCGCAGCATTTTGCGCGGCGGTGGAACGTGCTCCGAAGGATGACACTTCGGTCGCAGCGAATCTCACCGCTGCCAGAGACGTTGAGAGCAGGGCACCCCAAGATATACGTGACGAGGTCGCGGCGATTCGGCGCGCTCTGGAGGCAGTCCGCTCACCGGACGAAATGCGGTTGCTCACTGAGCCGGGCAGTCCGGTCCACAGAGACTGGAAGCGGTACCAGGACTACGTCGAGGAGCATTGCTACTAAGGGCCGAGGCCGCGCCTGCCGCAGGTTTGGCGGTACGTCGCGTGTGACTGCCCGCAGCAGTGATCGGGCCACCCACGACACGTCTCCATTCGCCGCCAGCGGGGCGCCCGCGGCCGTGAGCAGCAGATCGGTCTCGCTATAGGCCGGAGGCATGCGCCGACAGCCATTCGGGGTGGCGGTCGCGAAGAGCATCGCGCGTCGTGGTGTCGGCCGCGATGACATCGGCGCCACCGTCGTAGGGGTGGTACAGCCAGAGGAGTTCTGCAGTGGACACGATGACGCGAGCTTGGTCGTCGGCGGCCGCTATCAGGAGCGCGTCGAGTTCGTCCTCGCCCAGCCCGGTGCTGACCCACAGAAACGACGGCGCCGAGGCCTCGACGGTTCCGAGGGCCCTGCGCCACGGCCATGCTCTGGGGAGCTGCCGCCGAGACCAGCCGCTCGCCAGATCGCGAGCTTCGAAGTCCTCAGCAATCGCGACGAGTTGCCCTGATCCAACGCCGCCCTGCAACTCGCTGAGCACGCGGCGATGCCGGGCGAGCAACTCGGCATACTCGGCGGCGTCGTCGGCGTAACGCTTGGAGTTCGGCAGGCTGTGAAAGCGGACCCAGCGATCGGGATAGGCGCCCCTGAGTAGGTACCCGATCGGCTCGACTTCGGGCCAGTTCCGCTGCCAGGCGTCTGTCAGTGCCTCGGCTTGAGAACTCCGCTGAGCACGGCGAAACTCACCGCTCCGACCCAAGAGCCTCCTCAAGCGCCACCCAACTGCGTATCGCAGGCGTGACAATCCGATGCCAGGCAGACGAATGACAGGCGGCGGCACAGCCTCAGCGTAGTTGCGGCCATCCGCAACAACTGCCGACTAAGGTGCCCCCTTTCGCCGCGTATCGACCGGGCGGCGCAAGGCCCTCGGCTCGGGTGGGCGTGGTGCGCGGCGCGTCCTAGTTGTACCCGCCCCTCGAGTGGTCGCGTTGGTGCGGCAGGGTGCTACTTTCACGGCGTGGCTGAGTGGATGCTCGGGATCGCTTCGGCGGTTGCGCTCGCTGTCCTGGCGTGGGCCTTCTCCCCATTGCGGAACCGCCTCGAGGCGCCGCGGCTGCGCCTATCGGGAGACCATGGCGTCAGGCTCAAGGTCTACGTTGATCCCGAGGACATGGCGGGCCTGGACCTGAAAACCAATCTTGGCATCGAGGCTCGTTACCTGGCGGGGGTCAACTTCTTCTTCCCTAGCGAGGACCCGCCAGCTCGACCTCCCATCCCTGGAGAGGAGCAGTGGTGGCAATGGGCGAAGCGGCTCGGTGGCGAGGACGTCTACGCCTCGCACGTGCTACTGCTGTTGCAGGCTACGCAGGACCGAGCCGTGGCTGTAGGGGTCCCGAAGGTCGATCGCCGGGTAGACCCTGAGCCGACGGGAATCGTGTGCGGACCCGAGGGTCAGGGTGGGAATGGGCTCCTCGTCAGGCGGTTCTACATTGACCTGGACGAGCCGGATCCGGTGCGGCCCCGATTCATCGACCAGGATGGCGTCGAGGGGCCGCGGTTCACCCTCAGCAAGGGTGAGACCGTTGCACTCGTGGCGATCGCCGTCGCCACGAGAGGGCGTCACGAGTGGACTGTGAGGTTGCCGATCACGGCGGACGGCGAGGACTTCATGCTGGTCGCTGATAACGGGGGGACACCGTTCGTCACGGTTGGTCGTGGAGAGCTTCCATTCGCGATGGCGATTCCAAGCGACATGACGCATCTCGACGACGGTACGGGTTGGCTGCGTCAGTAGTCGCGGACGCCTGACCTATCGCGGTTGGCTTGAGTTGATGCGCGCGGATCTGGCACCTGTACGACTGGCCCTTTCGCCACGAAGGCGGCCATGTCACTCCCCCGCTTAGCGACCGCATGCCGTGCTCTCTCCAGTGCGAAGCGGCCCGCGAACGACCCAACCCGCGGGAGTGGGCACGGTGCTGCCAACAATCCAACCCCGCCGTGGCGACGAAGCCCCCGTGCTGGCAACGCATCAGCAGCGCTGCCAGAACCACATGGGAGGAGCACGACGATGCAGAACAGCACAAGACGGGCCGGGTGGGCGATGCTCGCGGTGGGCGGCCTGCTGGCGGCCTCCGGGGCCGCGGGCCTCGGCCCGATCGGAGCCAGCGCGTCCAGCCACCGGGAGGCACCCCTGATCTCCGGGGCGCCGCAGTACGACAACACCGACGTCTACGCGTTCGTCAGCCCGGACAAGCCGGACAGCGTGACGCTGATCGCGAACTGGATCCCGTTCGAGGAGCCGGCCGGGGGGCCGAACTTCTACCCGTTCGCGAAGGACGCCCGCTACAACATCAAGATCGACAACGACGGTGACGCCAAGGCCGACATCGTCTACCACTGGACGTTCCAGGACCGCTACCGGTCCAAGGACACGTTCCTCTACAACACGGGGCAGGTCACCAGCCTCGACGACCCCGACCTCAACTTCCGGCAGACCTACACACTCACGCGCTGGCGCAACGGCCACACCACGACGATCGCGCGCGGCGTGCCCGCGGCGCCGTCGTACGTCGGCCAGGCGTCGATGCCGGACTACGAGGCGCTCCGCGACTCGGCGATCAAGAAGGTGCGCGGCGTGAAGACGTTCGCGGGCCAGGCCGAGGACCCGTTCTTCCTCGACCTGCGGGTCTTCGACCTGCTCTATGGCGGCGACCTCAGCGAGGTCGGTGACGACACGCTGAGCGGCTTCGGGGTGAACACGATCGCCCTGCAGGTCGACGCCGACGCCGTGACCAGCGGGGACGACCCCGTGATCGGCATCTGGTCCACCACCGACCGCAAGGACTCGTCGGGCACCTATCGGCAGGTCTCGCGACTCGGCATGCCGCTGGTCAACGAGGTGGTCATCCCGGTCGGGAAGAAGGACGGCTTCAACGCGTCCTTGCCGCGCAACGACGCGCAGTACGGCGGCTTCGTCACCGATCCCGAGCTGGCCAGGCTGATCGAGGCCGTCTACGGGATCGACGCGCCGGCCACGCCGCGCAACGACCTCGTGCAGGTCTTCCTCACCGGCGTGCCCGGGCTCAACCAGCCGAAGCACGTGCGGCCGAGCGAGCAGCTGCGGCTCAACACGTCGATCCCGCCCGCTGCCGACCCAAACCGTCTCGGGGTGATCGGCGGAGACACCGCCGGCTTCCCCAACGGGCGCCGTCTCACCGACGACGTGGTCGACATCGCACTGCAGGTCGTCGAGGGCGAGCTCACCGGCAACCCCAACGACCTCGGTGACGCCGTCAACGCGAACGACGTGGCCTTCGGCGACGACTTCCCCTACCTAGCCGTGCCGACGTCCGGGTCGGACGACACGCCGCACAACCTGGTCGCGGAGTTCACGCCGCTGACGGGTGGCAACGCGCCCGACGGGCCGACCGCAGTCGCCGCCGCGGCACCGGTGCTGGCCCTCAGCGCCGCCGGCGCCGGGCTGCTCCTGGCCCTCGCCGGAGCGGTCACCCTCACCCGCCGGCCGCGGCTCGTCGCTGCCTGACACACGAGGGACGGGTGGCCCGGCCCGCGCTGGGCCACCCGCCTCCGGGAAGGACATCTCATGTTCAAGGCAGTGACGACGATCGCCGTCGGGCTCGCGCTCACCGTGAGCGGAGCGCTCGGCGTGGCCCGCGACCGGGCGCCCGAGACTCTGGACGGCGTACCGGTGGCGGCGACGCCGCGGGCCAGCGGCGACATCGAGAGCCAGGTGGCCGCCCTGGAGTCGCAGGTCGAGGCGCAGCCGCGCGACGGCCGGACCTGGGCCACGCTGGCCCACGTCTATGTCGAGCGGGCGCGGCTCAACGGCGACCCCACCAACTACGACCGTGCCCGGGAGGCGCTCGACAAGGCCTTCGCGCTCAACGGTCGGCACGACGACCTCGCGCTCGCCGGGCAGGCAGCGCTGGCCGCCGCCCAGCACCACTTCGGCGAGGCGCTGCGCCACGCCGACGAGGCCCTGCGGGTCAACCCCTACCAGGCCGTGGCGCTGGCCATCCGGGTCGACGCGATGACCGAGCTCGGCCGGTACGACGCCCAGCTGCGGGCGCTCGCGCAGGCCGACCGCCGAGCCCCGGGCTCCGCGGTGCTGACGCGCCGGTCGTACGCGCTCGAGCTGCGCGGCGACCTCGCGGGAGCCGGGCGGATGCTCCGCACGGCGCTCGATCTGGCGTCGTCGCCGAAGGACCGGGCCTACCTGCTCACTCAGCTGGCCGAGCTCGACCGCAAGTCCGGTCGGGAGGCGACCGCCGAGCGGCGGCTGCGGACGGCCATGGCGGCCGACCCGACCTATGTGCCGGCCTGGGCCTCACGCGCCCGCCTGGCTGTGGCGCGCGGCGACCTCCGCGGCGCCGAGCGCTGGTGGCGGAAGGTCAACGAGTCCTCGCCGACCTTCGACTCCGCCCTGGAGCTCGGTGAGATCTACCAGGTCACCGGGCGCCCCGCGCTCGCGGACGAGGCCTTCCGCTCGGCTGACGAGATCGTGGCGGCCGAGGCCGCCCGGGGCGTGCACGGCGAGCTCGAGATCGCGACGCTCCAGGCCGACCACGGGTCGCCCCGGGTCGCGCTGCGGGCCGCCCGGCTGGAGTGGTCGCGCCGACACAGCGTGCACGTCGCCGACGCCCTCGCCTGGGCCCTGCACCGCGCCGGGAGGTCCGAGCAGGCGCTCGGCTTCTCCCGGTCGGCCACCCGGCTCGGGACGGCCGACTCGCAGTTCTGGCTGCACCGCGGGCTGATCGAGGTCTCGCTCGGGCAGGCGCGAGCCGGCCGCCGGCACCTCGCCTTCGGGCTGCGGCTCGACGGCGGCGTCCGGCCCCTGCTCGTCAGGCAGGCCGAGGCGGCGCTGAGGGGCTGAGCGAGGTCAGGTCAGCAGTCCTCGCACCAGCGTGTGCAGCAGGTCGAGCCCGTGCTGGGTGAGGATCGACTCGGCGTGGAACTGGATGCCGCGGTAGTGGGGGCCGGCGATGAGGTGGATGTCGCCGGTCTCCGCGTCCGCCTCGACGCGTACGCCGTCCGGCAGCGGCGCGGACTCGCCGAGCCGGCCCACGAACGTGTTGTAGAAGCCCACCCGCTCGGTGCGGCCGTCGATCGACACCGGTGACTGCGTGCCCTGGAACACGATGTCCTTGAACGCCAGCGGGATGCCCAGGTGGTGGCAGAGCGTCTGATGCCCGAGACAGACGGCCAGGAAGGGCTGGCGCCGCTCCATCAGCCGCGCCGTCGCCGCCCGCAGCCGCTGCATCTTCGGGTCGTCGTCGTCGCGCGGGTCGCCCGGCCCGGGGCCGACGATCACCAGGTCGAAGCCGTCCAGGGCGCCGTCGGCGTAGTCCTCGTGGCGGACCACCTCCGACGTCATGCCGAGCACGCCGAGCACGTGCCGCAGCATGTTGACGAAGTCGTCCTCGCCGTCGAGGATCACCACCCGCTTGCCGGCCAGCGCCGGGTCGGGCGCCGCGCCGCTCTGGTCGGTGAGCCAGAACGTCGAGAGCCGCTGGTTGCGGGAATTGAGCGCGATCAACACGTCCTCGTCGGCCACCAGCTCGGCGACGTTGACCGTCGGCGCCGGCGCCGCGGGCACCAGCCCGAAGGCGCTCAGGATCCCGCCCGCCTTGGCGTGGGTCTCGGCCACCTCGTGGGCCGGGTCGGAGTCGCGCACCAGTGTGGCCCCCGCGGTCACCCGCAGCCGCCCGTCGAGCGACACGTCGGCGGTGCGGATCACGATCGGGCTGTCGACCATCGGCCCGCCGTCGTCGTCGCGGCCGAGGATCGCCAGCGCGGCGCCGTAGTAGCCCCTGCCCTCCCGCTCGTACGCCGCGATCAGCCGGCACGCGTTCTCGACGGGGCTGCCGGTGACCGTGGCGGCATACATCGAGTCGCGCAGGATCTGGCGCGGGTCGCGGCTGGTGCGGCCGGCGAGGAGGTACTCCGTGTGCACGAGGTGGCTCATCGGCTTGAGGAACGGCCCCAGCACCTGCCCGCCCTCGTGGCACATGTCGCACATCATCTTGAGCTCCTCGTCGACCACCATGAAGAGCTCGTAGATCTCCTTCTCGTCGCGCAGGAAGCGCATCAGCGGCCCGTGGACGTCGCCCTCGCGGGGGATCCGGAACGTGCCGGAGATCGGGTTCATGCGGACGTCGCCCGCGTGGATCGACACGTGCCGCTCGGGGGTGGCGCCGATGAGGTAGCGGTCGCCGGTGAAGAAGCAGAACGTCCAGTAGGCGCCGCGCTCGCGCTCCAGAAGCCGCTTGAGGACGGTCAGCGCCTGGGCGTGGCCCCAGTCGCCGAGCTGGGCGCGGTAGTGGCGGCCGATCACCAGGTTGGCGCCCTCGCCCTGGCCGATCTCGTCCTCGATGACCGCCTTGACGAGGCCGGCGTAGTCCTCGTCGCCGATCTCGAAGCCTCCCGGGTCGGCGAACTCGACCGGGACGTCGTCGATCGCGTCGATGACCTCCGCGACCGTGAACTCCTGCTCGGTCTCGATGTCGACGACCACCAGCGGGGTGCCGTCGTCGTGGGCCTCGAAGCCGCGCTCGCGCACCTGGCGGAAGGGGATCGCCAGCAGCCGATCGGCGATGTGGCCGGGCTCCGGCGTGCCGGACTCGAGGGGGACGTCGAGGATCGAGGCCACCTCGCTCCGCGTGCCGCCGACGAGCCCGACGGTGTCGCGGTCGCCGGCCCTGGTCGAACGCCGGATCACCGCCCACGCCTCGTGCCCCAGCAGCGACTCGAGGGCGGTCCGCGCGTCGCGCGCGGAGGGCCCGTCGGCCAGGGGGACGGCGGTGGGCTCGGACATGCGCAAACCCTACGGCGCGCCTGCCTGGCCGGCGTACGCCGTCCACCCCCACGCCGAGGCGTCGCATCCGCGCGTCCACCTGGCAGAACTGCGCCCCCACCCGGCAGATCTGCGCGCGGTTCTGCCGGGTCGGCGCGCGCTCGTGACAGGTCAGCGCGCGGATGTGACAGGTCAGCTGAGGAGGGTGAGGAGCTGGGTGGCGCGGGTGAGGACGACGTAGAGGGTCGCCCGGCCGGTGGCCGACTCGGCCTCGATCTCATCGGGAGCGACGACCACGATGCCGTCGAACTCCAGGCCCTTGGTGTCGAGTCCGGTGAGCACCACGATGCGGTCCTCCCCCGACGGCACCCCGCCGGCGACCGCCGCGGCGGCGCCGGGGGCGTCGCCCGCGACCTCCGGCCACGACGCCAGCCAGGCGCTGGCCTCGGCCCGCCGCGCGACCGGCACGACCACGGCCACGGTCCCGGTCACCTCGCCCGCCATGGCCACCAGCGCCGAGCGGGTCGCGGCCTCCAGGTCCAGCACCCCGGTCCGTACGACGGGCGCCACGCCGGTCGACCGCACCGCCGTCGGCAGGTCGGCGTCGAGCCCGACCCGGCGGGCATAGCCCGCGGCGAAGTCGTAGATCTCGGCGGAGTTGCGGTAGTTGGTCGACAGGTGGAACTCGTGCAGCTCCTTGCCCTCCAGCGCCGAGGCGCGCGCCACCGCAGCCTCCTCCGGCTCGGGCCACGACGACTGCGCCGGGTCGCCGACGACCGTCCAGGTCGCGGTGCGACCACGCCGCCCGACCATCCGCCACTGCATCGGCGTCAGGTCCTGCGCCTCGTCGACGAGCACGTGGGCGAAGCCGTCGTCCTCGATCCGATGCGTCGGCGGGGCCCACGCGCGGCCGGCCGGCGCGTACTCCCGGTCGGCCGCCGTCGTCAGCTCCTGCAGGTCGCCGCCGACGTGGTCGTCGAGCTCGTGGTCCTCCTCGGTGCGCGCCGGTACGTCGCCCAGGGCGTAGCGCAGCTCGTCGAGCAGCGGCACGTCCTCGACCGACGGAGCGGCCCCGTCGGCCCACGACTTCACGAGCAGCGCCTGGTCGGAGGCCGACACGACGCCCTCGCCGACACGCGCGAGCAGCTCGGGGTCGCGCAGCCAGCCGAGCACCGTCGGGGCGTCGAGCGGCGGCCACCAGGCCAGCGCGAAGTCCACGAACCGCTGGTCCGACAGCATCTCGTCGTCGAACGCCTCGCGCCCGCGCTCGAGCCCGCGCTCGCCGCGCACCTGCCGCCACATCGCGTCGAGCAGCGACGACGCCACCCGCGGCAGCTGCCGGTTGCGCTGCCCGTGCGACATCAGCGTCCGCCGGAGCTGCCCGAGCTCGCGCGGCCCCAGCGTGATCACGTCGTCGCGCCAGAACGTCCGGAACTCAGCCGGACTGCCCGGGGCCTGCTGGCGTGCCAGCCGGCGCAACAGCTCGGCCATCCGCACCGCACCCTTGACGTCGGCCACGGCGGGCTCGTCGTGCCGCACGGCGCGTACGCCGTCCACGACCTCGCCGAGCGAGCGCAGCGCCACGGCGGTCTCGCCGAGCGACGGCAGCACCCGCTCGATGTAGCGCATGAAGACCCCGGACGGGCCGACCACCAGGACACCGCCGCCCTCGTAGCGGCGCCGGTCGGTGTAGAGCAGGTACGCCGCCCGGTGCAGCGCGACCACGGTCTTGCCGGTGCCCGGGCCGCCGGAGATCGACACCACGCCCTTGGCCGGCGCCCGGATCGCCCGGTCCTGCTCCGCCTGGATGGTCGCGACGATCGAGTGCATCGACCGGTCGCGGGCCCGCGACAGCTGGGCCATCAGCGCGCCCTCGCCGACGATCGGCAGGTCGGTCTCGGCCTCCGCGTCGAGCAGCTCGTCCTCCACGCCGACCACGGTGGAGCCGGTGCAGCGCAGCACGCGACGGCGTACGACGCGCTGCGGCGAGGCCGCGGTCGCCTGGTAGAACACCGCGGCCGCCGGGGCACGCCAGTCGATCAGCAGCGAGTCACGGTCGTCGTCGCGCAGCCCGATCCGGCCGATGTAGCGGGGTTCGGGATCCAGCGACGGCTGCAGGTCGAGCCGGCCGAACACCAGCCCCTCGTGAGCGGCGTCGAGCTGGGCGATCCGGCGCGCCGCCTGGAAGACCATGGCGTCGCGCTCGACCAGCCCGCCCTCGTGACCGAGCCGGCCGCGACCGTGCCCCTCCCGCGCGAGCGCCTGCGCGGCAGCCGCCGACCGGTCCAGCTGCACATAGACCCGGTCCACGAACTGCTGCTCGGCCGCGATCTCGCGTGCGACCAGCTCGTCTGCCAACTCCGGCCCGTCCCTCTGTTGCGCCGACCAACACCTGCTCGCCGGATCCGGTGACGAAACCGGCAAGTGGACAAGCCTAACGCCGGGCGGCCCTGCAGCACGCAACGGGTCCGTGCGGCGGCCGCTGGTCAGTCCGCCCGCACGTAATAGGTGAGCTCGGTGCGCAGCTCGTCGACCGGTCGGTCGGTGCTGGTCGCGCGCAGCACGATGCGCCGCGACTGCCACGGCTGGAGCACGGGCAGACTGCCTCCGGCGCCCGGCGACAGACCGAGCCCGCCGACGACCCGGCCGTCGTAGAGGACGTCCCAGTCGACCGTCCCCGGTCCGCGTGTCCTGAGGATGGGGCTGATCGGCGCCGTCGTCTCCGGCGCCAGGAAGACCTCGCGGCCCCCAGTGCCGGTGTCGGTGCTCCGGGCGACCCAACGGTGCCCCGCCAGCTCCCGTACGACGGCCGCATCGGGGTCCGGGGAGTACAGCGCGATCGCGATCCGGGCCTGCGGGTCGTCGACGAGGCGCGGGTCGGAGTCGGTGACTTGGAGCCGCGCCTCGATCGTGACCACGTCGCCCGCGACGTAGCGATGCCCCGCGATCGTCAGACCCCGCGTGCTGAACAGCCCGGACGAGAGGTCGAAGTCTCGCTGCGGACCGCTGCAGCTCTGACCACCCACCGCCGGCTTGCCGTCGACGTACCACAGCAGCCACGGCTGCTCCGCGGCACCGCCGCCGCCGGAGGAGGCCACCGAGCAGAACGAGTCGAACGAGAGCCGTCCCGCCGGCATCGTGACCTCGAAGCTCGCCGCGGACTGACCCTCGTCACCGATGGCGCCCCCGACCAGGGACCCCTGGGCGGTCTGCTGCCGCCAGGTCATGCCGTCCTTGGTCAGCCCCTCGGGCCGTCGCTCCAGCGTGTAGACCGCGATCGCCACGTCACCGGTCGCCGAGCGCGCCTCGAGCCAGCCCTGCTGGCCGACATCGACCAGGGCCCAGTCGCTGAAGTCCGCGACCCCCGGGACACCGCGAGGCGACGCCTCCTCGTCGGCGATGCCGAGGTCCGACCGCAGCCGGAGGTCGTCGGAGGAGGCGGCCCAGGTGACGACCAGCGGGCCGTCGGAGGCGTCGACCTGGACCCGGCGCACGCCGTCGCCCTCGAAGCCTTCCTCGAAGGCGAAGGTGTAGCCCAGGGAGTCGATGGTCTCCGGCGCGACGTGTCCGGCCAGCCGCCGGTCGGCCGGGTAGGGCCGGTCGGGACGGGGCAGCAGCGAGACCCCGCCGACCACGGCCACGACCGCCGCCACGGCACCGCCCACAACGGCCCGACGGCGCCGGCGCGCCACCGCCACACGCTGGTGCACCGCGGTGGCGCGGGCGACGCTCATCGCGTGCGGGGGCTCGTTGGCGTGCTCGCGCAACGTCGCGCGCAGGTCCTCGATCGTGTTCATGCCCGTCCCTCCTCGCCGGTGAGCGCGGGGTCGATCCGCAGCTTCGCGAACGCCTTGCTGGTCTGGCTCTTCACGGTGCCGACCGAGCAGCCGAGCAGGTCGGCCGTCTGCGCCTCGGTCAGATCCTCGAAGTAGCGCAACACGACGACCGCACGCTGTCGGCGTGGCAGCCGCCCCAGCGCGTCCCAGAGATCGTGGCTGCCCGCGGCGTCCGACGCCTCAGCACCGGCGTCGGGCAGCTCCTCGGTCGCCAGCTCACCACGCCACTTGCGCCGCCACCACGAGGCATAGGTGTTGACCATGATCCGGCGCAGGTAGGGCTCCGGCTCCCCCTCGATCCGCCCCCACGCGAACCATCCCTTGGCCAGCGTGGTCTGCAGGAGGTCCTCGGCGAGGGCGTGGTCGCGGGTGAGCAGGTACGCCGTCCGGAGCAGCGCTCCCGATCGGGCCGCCACGAACTCGTCGAAGGCGGCGGCCTCCACCACGCGCACCCCCGTCCCCGGTCCGCTGCCGGACATCGTCGTGGTCACACCCCCTCGACCGGCTCGCCCCACCGGAAGGTTGCCCGCCGTACGGCTGGACCACACACCTACTTGCCGCGGCCCAGGAACGCCTCCATCGCGGCGCGCGCCTCGTCGGAGGCGAACAGCCGGGTGCTGAGCGCGGCCATCTCCTCCCCGCGCTCGTCGATCCGGGCGAGCAGGTCGCGGTTGAGCAGCCGCTTGGACTCGCGCAGCCCCTGCGGGCTGCCGGTGGCCAGGGAGGCGCAGACGGCGGCCACCTCGCCCTCGAGCTCGGCGGCGGGCATGGCCTTCGTCACCAGTCCGTAGGCCGCCGCGTCGGCGCCCCCGAACACCTCGCCACCCAGCGTGGTGAGCGCGGCGGCGCGGGGGTGCATCCGGTGGTGCACGGTCAGCGAGATGATCGCCGCCGCGAGGCCCAGCTTGACCTCGGTGAGCGCGAACGTCGCGTCCTCGCCGACGATCGCGACGTCGGCGGCCGCGACCAGCCCGATGCCACCGGCTCTGACCGGTCCGCCCACCTCGACGACCACCGGCTTGTCCATCGCGACGATCGCCCGCTGCAGGGCGACGATCGCGCGGGTGCCCTCCTCCATCCCGCCCGATGACGCCTCCGCCAGGTCGGCGCCGGAGCAGAAGACACGGCCCGACGACCGGAGCAGCACGACCCTCACGTCAGGGTCGGCCGCCGCCCGTTCCAGCCGGTCGGCGAGCTCGGTGACCAGCTGCCGCGACAGCGCGTTGCGGTTGTGGGGCGAGTCGAGCGTGATGGTGGCGACGGCGCCGTCGGCGTCCCCTTCGACGGCGTAGTGCACGAGCTCGGCAGCGGGGTCGGCCATGGACGACATCGTAGGAGCCCACCCATCCGGGACCGCGACGGCGCCGAACCACCCGCATGCAGAGCACCATCGAGCGCGCCCGCGACGGGTACGCCGCCCCCGCGTCGCGCGTGTTCGCCGCGACCGCGGGCGCCGTCGCGGCGCTCCTCGGCGCAGCGGCCGGACACCTCACCGCGGCCGCGACGGACCCGGCCAGCTCGCCGGTGCTGGCCGTCGGCTCGACCGTCATCGACCTGACGCCGACCCCCGTCAAGGAGTGGGCGGTCGCGACGTTCGGCACCAAGGACAAGCCGATCCTGATCGGCTCGGTGCTCATCGGCGCCCTCGCGCTCGCCGCGCTGGGCGGCCTGCTGGCCCGCCGCCGCCGGCCCCTCGGCGCGGCCACCCTCGGACTGCTCGCCGCCGTGACCGGCGCCGCCGCCCTGACCCGGCCCACCGCAGGGCCGCTCGACGCCCTCCCCGCCATCGTCACCGGGGTCGTCGGCGTCGGGGCGCTGTGGGCACTCATCCGTCCCGGCGGTCGGCAGGCCGTGGGGTTGCCGTCGGCCGCCGGGACCTCCCGGCGTGCCTTCTTGGCCCTCGGTGCGCTGGGGGCCGCCGCGCTGGCCGGCGCAGGGGAGTGGCTGGCGCGGACCCGCACCGGGCCGGGCGCGGTCGTGCTTCCGGCCGCCGCCCGGCCCGGTCCGGCCCTCCCGATGGGCCTCGAGCAGGCGGTGCCCGGCATCTCGCCGCTGCAGACGCCCACCAGCGACTTCTACCGGGTCGACACCCGCCTGGTGCTCCCCGCGATCGACCTCGACTCCTGGCGACTGACCGTCGACGGCGACGTCGAGCGCGAGGTGTCGCTGACCTTCGACGAGCTGCTCGCGATGACGCTGGTGGAGAAGGACATCACGCTCACCTGCGTCTCCAACGAGGTCGGCGGCCGGTACGTCGGCGCCGCCCGCTGGCTCGGCGTACCCCTCCGCGACGTGCTGGACCTGGCCGGCATCGACGGCACCCGGGCCGACCAGCTCCTCTCGAGCGACGTCGACGGGTTCACGGTCGGCACGCCGCTCGAGGTCGCCCTCGACGGCCGCGACACCCTGGTCGCGGTCGGGATGAACGGCCAGCCGCTGCCCGCCGCGCACGGCTTCCCGGCGCGGCTCGTCACGCCCGGGCTCTACGGCTTCGTGGGCGCCACCAAGTGGCTGAGCCGGCTCACGCTGACGACGTACGACGACGCACAGGCCTACTGGACCCAGCGCGGGTGGGCCACCGAGGCTCCGATCAAGGTCGCGACCCGGATCGACACCCCTCGCCCGCTCTCCAGCACCGACGCCGGCCGGATCGCCGTCGGCGGGGTCGCCTGGGCCCAGCACCGCGGCATCGCCGCGGTCGACGTCCGCGTCGACGGCGGCCCCTGGCAGCGCGCCAAGCTCGGCCCCGACGTGGGCGTCGACTACTGGCGGCAGTGGTCCTTCGCCTGGGACGCGGAGCCTGGCCAGCACCAGCTGGCCGCCCGGGCAACAACCCTCGACGGCGAGGTGCAGACCGCCGTCCGCACCACCCCCTTCCCCGCCGGCTCCAGCGGCATCCAGGAGATCGTCGTCAACGTCTCCTGAGCCGCCAGGTGGTGGAGGAGGCGGCGCAGCCGCCGTCTCGAAACCACCGACATTGCGGAGCCTGTGGCGCACCAGGTGGACCGGAGACTCCGCGATCACCGCAGGTGGTTTCGAGACGCGCCCTCCGGGCGCTCCTCAACCACCGAGCGCGCAGGCCCAGGTGGTTGAGGAGGCGGCGCAGCCGCCGTCTCGAAACCACACCAACCCGACACCCATCCGATCCGGCATCGGCTCCGAATCCCTCGTGCATGACGGAGAACCCGGCATCACGGACACAGCCGGCCGGCAACCGCCGACCGGGCCCCGAACGAAAGGCAGCACGATGAAGACCTGGCGCCACACCAGCGGGCTCGCCGCCCTCGCCCTGACCCTGTCGGTCGGTCTGGCCGCCTGCGGGGGCGACGACACCGACGCCACGGCCAGCGACACCGCGTCCAGCGCGAGCGACACGATGAGCGACTCGCCGACCGACGAGATGTCCGACGACATGTCCGACGACAAGTCCGACGACGCGATGGACGCGGGCGCGCAGACCTTCGGCCCCGGCTGCGAGCTGATCCCGGCCGACGGCGCGGGCTCGTTCAACGGCATGGCCACGGAGCCGGTCGCCACCGCGGCCAGCGCCAACCCGCTGCTCAAGACCCTGGTGACCGCGGTCGGCAAGGCCGGCCTGGTCGACACGCTC
>CAZQCA010000066.1:0-14651 GCA_964591845.1 uncultured Nocardioides sp.
CGGCGTGCAGATCCTCGAGGGCTACGGGCTGTCCGAGACCTCGCCGGTCGCGACGTTCTCCGACCCCGACCGCGAGCCGCGCCCCGGCTCGATCGGCATCCCGATCTGGGGCGTGGAGTGCAAGCTGATCGACGCGGACTGGAACACCGTCGAGGGCGCCGACGAGATCGGCGAGATCGCGATCCGCGGCCACAACATCATGAACGGCTACCTCAACCGCCCCGAGGCGACAGCCGAGGTGATGCGCGACGGGTGGTTCCGCACCGGCGACCTCGCGCGACGCGACGAGGACGGCTTCTACTACATCGTCGACCGGTCCAAGGACATGATCATCCGGGGCGGCTTCAACGTCTATCCGCGCGAGGTCGAGGAGGTGCTGATCACGCACCCCGACGTCTCGCTGGCCGCCGTGGTCGGCGTACCGCACGAGAGCCACGGCGAGGAGATCAAGGCGTTCGTGATCCGCAACGCCGACGCCACCGTGACCGAGGACGAGCTCGTCGCGTGGGCCAAGGAGCAGATGGCGGCGTTCAAGTACCCGCGCGTGGTGGTCTTCGTCGACTCGCTCCCCATGACCGCCACCGGCAAGATCCTCAAGCGCGAGCTCGTCTAGCGGCGAGGCCGCCCGTCAGGCGAACGGGTTGGGGAGGGCTCCGGGGAGGCCGGCGAGGAGCTCGCGGGCGGCCGCGGCGTGCTTGTGCTCCACGAGCACCTCGTACTTCGTCGCGACCACGGTGCTCACCGAGGAGAAGTCGCGCTGGCCGCGGGTCAGGGAGTAGCCCAGGATCGCCCACACCACGCCGAAGGCGGCGCCGAAGAGGGCCGTGAGCGCGATCGTGGCCCACACCGTGCCGTCGGTGCTGAACAGCGACAGCACCAGCCCCACGAAGAGCCCGAGCCAGACACCCGACAGCGCGCCGCCGACGGCGACCTTGCCGTAGGTGAGCCGGCCGGTGATGCGCTCCATCTGCTTGAGCTCGGTGCCGACGATGAGGCAGTTCTCGACCGGGAACTCCTTGTCGGAGAGGAAGTCGACGGTGCGCTGCGCCTCGGCGTAGGTGTCGTAGACCGACAGCGACTGCGGGAACTCCAGCTGGAGGGCGCGCTGCGGTCCACGCGCGGGCACCAGGTTCGGGTTGGCCATGCCCCGAGCCTAGACTGCCGCCCATGGCCCGCTTCGTCGTCGACGTCATGCCCAAGCGCGAGATCCTCGACCCCCAGGGCAAGGCCGTGCTGGGCGCTCTGCCGAGGCTCGGCTTCGAGGGCGTCGTCGACGTCCGGCAGGGCAAGCGCTTCGAGCTCGAGGTCGCCGGGGAGTCGAGCGACGAGCTGCTCGCGCAGGTGCGCAGGATGGCCGAGATCCTGCTGTCCAACCCGGTGATCGAGGACTTCGAGGTGCACGTCGAGGACCACACCGTCGCCGAGCTCGCCCACGAGGAGGGCCGCGCGTGAAGGTCGGCGTCGTCACCTTCCCGGGCTCGCTCGACGACGTCGACGCCGCCCGCGCCGCGGGCATCGCCGGTCACGAGGCGATCCCCCTCTGGCACGCCGACGCGGACCTCCGCGGCGTCGACGCGGTGGTGCTGCCGGGCGGGTTCTCCTACGGCGACTACCTGCGCTGCGGCGCCATCTCCCGCTTCGCGCCCGTGATGGGGTCGGTCGTCGAGGCCGCGGGCCGGGGCATGCCCGTGCTCGGCATCTGCAACGGCTTCCAGATCCTCTGCGAGTCGCACCTGCTGCCCGGGGCGCTGATCCGCAACGACCACCGCAAGTTCGTCTGCCGCGACCAGCGGCTGCGGATCGACAACAACCGCACGCCCTGGACGTCGGCCTACGCCGAGGGCCAGGAGATCGTCGTCCCGCTCAAGAACGGCGAGGGTGGCTACGTCGCCGACGAGGCGACGCTGGAGCGGTTGGAGGGAGAGGGACGGGTGGTCGCCCGCTACCTTGTCGACAACCCCAACGGCTCGCTGCACGACATCGCCGGGGTCACCAACGAGCGTGGCAACGTGGTCGGCCTGATGCCGCACCCCGAGCATGCCGTCGAGGACCTGTGCGGCCCCGGCACCGACGGGCTCGGGTTCTTCACCAGCCTCGCGGCGCAGACGTTCGCCTGATCCGCGCCGAGGCCGAGCGCGGTCAGCGCCTGCCCTCCTGGAGGGCGCTCCACTGGGCTGCCGTGACGATGCCGGTAGCGGGCAGGCCGACCGCGCGCTGCCAGGTGCGGGTCGCGGTGTCGGTCGCGGGGCCGAACACGCCGCGCACGTTGAGCCGGGCGTGCCCGGAGGCGTTGAGCGCGCGCTGGAGCCGGCGTACGGCGGGACCGGCGGAGCCGAACTTCACCAGGTTGCGCTGACCGGTGGCGACCAGCGACATCCAGTCCCGGCGGTACCACGTGTCGGTCTCCGGCCAGCCGTGGGCGGTCTTCCATGCATGGATGGCGTCGAGAAGCGCGGCGTTGAAGACGCCGTTGAGCTTGCCGGCGTACGTGCCCTGCTCGGAGAGCAGGCACTGGAGCGCCTTGACCTTGGGCGCCGGCGCCTGGGAGGCGCTGATCGGCTCGTAGATCCAGTAGTTGACCGGGACGCCCTTGCAGTGCGTCTCGGGCGCCGCGGTCGAGCCGGTGCCGAGGTCGAGCCAGTTGCGGTCGATGTTGATGGTGACCCCGCCCCAGGTCTCGTTGTGGCCGCCGAGGTACTGCTTCATCCGGTTGCCCGGCAGCCAGCCGTCGGGGCGGATGTAGGACGTGGACGTGTTGGCCACGCCGTCCCAGCGCGCGATCCAGATCCGGTCCGGCAGGTTGAAGACGCCGGGACGGTTGACCCGGGCGTCGTCGAGCATCTTGATGCCGGAGCCGGCGCTCGAGTAGACGCCGGGCACGTAGCCGGTGCGGCGCAGCTGGTGGACCCACGCGCTGACGAATGCCAGCGACGACTCGCGGCAGCGGGTGTTGGAGAGGTCGAAGCCCTCGAGGTCGTACCACAGCGTGCTGCCCTTGACGATGCCGAGGGCGGCGGCGTCCGCCGCGGTCTTGTCCGCCTCGGCCCACCCCTGCTTGCGGGCCGCGAAGTACTTGCCGGTCCTGCCGGGGGTCGGCTTGATGGTCGGGTCGTCGCGGTAGCGCGGGAACCGCGGGTTGCAGGACGCCTGGGGGCCGAGGGTGATCGGCAGTAGCCGCCAGCCGCTGCGGAGCTGGGTGGCGATCCAGGCCTTCGTCAGGTTGGGCTGCTGGCGGCAGGCGCGGGAGTTGCCGGAGATGTAGATGCCGACCGCCCAGAACGGGCTCGACGTGCGCCACGTGCTCATCGCGGACTGGGTCGGCGCCAGGCACTGGTCGAAGCCGTAGCCGGTGAAGTTGCCGGGGGTGACCCGGTTGGCGGCCGAGGCCGGCGCGGGGGACACGGCGAGCAGGCCGCCCGCCACTCCCGCCGCCGCGGCGAGCGTCAGTCGCAGGGCGACTCGGGCCACGCGGACGCGTCGAAGGAACGGGCGGGGAAGGCGGATCATCACGTGCTCCAAGGCGCAGTCGGGGGAAGGTCGATCAGGCGCGGAAGGACCCAGGGTAACCCCAGGAGTCACAGGAGTCACAGTTTTCCCTTGGGTTGCTAGTGTGCGCCTCCGAGGAGCAAAGACCATGAATTCGGGGCAGGAAACCTGCTGAACGGTCCTCGGAGGTGCACCGGACCCCGCCCGGTGCCCCCTTTCCACAGCCAGCAGATTCCAGGTTTCCGCGATCCCCTTGGGCGGGAAGACGGATGGACGTGGACGAGCAATGGCGACCCTGGCGACCGTTTCCCACCTCCGTCGTCCGGCCGCGGTCGGCGGACGAGGGAGGGCGGGACGGCCCCACGCCCGGCCGAGCATCGGGCCCGGGCTGGCGGCGTACGTCGCGCGGCCTCTTCGTGCCGACGGGGGTTCAGCCGACCGCCGAGCAGCGCATCGTCGAGGTGGCATCGGGGTTGCCAGCGCACGGGATGCTCACCGGCTGGGCTGCGTTGCGGGTCTACGGGGCGGCCTTCTTCGATGGCTCCGACTCCTTCCGCAAGCCGATGCCCGTTCCCGTGCTGGTGGCGGCCGACCTCCGGCTGCGCTCCACCGCGGGCAGGCGGACGCTCCGCGACAGGGCGCTGCCCGAGCCGCGGATCGTCTGCGGCCTGCCGTGCGCACCTCCGGAGCGGGCGGTCATCGACGCGATGCGGCTGTCCGACGGGGGCAGAGATGCCGTGGTCGCCCTCGACATGGCCGTGGCGGCCGGCGTGACCGACGTCTGGCGTGTCAGGGCGGCGTGGGGTGAGGAGATCCGGCGGGTGGGCGCTCAGTGGGTCAGGTTCGGCCTCGCCCATGCCGACGGGGCGAGCCGGTCGCCAACCGAGAGCCGGCTCCGCCTGATCTGGACTCTCGACGCCCGGCTCCCTCAGCCGCTGGTCAATCCGGAGGTGCGCCTCTCCGACGGCACCTTCGTCGGCGTGCCCGATCTGCTGGATCCGGACACCGGGCTGGCTGCGGAGTACGACGGCGCTCTTCACCGTGGCCGGGAGCGTCACCGGGTCGACAACACCCGCCGGGAGCGCTTCGTCGAGGCCGGGCTCGAGCCGGTCACCGTGGTGGCGGGTGATTCTCTGCCGGAGGTCGTGCGACGGCTGCGCGCTGCCCATCGTCGCGCCGCTGCCCGCCCGGTGGCTGGTCGTCGGTGGATGGTCGCCTCCGAGGACCGTTCTGCAGGAATTCCGGCGTGAAAACCTGGAGTTTGGTCCTCGGAGGCGCTTCAGCAGCCCACCACGGGGAGGTGCCTCAGGCGGCCAGGTCGAGCTCCGGCGCCTGCGCCGACTTCGGTACGCCGGCCTCGGCGGGCCGCGGCTGCCGGGGGGTGCGCAGGGCGACGGCGGCGACGAGGAACGCGACGGCGGAGAAGGCGGCCGACGTCAGGAACGCCGCCCGGGCGCCCGGCACGAACTCGCCCGGCACCGCGCCGGCGGCGTACACCGACACGATCGCGGCGACGCCCACGGCGCTGCCGAGCTGCTGGGTGGTCTGCAGCAGGCCCGAGGCTGCGCCGGCGTGCTCCGCCTCGACCCCTCCGAGGACCGTCGCGGTGATCGGCATGAACGCCAGCCCCGTGGCCAGCCCCGCGATCAGCACCGGCCCGAAGACAGAGCCCCAGTAGGTGTCGTCGGTGCCGACGCCGCTGAGCCAGACGTAGGCCGCGACCAGGGCGGCGGTCGCCACCATGACCATCACCCGGGGCCCCACCCACGCGATCAGCCGGGGAGTGACCCGCGACATCGCGAAGACTCCGAGGCTGAAGGGCAGGAACGCCATCCCCGCCTCCATGGGGCCGAGCCCGAGCACGCGCTGGTCGTACTGCACCACGAGGAAGAACATCGACAGGTTGGCGCCGATCACCAGCGCCATGGCGGCCAGGGCGGCGACGCGGTGCCGGCTCCGCACGAGGTGGGGGCGCACCAGTGGGTGGGGGTGGCGCAGCTCGGTGCGGGCGAGGACGCCCAGCAGCAGTAGCCCGAGAGCGAACCCGCTGAGCGTGCGCACCGACAGCCAGCCGTGCTCGGGCGTCCCGGTCAGGGTCCACACGAGGGCGACCGACCCGAGCGTCGCGGTGACGGCGCCGACCAGGTCGAAGCTGCCGGGGCGGCGGGGTGTCTCGTCGACGAATCGGCGCGCCGTGAGCAGGACCGCCAATCCGATCGGGACGTTGATGAACAGCGTCCACCGCCACGAGGCGACGTCGGTGAGCGCTCCTCCGAGGAGCAGACCGATCGACGCGCCCCCGGACGACACGGCGCCGAACAGAGCCAGGGCGCGGTTGCGCGCCGCTTGGTCGGGAGCGCTGGTCGTCAGGAGGGCCAGCACGCTGGGCGCTGCCATCGCGGCGCCGACGCCCTGGAGCGCACGTGCCGCGACGAGCTGGCCCGGCGTCTGCGCCAGCCCGCCGAGGAGGGAGAAGAGGGTGAAGGTCGCCAGCCCGAGCTCGAACAGACGGAGTCGGCCGCGTACGTCGCCCAGGCGGCCGCCCAGGAGCAGCAGGCCACCGAACGCGAGGGTGTAGGCGTTGAGCACCCACGACAGCGACGCCGGGCCGAAGCCCAGGTCGGCGTCGATGCGGGGGAGCGCGACGTTGACCACGGTCGCGTCCAGGACCAGCATCAGCTGGGCCATGAGGACGATGGCGATGCCGGTGGCGGCTCGGCCCGCGTGCGGCGGCAGGTCCTCGGGCAGGTCGTGGGACCGGTCGTGGCGCCCGGAGGCGGTGGTCGGGAAGTCGGGGGAGGTCACAGGTGTTTCCTGTTCTGGCCGGAGCGGCCCGGCCGAGGTACGCTGGGAACGGAGGATCTCTCCGGTTCTCCTCCACCGTAGCGGAGACAATCTCCGTTTTGCAAGGGGTGACGTGAGATGCGTGCCGATGCGCGGCGCAATCGGGAGCGGCTGATCGAGGCCGCACGGGTGGTCTTCCGCGAGCAGGGCTACGACGCCTCGCTCGACGAGGTCGCCAAGCGCGCGGGCGTCGGCCCGGGCACGCTCTACCGCCACTTCCCCCATCGCGACGCCCTGCTCGACGCCATGCTCCAGAGCTGGGTCGAGCGGGTGACCGAGGCCACCGACAAGGTGCTCCTCCACGAGGGCCCGCCGCGCGAGCTGCTGCTGGCGTGGCTGACGGAGTACGTCGCCCTGATCAGCGTCCACAAGGGCGGGCCCGCCAAGATCACGGGCGCGATGGGTGACCAGGCCTCGCCGATCGCCACCAAGTGCCAGACGCTGTCGGGGGCCACCGACCGGGTCCTCGCCCGGCTGGCGGAGCAGGGCGCGCTGCGCGACTCGGTGGACTCGGTCCAGATGTGCCGGCTCGCAGGCGGCGTCGCCGTCGTCGCCGACAACGGGGGCCTCGACGCGACCGCCGTACGCCCGCTCCTCGAGATCGTCGCCGACGGCGTGCTGGCCTGACGGGATCGGGCCCTCCGACGCCGCGTCCACGCCGGGCCCCGCCGCCGGAACCGGCGGGTCCCCGCCGGTAGATTGCACCCCGTGGCAGGCCCCCTCGACACCGTCGCCGTCGCCGAGACCGACCCCGAGCGCGAGCAGCCGTGGGCCGAGCTGGGCCTCAAGGACGACGAGTACACCCGCATCAAGGAGATCCTGGAGCGCCGCCCCACCAGCAGCGAGCTGGCGATGTACTCCGTGATGTGGAGCGAGCACTGCTCCTACAAGTCCTCCAAGGTGCATCTCCGGCAGTTCGGCGAGATCCCCCAGCAGACACCGGCCGGCAAGATGCTCGCCGGCATCGGTGAGAACGCCGGCGTCATCGACATCGGCCAGGGCTACGCCGTCACGTTCAAGGTCGAGTCGCACAACCACCCGTCGTACGTCGAGCCCTATCAGGGCGCTGCGACCGGCGTCGGCGGCATCGTCCGCGACATCCTCGCGATGGGCGCCCGCCCCGTCGCGGTGATGGACCCGCTCAGGTTCGGTCCGCTCGACGCCGACGACACCCACCGGGTGCTGCCGGGGATCGTGGCCGGCGTCGGCGGCTACGGCAACTGTCTCGGCCTGCCCAACATCGGCGGGGAGGCGGTCTTCGACCCGACCTACCTCGGCAACCCGCTCGTCAACGCCCTCTGCGTCGGCGTCCTCCGACACGAGGACCTCCACCTGGCCAAGGCGTCCGGAGCGGGCAACAAGGTGATCCTGTACGGCGCCCGCACCGGCGGCGACGGCATCGGCGGGGTGAGCGTGCTCGCGAGCGAGACGTTCGACGAGGGCGGGCCGGCCAAGCGCCCGAGCGTGCAGGTCGGCGACCCGTTCATGGAGAAGCTGCTCATCGAGTGCACCCTCGAGCTCTTCGCGGCCGGCGTGGTCGCCGGCATCCAGGACCTCGGCGGCGCTGGCCTGTCGTGCGCGACCTCCGAGCTGGCCAGCGCGGGCGACGGCGGGATGCACGTCGACCTCGACCTGGTGCCGCTGCGCGACCCGACCCTCTCGCCCGAGGAGATCCTCATGAGCGAGAGCCAGGAGCGGATGATGGCGGTCGTCGAGCCGGCCGAGGTGTCGACGTTCATGGCGATCTGCGCCCGGTGGGACGTCGAGGCCACCGTGCTCGGCGAGGTCACCGACACCGGCCGGCTCCACGTCGACTGGAAGGGCGAGCGCGTCGTCGACGTGCCCCCGCGCTCGGTCGCTCACGACGGGCCGGTCTATCACCGGCCGTTCGCCCGCCCCGCGTGGCAGGACGCCCTGCAGGCCGACACCGCGGACGGCCTGTCCCGCCCGGGCACGCCCGAGGAGCTCCGCGAGACCCTGCTGCGACTGGTCTCCTCGCCCAACCTCTGCGACAAGTCGTGGATCACCGACCAGTTCGACCGCTACGTCCGCGGCAACACCGTCCTCGCCCAGCCGTCCGACGCGGGCATGGTGCGCGTCGACGACGAGACGGGCCTGGGCGTCGCGGTGTCCACCGACTGCAACGGCCGCTTCGCCAAGCTCGACCCGTACGCCGGTGCCCAGCTGGCGCTCGCCGAGAGCTATCGCAACGTCGCCGCCGGGGGAGCCACGCCGCTGGCCGTCTCGGACTGCCTCAACTTCGGCTCCCCGGAGGATCCCGAGGTGATGTGGCAGTTCGCCGAGGCCTGCCGTGGCCTCAAGGACGCCTGCCTCGCGCTCGGCATCCCGGTCACCGGCGGCAACGTGAGTCTCTACAACCAGACCGGCGACACCGCGATCCTGCCGACGCCGGTGGTCGCCGTGCTCGGGGTCATCGACGACGTGACCCGGAGGGTGCCGACCGGCTTCGCCCGCCGCGGCGAGGCCGTGCTGCTCCTCGGCGAGACGCGGGAAGAGCTGTCGGGGTCGGAGTGGGCCCACGTGGTGCACGGTCACCTCGGCGGGCGCCCGCCGACTGTCGACCTGATCGCCGAGCGCAACCTCGCGCTCCTGCTCGCGGATGCCGGGCGCTCCCGGCTGGTCAGCAGCGCCCACGACCTGTCCGACGGCGGCCTCGCCCAGACGCTGGTCGAGTCGTGCCTGCGGCACGGCATGGGCGCGACCGTCTCGCTGACCGGCGACCCGTTCATCGCGCTCTTCAGCGAGTCGGCGGCGCGCGCGCTGGTGACCGTGCCGCTGCCTCAGCGGGCCGCCTTCGTCGCGATGGCCGAGGCGCTGGGCGTCCCGGTGACCGAGCTCGGCCGCACCGGCGGCGACCGCCTCGTCGTCGACGGGCAGCTCGACCTCGGGCTCGACGAGCTGCGCGAGGCCTGGACCGGCACGCTGCCCGCCGCTCTCGGGTGACGTCACTCGCGAAGAGCCCGAGGCACGTCAGACTGGGATCGTGGACGCCTTCCTCCCTCCGGGCTCGACGCACGCATGAGAAGAGCTTCGCGGCTCGGTCGCCGGTCGTTCGTCGCGGCAGCCGCCGCGCTCCCGGTCGTGGGATGCTCCTCGCGTGAGGCACGACCCCCGGCCGCCGGGCCCCGCGCCGAGCCCGACATGACCCGACAGGTGTCCTACGGTGACGACCCGTCGCAGTACGCCGAGCTGACGCTGCCGTCGGGCACCCCGCACGGGCTCGTCGTCGTGCTCCACGGCGGCTTCTGGAAGGCCGCCTACGGCGCCGACCTCGGGCAGCCCCTGGCCGCTCGGGTCGCCGAGCTCGGCTGGGCCGCGTGGAACGTGGAGTACCGCCGCGTCGGCGCGGGCGGAGGGTGGCCCGAGACGTTCGACGACGTGCACGCCGCCATCGAGGCCGTCGCTGCGCACGTCGACGACCGCTCGACGGTCGTCACCCTGGGCCACTCCGCCGGTGGGCACCTGGCCGCGTGGGCCGCCGCGCGGGGCAGGTTCGAGCGCTGGCGGCCCACCCGCGTGGCGGTGACCCACGTCGTCTCCCAGGCGGGCGTCGTCGACCTGACCCAGGCCTTCCGTGACGACCTCGGGGCCGGCGCCGTGGCCGGCCTGATGGGGGCGGGCCCGGCCGCGCCGGCGTACGACCTCGCCGACCCGGCCCGCCAGCTGCCGCTCGACGTGCCCGTCTGGTGCGTGCACGCCCGCGACGACGACACCGTGCCCTTCTCCCAGTCCGAGGCCTACGTCGAGCGCGCCACGGCCGCCGGCGCCCGGGCGGAGCTGGTGGAGGTGCCCGGCGGCCACTTCGGCGTGATCGACGTGCAGTCCCCGGCGTGGCGGCGGATCGAGCAGGTCCTGGCCGGCATCGCCGGCACCTGATCAGCGGCCCGCGGCCGGCTCATCGGGGCAGCAGCGAGATCTTCTGCCACACCTTCCGTGACATCGAGGTCGTCAGCGTCTCGATGTCGGACACCGTGCCCAGCACGATCGGGTCACGGGACTCCTCGGCGCACAGGGCGGCGACCTTGCCGACCAGGCTGAGCAGCTCGGAGCAGTACTCCAGGTAGCTCTCCATCTGGTCGCGGTCGAGGTTCAGCACCACCGAGGCGGACGTCCGGGTGAAGTCGGCGCGGAGTCGTTCGGGGTCCTTGGTGAGCTGGTGCATGTCGACGACATGGGCCAGCGAGCGCAGCTGGTGCAGCAGCGTGAGCAGGTGACCACGCTCCAGGCGTGCCGGCAGTGCGTGCAGGAAGAAGATCGCGATGCCCGCGAAGACCAGGTCGTTGATGGTGCTCTCGATCAGCCCGACCCACTCGGTCGAGCCGCGCGCGGTGACGCTCGCGGGGTCCTTGAACGCGAAGGCGAGCACCGCGACGGTCGCGGCGACCACCACGCCGGTCAGGATGCGCGCGACCAGGCGCACGCCGCGCACGCGGCCGCGGATCGCGCTCGCGCCGTCGGCCACGTCGGACGCGAGCTGGGTGAGGTCGGCGGCGACCTGTCGCAGCCCCCGGTCGGGGAAGCGCGCCGCGATCCGGCTCTCCAGCCGGTCGACGGTCACCAGCACCGGCCCGGCCTCGAGGTGGTCGAACGACGGCATGGCCGGACACTAGTGCCGCGAGGCCCGACGTAGGCTCCCACCGTGCCCACGCCGCTGCGACCCGCCGATCCCGAGGAGGTCGCCGCTGCCCTCGCCTCCGAGGAGCGCACGGCAGCGGACCGTCGGCTGCTCACGAAGCACTTCCTGGCCGTCCTGAGCGAACGAGCCCCCGGGAGGTCGGTGGAGGTGCGCGTCCCGCCGTACGCCGCCGCGCAGGTGGTGCCCGGCGTGCGGCACACCCGCGGCACGCCACCGGCGGTGGTCGAGCTGGACGCCGACACCTGGATCGCGCTGGCCACCGGGGACCTCACCTGGGGCGAGGCGGACGAGGCCGGGAGCCTCAGGGCGAGCGGTGAGCGGGCCGATCTGTCGGCCTATCTGCCACTGGTCTGAACCACCGTCCGGGGGGCGGCGTTCCGGGGACGCGCGCCCACCGGCGCGCCCACCATGGACCCGTGAAGCTCCTCATCGTGCCGGCCGCCGTGCTGCTGACGGGTGCCCTGACGATGGCGCCCTCACTCGCCAAGGACATCGACGGCACGGACAGCAACGACACCCTCAAGGGCACCGCCGCGGCCGACACCATCCGCGGCTTCGGCGACAACGACCGCCTCGAGGGCCGCGGTGGCAACGACACCCTGATCGGCGGCACCGGCAACGACACGCTCATCGGCGGCATCGGCCGCGACCAGATCATCCTCGGCACGGGTGGAGACGCCGCGGACGCCGGCAAGGGCAACGACGTGATCCGGATGAAGCGGGACAACTGGTCCGACCCCGTGCAGTGCGGGCCCGGCCACGACACCGTCTATGTCAACGGCCGCGACCCGGGCGACGTGTTCATCGACTGCGAGAACGTCGTCTTCCAGTAGCCGACGGCAGCCGGCAACGCAGCGGGCGCTCAGCCGGCGCACACGGCGCGGAACGCGCCGAGCAGCACGTCGAGGTCCTCCTCGGTGGCCACCAGCGGCGGCGCGAGCCGCACCGTCTGGCCGTGCGCCTCCTTGGCCAGTACGCCGTGGTCCATGAGCTGCTCGCAGACCGCGCGGCCCGTGGCCAGCTCGGGGGAGATGTCGACGCCGGCCCACAGCCCGCGCACGCGCACCTCCTCGATGCCCTGCCCGACGAGCGCCTCGAGCCCGTCGCGCAGATAGGCGCCGAGCGCCTCGGCGCGCTTCTGGAACTCACCCTCGGCCAGCATCGCCACGACCTCGCGGCCGATCGCCGCGGCGAGGGGGTTGCCGCCGAACGTGGAGCCGTGGGTGCCGGGCGTGATCACCGAGAGCACGTCGCCGTCGGCGGCCACCGCCGACACCGGGTAGAGCCCGCCGCCCAGGGCCTTGCCGAGGACGTACATGTCGGGCTCGACGTCCTCGTGGTCGCACGCGAACGTGCGACCCGTGCGGGCCAGGCCCGACTGGATCTCGTCGGCCACCATCAGCACCTCGGTGCGGTTGCACAGCGCGCGCACCTGCTGGAGGTATCCCTCCGGCGGGATGATCACGCCGCCCTCGCCCTGGATCGGCTCGAGCAGCACGGCCACCGTGGTGTCGTCGATCGCAGCCTCGAGCGCGGCGATGTCGCCGTAGGGCACGAGCCGGAAGCCGGGGGTGTAGGGCGCGTAGCCCTGCGTCGCCACGGTGTCGGTCGAGAAGCTCACGATGGTCGTCGTACGGCCGTGGAAGTTGCCCTCCATCGCGACGATCGTGGCCTGCGCCTCCGGGACGCCCTTGACCAGGTAGCCCCACTTGCGGCTCACCTTGATCGCGGTCTCGACGGCCTCGGCGCCGGTGTTCATCGGCAGGATCATCTCCTTGCCGGTCAGCTCGGCCAGGTCGCGCGAGAACGGCCCGAGCTGGTCGTTGTAGAACGCGCGGCTGGTCAGCGTCAGCCGGTCGAGCTGCTCGTGGGCGCGGGCGAGGAGCCGGGGATGGCCGTGCCCGAAGTTGAGCGCGGAGTAGCCGGCCAGGCAGTCGAGGTAGCGCCGACCCTCCACGTCGGTCACCCACGCGCCCTCGCCGTGGCTCAGCACCACGCGCAGCGGGTGGTAGTTGTGCGCCGCGAAGTCCTCGGTGAGCTCGATGTGGGTCCGCGTGTCGGTGTCGGTGTAGCTGACGGTATCGGTGCTGGAGGGCATGGCTACATCGTCTCACCGGCATCCGGTCCAGTCCAATTATTGTCGGACAATCTTGGGGTGTCGCTCGGGGGCTCCCTACGCTGGCCCCATGCCCGAGGTGATCGCCGTCCACCGCAGCGCCGCTCACTCGTTCAGCAAGCAGCCGGTCGCGGAGGTCGAGCTGGTCGAAGGGCTCGGCGTGATCGGCGACGCCCACGCGGGCACGACGGTCCAGCACCTGAGCCGCGTCGCGCGCGACCCCTCCCAGCCCAACCTGCGGCAGGTCCACCTCATGCACGCCGAGCTGTTCGACGAGCTGGCGGCGCACGGCCATCCGGTGGGCCCGGGAGAGCTGGGCGAGAACGTCACCACCCGCGGCCTCGCCCTCCTGGATCTTCCGGTCGGGACCCGCCTGCGCCTGGGAGAAGCCGTGGTCACGCTGACCGGCCTGCGCAACCCCTGCGCCCAGATCGACAGGTTCCGCCCCGGACTGCTCGCGCACGTCGTACGCCGGACCGAGGACGGCATCGAGCGTCTCGCCGGCGTCATGGGCATCGTCTCCCGCTCCGGGAGGGTCGCCCCGGGGCAGCGGATCCTCGTCGAGCTGCCGCCCGAGCCCCACCACGCGCTGTCCCCGGTCTGACGTCGCCGGCCGGCCCGCCGGGGCTCTACGCTCGCACCATGGCGTCGCCCAAGACCCGCCCGACCGACGCGAGCGTCGACGACTTCCTCGCGAGGGTGCCGCACGAAGGTCGTCGAGCCGACGCCGGCGCGGTGGCGGCCCTGATGGGCGAGGTGACCGGCGAGCCGCCGGTGATGTGGGGGACGTCCATCGTCGGCTTCGGCGCTCTCGACCACGCCGGCTCGCGAGGCGCCACGGTCGCATGGCCGGTGATCGGATTCGCGCCACGCAGGACCGAGCTGGTCCTCTATCTCGACACCGAGCTCGAGCCCGGCCTCTTCGAGGCGCTGGGCCCGCACCGACGGGGTGTCGGGTGCCTCTACCTCAAGCGCCTCGCCGACGTCGACGAGGCGGCCCTGCGGGCGCTGGTGGAGCGCAGCGTCGCGCTCGCCCGCGCCCGGGCCGCCGGCTGACTCCCCGGGTCGCTAGGGTCGCGGGCATGAGCGACCTGCGAGCCCGCGTGGCCGACGTACTCCCCGGCGTGCGCGCCGATCTCGACGACCTGGTGCGCATCCAGTCTGTGAGCGCCGACCCGGAGCGAGCGGGCGAGGTGCAGCGGAGCGCCGAGGCCGTGCGCGACCTGTTCGCGGCCGAGGGCTGCACCGCCGAGATCCTGTCGGTCGCCGGCGGAGCGCCGGCGGTGGTGGCTCACAAGGCTGGTCCCGAGGGTGCACCGACGGTGCTGCTCTATGCCCACCACGACGTCCAGCCCGAGGGTGATCACGCCGACTGGGACTCTCCGCCGTGGGAGCCGACCGAGCGTGGCGACCGTCTCTACGGGCGCGGCGCCGCCGACGACAAGGCCGGCGTCGTCACCCACCTGGCGGCGCTGCGGATCTTCGGCGACGCGCTGCCCGTGTCGGTGACGGTCTTCGTCGAGGGGGAGGAGGAGGTCGGCTCCGACA
>CAZQCA010000067.1:0-14627 GCA_964591845.1 uncultured Nocardioides sp.
TGTCGAGCTGCTCGATGCCCATCGACTGGGCCAGCCGGCGGGCGGGGTCGATGGTCAGCACGACGACCCGGCGCCCTCGCTCCGCAGCGCGGAGCGCGAGCGCGGCCGACGTCGTGGTCTTCCCGACCCCACCGGAACCGCAGCAGACCACGATGCGCGTGGCCGGGTCGTCGAGCAGCGCGTCGACGTCGAGCAGGGGAGCCTGCCGCGTGGTCGACGCCAGCGGTCCCACCCGGAGCCGGCTCCGACCGCCAGGTGCGCGCGGCTTGCCTCGGGTCTGCCTGGTGGCCATGGTCACCCCAGCCCCTGCTCGCGCAGCCGCGCGGCGAGCTCGTAGAGGCCGCCGAGGTCCACGCCGACGGCCAGCCGCGGCAGCTCGTACGTCGGCCGCCCCAGCGCCGCGACCCGGCCGCGCTGGTCGTCCTCGAGGGCCCGCCGGTCGGCGTGGTCCCGAGCCTCGTCGACCAGGTCGGCGACCAGGGAGGAGGTGCGGTCGATGCCGGCCTCCTCGAGCTCGGCCGCGATCCGCCGGGGGTCGAGCCGGCCACGGCCGGCCTTCGCCAGCGTGTCCCCGTCGAGCTCCTCGGGTCGCACCTGGTTGACGACCACGCCGCCGACCGCGAGGTCGTGCGCGGTGAGCTCCTCGATCGCGTCGGCGGTCTCCTGCACCGGCATCTCCTCGAGCAGGGTGACCAGGTGGACGACGGTCTCGGCGGAGCGGAGCAGGAGCATGACCTTGTCGGCCTGGCGCTTGATGGGGCCCATCTTGGCCAGGCCGGCCAGCTCGCTGTTGACGCCGAGGAACTGCGCGATCCTGCCCGTGGGGGGTGCGTCCAGGACCACGGCGTCGTAGCGCTGCGCGCCCCGGTTGCGCTGGTTGCGCTGCACGGCCTCGTAGACCTTGCCGGTGAGCAGCACGTCCCGGACGCCCGGCGCGATCGTGGTCGCGAACTCGACGACGCCGAAGCGCTCCAGGGCCCGGCCGGCGCGGCCGAGCTTGTAGTACATGTCGAGGTACTCCATGAGAGCCGACTCGGGGTCGATGTGGAGGGCGTGGACCGCTCCGGCCCGGCCGTCGGGACCCGCCAGACCGGTGGCGATCCGGCGTTCGGCATAGGGCAGCGGGTCGACGTCGAACATCCGCGCGATCCCCTGCCGGCCCTCGACCTCGCACAGCAGGACGCTGCGCCCGTGAGAGGCCAGCGCGAGCGCGAGCGCCGCGGCGACCGTGGACTTGCCGGTGCCGCCCTTGCCGCTCACGACGTGCAGGCGGACGCCCGGCCAGTCGGCGGCGGCGCCGTCCTCGTCTCGCGTCACCACGCTCCCACTCTATGAGGCCCACGATGACCGGCGCCCGGCGGCGGGGGACGCCGCTGGTCTAGCCGTGGCCGGCTCCGAGGTAAAGCCCGACGTGATTCCGCCGCGCGGGTCGGGAACGACCGGATAGAACTCTCCCGTCGGGTCCGCACGAGGACCCGGTCGGGTCTGTCACGAGACCATGTGGACGCCGCCTCGATACCCCACGCCGAGGCGGCGTCCGCTGCGTCCGGGGTGATGCCGGGCTCATCCGGCTCGGGGCCGGACGGCTGTCCTCGTCGTCCGTCGAGCCGCGTGGACGGCCAGGGCGGCCCAGACCACGGCGGTCCCGAAGACGGGGCCGAACGACTCGTCGGTCGCGGCGAAGAGCACCCCGCACACCGCCAGGGCCAGTGCGCCGCCCAGGGAGTCGGCGACCGACAGCGCCGAGGAGTTGAAGCCGCGGTCGGAGTCGTCCGAGGCGGCCAGCGTCGCGACGCTGGTCCGCGGGTAGGCGATGCCCATGCCCGCGGCCGCGACGCCGTACGACGTGACGAGCGCGGCCGAGGGCAGGTGCTGCGCCACCGTGGCCCAGGCGCCTGCCGTGCCGACGGTGAGCATCACCGACCCGGAGAGCATCGCCTGCAGGTGCGAGAGCCGCTCCGCATAGCGGGCCTGGAGATGGCTGGCGAGGGCCCAGGTGAGACCGGCCGCCGCGAGGGCGGCGCCCGCGGCACCGGGCGACCAGCCCCACTCGTCCTGCAGCACGAACGGCAGGTAGGCCTCGGCGCTGAAGAAGCCGGCAGCGAGGGCGCCGCGGGTGAGCACGACGCTCGCGAGACCCCGCCGCGCGAGGAGCATGCCCGACGGTGTCAGCCACCGGACGGCGTAGAGCACCACGGCCGCGGCCAGCACCGGCCAGACCAGGCTTCGCTGCCCGGCGACGTCGAGCGTGAGCACCGCGGTCGCGGCCACCACCGCCCAGCCGAGCCGGCCCAGGCCGCCTGCCGACGGCCCGTCGGCGGTCCGGGTCGAGTGACGCACGGCGGGCAGCACCAGCACGGTGGCGGCGCCCACCAGGCCCAGCACACCCAGGAACACCCAGCGCCACCCCGCGAGGTGGGCGACCCAGGCCGCCAGCGACGGCCCGACCAGCGACGGGAGCACCCAGGCCGTCGCGAAGCTGGCGAAGACGGCCGGCTGCAGGGTCGCCGGGAAGACCTGCCCCACGACGACGTACATGGTCACGGTGAGCGCGCCGCCGCCCAGTCCCTGGACCAGGCGCCCGGCCACCAGGACGTCCATGGACGGGGCCAGCCCGCAGACCAGGAGGCCCGTCGCGAAGAGCGCGACCGCCGTGAGCAGCGGCGCTCGGGGTCCGCGCCGGTCGCTCCAGAGGCCGGCGGCCACCATGCCGACGACGCCGCTGGCCAGCGGGGCGGCGAAGCTCAGCGCATAGAGGCGTACGCCGTCGAGCTCACGGGCCACGCCCGGCATGATCGTGGTGACGGCCAGCGCCTCGAACGCCGAGAAGAAGACCAGCGCGAACATCCCGACCGTCGTCAGCGCGAAGGGTCGCGACAGGATGCCCGACCCCTGCCGTCCCGGGTCGTGTACCTGAGCCGTCCTTCTCTCCGCGGGCTCAGACACACGACCCAGGCTAGTGGCGGGGTGGTCCCGGATCTGCTGGGATCGAGGCCGAGGCTCGCCGCCGTACCCCTGGAGGACCCCGATGCGCCACTCGCTCGTCGCCGCCACCGTCCTGACCTGCGCGATCCCCACGGTCCTGGTCGCGTCGACGTCCACCGCGCCCGCAGCGGCGACCTGCGACCCGTTCACCGAGCCCGTCTACGCGGGAGACGTGCCGACCGTGCCCGACGTGCTCGGCGTCGAGCTCGGGGTGCGCAAGCTCACCCACGGCCAGATCAACACGTACATGGCGGCGGTCGACGCGGCGAGCCCGCTGGTCTCGACCCACGAGCTGACCCGCACCGCCCAGGGCCGGAGCCTGCGCTACGCCGTCGTCGGCACGCCGGCGGACGTCCACGCCGCCCGGCTCGCGGCGAAGCTGGTCCGCGACGGCGACCTCGGGCCCAAGAAGGCCGCGCAGGTGGCGGCGCTCTCGCCGGCGATCTCGCTGGTCGCCTCCAACGTGCACGGCAACGAGCCGAGCGGGGCCGATGCGTCCATGGCGCTGCTGCGCGACCTCGCCGACCGCACCGACTGCGCGGCCGCCGCGATCCGCGACAGCCAGGTGCTGGTGGTCATCCCCGTCCAGAACCCCGACGGCCGGATGCTGCAGTTCCGCCGCAACAGCTACGGCTTCGACATGAACCGCGACTGGTTCGCCCGCACCCAGACCGAGACCGACACCAAGCTCCAGCTCCTGCGGGACTTCCCGCCGGTGCTGGCCATCGACGCCCACGAGATGGGCTCCAACACCTACTTCTTCCCGCCCAACGCGGACCCGGTCCACCACGAGATCCCCGACAAGGCGATGCGCTGGATCAACGACCTCTACAGCCCGGCCATGCAGGACGCCTTCACCGACCGCGGCATCCCGTTCTTCAACTACGAGACCTACGACATGTTCTACATGGGCTACGGCGACACCGTGCCCACGACCGGGTTCCTCAGCGCGGGCATGACCTTCGAGAAGGACGGGTACGACGGCTACCCGCGGCGCGTGCGCGAGCAGCAGCTGGCGATCTGGGCCTCGCTGTCGGCGCTCGCCGGCGCCAAGGAGGGGGTGCTCACCGGCTGGGCGGCCGCCTACCGGCAGGCGCTCGCCGAGGGTCGCAAGGGCCGCCTCGAGGGCAACCGGGTGTGGGCTCCGGGCAGCACGCTGGAGCGGACGGTGCCACCGCAGCGGGTCCGGCACTACTTCGTGATCCCCACGCCCGGCAAGGAGACAGAGGTCCGGGCACTCGTGCGCCGGCTGCAGCGCATGGACGTCGTCGTACGCCGGCTGACGGCGCCGCTCGAGGTGCCCGACTTCCGCGGCTATGCCCGGGGCCGGCGCGCGCGGGTGCTGCCGGTCGGCACCTACTGGATCCCGATGGCACAGCCGCAGAAGCACTGGATCCAGGCGATGATGGGGGAGGACAGCTTCGTGCCGTTCCCCTACTTCTACGACACGACCGCGTGGAGCCAACCGCTGCTCTACAACGTGGAGGCCGGCCGCTCGGGCGCCGTCCTCCACCCACGCTCGGTTCGGCTCGGCACGCTGCCCGAGCCCGACGAGACCCGGTCGACCCGGGGCATCGGCCGGATCGGCCTGTGGGTGCTCGACCCCGAGAGCTCCTCGGCCTACGAGTCGGAGGGCGCGATGCGGTGGATCTTCGACCACCAGTGGCGAGTGCCCTACAAGACGGTCAAGTCGAAGTTCATCGGCGTGCACGCGCTGGACCGGGTGGACGTGCTGATCGCACCCGACGGCTACTCGCCCGACGCGCTCAAGCTGCTGGGCAGGGACGGGCGCCGCACGCTGCGCCAGTGGGTGCGCGAGGGCGGCCGGCTGATCACCATGCGCGGCGGCACCGAGGTCGCCGCCGCCCTCGGGCTGACGACCGCGCGCCTGTCGGCACCCACGTCGGACATCCCCGGCGCGCTGATCCGAGCGGTGGTCCGGCCCGGTCCGCTGCGGGCGGGGGTCTCGCGCACGGTCTTCTCCTTCTATGACTACGACAACGTGATGAGCTTCCGTGACCCCCGGGCCGTCCAGGTGCGGTTCCCGCGGGTCACGGGGGACGACTGGTTCCTGTCGGGCTACCAACGGGGCGCCCGCGAGCTCGCCGGCACCGCCGTGATGGGGGCCGAGCGCTACGGCGCCGGACAGGTCGTCACGTTCGCCGGTGAGCCCCACTTCCGCGCCTACACCGTCGGCACCGAGGAGCTGCTGTGGAACGCGCTGACGAGTCCGCGCCTCGGCGTCTTCCCCCGGTCGGCGGGTCAGGAGCGGGTCGCTGCCGCGACCGCCGTCTCGGCGCTGCGGCCCGACCGCGGACGGCTCGCGGTGACGGTGCGCGCGGTGCGGGCCGGCGACGTCGTCGCGGTGCTCGCCGAGGCCGGGCTCACGCCGGCCACCCGCGACCTCGGCGGCGGACTGGTCCGGGTCACCGCCGCGATGGCGTCGGCCGAGGAGAGCCCGGTCACGCCGTCGGTGGTGCGGGGGCTCCGCGCCCTGGGCGACGACGTCCTGGCAGTGCGGCTGCCGAGCTGATGTGGCCGGCGTACGACGCGGGGTGGAGCCGCGCGCCGAGTAGGGTCTGCCCATGACCAAGTGGGAGTACCTGACCGCGCCGATCCTGGTGCACGCTGCCAAGCAGATCCTCGACAACTTCGGCGCCGACGGATGGGAGCTGGTGCAGGTGGTGCCGGGCATGAACCCGGAGAACCTCGTGGGCTACTTCAAGCGGCCGGTCGCCGCGTGAGCACCCCCGAGGAGCGGCTCGCCGAGCTGGGCCTGACCCTCCCGGCCGTGGTGCCACCGGTCGCCGTCTACCAACCCACCGCGCGATCCGGCGACCTGGTCTTCACCGCGGGTCAGCTGCCGATGCGGGACGGCGCCATGGTGACCACCGGCAGGCTGGGCGCGGAGGTCTCCGAGGAGCAGGGCTACGACTGCGCGCGGCAGTGCACGCTCAACGCGCTGGCCGCGATCGCCGCCGAGGTGGGTGGGCTGTCGGCCGTCAAGAGGGTCGTGAAGGTGGTCGTCTTCGTCGCCTCCGCCCCCGACTTCACGGCACAGCCGGCGATCGCCAACGGCGCGTCCGAGCTGCTCGGCGAGGTGTTCGGAGATGCCGGGCGGCATGCCCGGTCCGCCGTCGGCGCGAGCGTCCTGCCGCTGGGTGCGCCGGTCGAGGTCGAGCTGGTCGTCGAGGTCTGAGATGCGGCTCCCGCCGCAGCTGGTCGCCACCGCGCGGGAGTACGCCGCGGGCCGGCGTACACCGGTGGAGCCGCGCGATGCCGCGACCGTGGCGCTCGTACGCCGCGGACCCACGGGGCTCGAGGTCTATCTCCTGCGCCGCCATGCCGACATGGCCTTCGCCCGCGGGATGTTCGTCTTCCCCGGCGGCGGCGTCGACGCCCGGGACGACGATCCCGGCCTGGCGTGGGCCGGGCCGGCGCCCTCGGTGTGGGCGGATCGGCTCGGCGTCGAGGAGACGCTGGCCCGGGCCCTGGTGTGCGCCGCGGTGCGGGAGACGTTCGAGGAGTCCGGGGTGCTGCTCGCCGGGGCCGACGCCACCTCGGTCGTCGGCGACACCACCGGCGAGGGCTGGGAGGCGGACCGGGTGGCGCTGGAGCGCCGCGAGCTGTCGATGACCGAGCTGCTCCGCCGGCGCGGCCTCGTGCTGCGGTCCGACCTGCTGGGCGCCTGGTCGGGCTGGCTGACGCCGGAGTTCGAGCCGCGCCGCTACCGCACGTGGTTCTTCGTGGCCGAGCTCCCCGACGGGCAGCGCACCCGGGACGTGTCGACCGAGTCCGACCGGGTGGCCTGGGTGGGGACCCACGACGCGGTGTCGGGCGTCGACGCGGGGGAGCTGGCCATGCTGCCGCCCACCTACCTGACCTGCCTCGAGCTCGCGGCGTACGCCGACCCTGATGCGGCGCTGGCCGCGGCGGCGGAGCGGCGGGTGGAGATGTTCATGCCCGAGCTGGTCGAGGGGGACGATCCGACGCTGTCCCACCCCCCGTGGCTGGAGGACCTCATCTCCGGACGGCGCCGATGACCTGGGCGGGTGGCGAGTTCGGGCTGGCCAGCGCGTGCGTCCTCGCCCCCAACCCCGGGATCATGACGCTCGACGGCACCAACACCTGGGTGCTGCGGGCGGCGGCCTCCGGGCCGTCGTACGTCGTGGACCCGGGGCCGCTCGACGAGGCGCATCTGGCCGCCGTCGCCGAAGCCGCGGGCGACGTGCGCGGCGTCCTGCTGACGCACGGTCACCTCGACCACTCCGAGGGCGCGAGGGCCTTCGCGGACCTCGTCGGCTGCGGCGTCCGGGCGCTCGACCCGTCGATGCGGCTGGGGTCGGAGGGGCTCGCCGAGGGCGACGTGGTCGAGCTCGGCGGCTGGGAGGTCCGCGTCGTCGCCACGCCGGGGCACACGTGGGACTCGCTGTCCTTCTGGCTGCCCGCCGAGCAGGCGGTGCTGACCGGGGACACGGTCCTCGGGCGCGGGACGACCGTCGTCGCGCACCCCGACGGCGAGCTCGGGGCCTACCTCGCGTCGCTGGACCGGCTCCACGCCCTGGCCGTCGCACACGAGGTCGAGGCGATCTGGCCCGGACACGGGCCGGTCATCGGCGAGGCGCTGCCGGTGCTCGACCACTACATCGCCCACCGGCACGAGCGGCTCGAGCAGGTGCGCGAGGCGCTGCGTGCCCTCCGGGCCGACGCCCCGGCGTACGACGCCCTGGTGGGCGGGGCCGGAGCGGACGTCGACCCGCTCGGCGAGCCCAGCCGGCTGCCCCGGGCCGTGGTCGAACGGGCCTACGCCGACGTCGACCCGGTCCTCTGGGGAGCCGCCGAGCTCTCCGTCCGCGCCCAGCTCACCTATCTCCTGAAATCCGGATAGTCCGCTACGTTCGGCACCTTCTCGGAGCCCTCAGGGGGTGCCGAACGTAGCGGACTATCCCGGGCGCCAGCTCGTCCGGAAACCGCCACGAAGCGATAGTCCGGTGAGAAAACGTGGCAGAACCGGCCTCGCAGCAACGGAAACACACTGGACTACCCCGAAAACCTGTGGAGAGAGGGGGGAGGGTCAGCGGGCGCGGCGGGCGAGCCGGTCGACCTCCATGATCACGACCGAGCGAGGCTCGAGGCGCAGCCAGCCGCGGGAGGCGAAGTCGGCGAGCGCCTTGTTGACGGTCTCGCGCGACGCGCCGACGAGCTGGGCCAGCTCCTCCTGGGTCAGGTCGTGGTGGACGTGGACGCCGTCGTCGGCCGTGCGGCCGAAGCGGTCCGCGAGGTCGAGCAGCGCCTTCGCGACCCGGCCGGGCACGTCGGAGAAGACCAGGTCGGCCACCACGTCGTTGGCCTTGCGCAGCCGCCCGGCCAGCTGGGCGAGCAGGCCGCGGGCCACCACCGGCCGGCCGTCGAGCCAGCGCAGGAGGTCCTCGTGGGACAGCGAGACGAACGTCGCGTCGGTGACCGCGGTGACGGTGGCCGAGCGGGGTCCCGGGTCGAAGAGCGACAGCTCGCCGAACATCTGCCCCGGCCCCAGGATCGCGAGGAGGTTCTCCCGGCCGTCGGAGGACGTGCGGCCGAGCTTCACCTTGCCGTCCATGACGATGTAGAGCCGGTCGCCGGAGTCGCCCTCGTGGAAGAGGACCTCCCCCCGACGCAGCCGCCCCTCGGTCATCGACGAGCGCAGAGCGGTGGCCGCCTCGTCGTCGAGCGCACTGAACAGCGGAGCCTGACGCAGCACGTCGTTGTTCACCACAAGAGCCTCCAGTCTCGACGAGTCGGCACCGTCCCGATCGGCGCGGTCTGATCCTATCGAGTGGCGTGCATCACAGTCGCACCCCGGTCCGCGGTGGACGACGTACGGCGTGTCCCGGGCGCCGAGCGGTCGTGTCGGGCGGGGCGCCTACCCTGGTCGCGTGCCCGACACCGCGCCCGACACCAGGCTCGTACGCCGTGCCCGCAAGATCGACCGCATGCTCGCCGAGACCTACCCCGACGCCCACTGCGAGCTGGACTTCGACGACCCCTTCCAGCTGCTCGTGGTGACCGTGCTCAGCGCACAGACCACCGACCGGCGGGTCAACGCCGTGCGGCCGACGCTGTTCGCGGCCTATCCCACGCCCGAGGCCATGGCCGGGGCCTCGCGCGAGCACCTCGAGGCGATCCTGGGGCCGCTGGGCTTCTTCCGCGCCAAGACCGAGGCCCTGCTCAAGCTCAGCCACGCGATCGTCGAGCGCTACGACGGCCGGGTGCCGCCGCGTCTCGACGACCTGGTCACCCTGCCCGGGGTCGGCCGCAAGACCGCCAACGTCGTCCTCGGCAACGCCTTCGGCATCCCCGGCATCACCGTGGACACCCACTTCGGACGGCTGGTCCGCCGTTTCGGCTGGACCGAGGAGACCGACCCGGTCAAGGTCGAGCACGCGATCGGCGCGCTCTTCCCCAAGCGCGACTGGACCATGCTGAGCCACCACCTGATCTGGCACGGCCGGCGCCGCTGCCACGCGAAGAAGCCCGCGTGCGGCGCGTGCCCGGTCGCCCGGTGGTGCCCGTCCTTCGGCGAGGGCCCCACCGATCCCCTCGTGGCCGCGGCCCTCGTGCGCACCGAGGGGCCCGCGTGAGCATGACCGCCAGGCTGGTGGCGGGGCTGGCCGTCGCGTCGCTGGTGCTGCCGCTCGCGGCGTGCGCCGGCGAGGACGAGCCGGGGCTCCTGCCCGGAGGCTCGGGCGTCGACGTGGACACCCCGGCCCTGCGCGCGCTCAAGCACGACGCCGGCATCGCCGACTGCGAGCCGGGAGCCGTCGCCGGCGCCGTCGAGGACGGCCTCCCCGCGGTGACGCTGCCGTGCCTCGGCGGCGGCCCCGACGTCGACCTCACCGCCCTGCGCGGCCCGCTGGTCGTCAACCTGTGGGCCGTCTACTGCGACCCGTGCCGCGACGAGCTGCCGATCTACGAGCGCTTCCACCAGCAGTACGCCGGCCGCGTCGGCGTGCTCGGCATCGACTTCAACGACACCCGCCCCCGCGAGGCGCTGCAGCTGGCCCGCGACACCGGCGTCACCTACCCGCTCCTGGCCGACCCGGAGAGCCTGGTCGCCGGTCCACCGCCGGGCCTGGTGCTCAAGGGTCTGCCGATGATCGCCCTGGTCGACGCCGACGGGACCGTCGTGCACCTCGAGGCGCGCGAGATCACCTCGCTGACCGAGCTCGAGCAGCTCGT
Source organism: uncultured Nocardioides sp. (assembly GCA_964591845.1). Classification (GTDB taxonomy): domain Bacteria; phylum Actinomycetota; class Actinomycetes; order Propionibacteriales; family Nocardioidaceae; genus Nocardioides. Next base: position 10,204 of record CAZQCA010000067.1, read on the forward strand.
CGAGGAGCACCTCGGGGTGACGCCGTGACCCGCGAGGAGCTGCCCGACTGGCTGGAGCCAGTGCGTCTCGCGGCCGCCGACGTGACGGCCGACGACCTCACCCGCCTGGTGCCGCCCGAGGATGCGAGCCCGCGCCGCGGGGCCGTCCTCATCCTCTTCGGCGAGGGGCCGGCCGGACCCGAGCTCCTGCTCACCGAGCGTGCCCACGACCTGCGTCACCACCCTGGCCAGGTGTCCTTCCCGGGGGGCGCGCTCGACGAGGGCGAGTCTCCCGTGGCCGCCGCGCTCCGCGAGGCTGAGGAGGAGACCGGGCTCGACCCCTCCGGGGTGGTGGTGTTCGCCGAGCTGCCCGAGTTGTGGCTGCCGCCCAGCAACTTCGCGGTGACGCCCGTGCTCGGCTGGTGGGCCAGCCCGAGCCCGGTGCGGGTGGTCGACCCCGGCGAGGTCCACGCCGTGCTCCTCGAGCCCGTCGCGGAGCTGCTCGACGCCGACCACCGCTTCGTCACCCGCCACCCCCGCACCGGCTGGCTGGGCCCGGCGTTCTGGATCGGCGAGGGCAAGGACGTCCTGCTGTGGGGCTTCACGGCCGGCGTGATCTCGCGGCTCTTCGACCGCGTCGGATGGACCACCCCGTGGGACCAGTCCCGGGTGCGTGAACTTCCGACCTCCATGCTGCAAGGTGGACCCACGCGCGCCGCGGGCGAACCCCCGGCCACCCTCCGTCCCGAGGAGCCTCGGTGAACCTGCTCGACTGGGTGCTCGTGGCCCTGGTCCTGGCCTACGCGCTGTCGGGCTACTGGCAGGGCTTCATCACCGGCGCGTTCGCCACGGCTGGTCTGCTGCTCGGCGGACTGGTCGGCGTCTGGCTGGCGCCCCAGGCGCTCGGCGACGCGAGCCCCTCGTTGTGGGTGTCGCTGGGGGCCCTGTTCATCGTGATCCTGTCGGCGTCGCTCGGCCAGGCCGCCCTCCAGTACGCCGGCGCGCGCATCCGCGACCGCATCACCTGGCAGCCCATCCGCGCCGTCGACGCGGTCGGCGGCGCCCTGCTGAGCGCCGGGGCCGTCCTGCTCATCGCCTGGGCGCTCGGAGTCGCGGTGTCGGGGTCCCGCCTCGGGGGCGTCACTCCCCAGGTGCGCAACTCCGCGATCCTCGCCAAGGTCGATGCCGCCCTCCCCGCGTCGGCAGGCAACCTGCTCCACGCGTTCGACGACGTCGTAGGGGAGAGCTTCTTCCCGCGCTACCTCGAGCCGTTCGCGCCCGAGCGCATCGTGCCGGTGCCGCCGGGCCCCTCGCGGCTGCTGCAGGACCCCGACGTGCTCGACGCGGGCGAGAGCGTGGTCAAGGTCAGCGGGGAGAACAGCTGCGGTCAGGGCGTGGAGGGCTCCGGGTTCGTCTACAGCCCCGGCAAAGTGATGACCAACGCCCACGTGGTGGCCGGGGTGACCGACGTCGACGTCGCGGTGGGCGACACGACGACCACCGCCCGCGTCGTCGTCTACGACCCCGACCTCGACATCGCCGTCCTGGCCCTCGACGCCGACGCGCCCGACCTGGCACCGCTGCGCTTCGACTTCGAGGTCGAGAGCCGGGCCGGCGTCGCCATCCTGGGCTACCCCCAGGACGGGCCCTTCGACGTCGAGACCGCGCGCATCCGCGCCGAGCAGCGGCTGCGCTCCCCCAACATCTACGGCGACAGCACCGTCATCCGCGAGGTCTTCTCGCTGCGCGGCAACGTGCGTCCGGGCAACAGCGGCGGCCCGATCGTCACCTCCGAGGGCGACGTCGCAGGCCTGGTGTTCGCCGCGTCGGTGACCGACCGGCAGACCGGCTACGCCCTCACCGCCGAGCAGACGCGCGAGACCGCCGCCGCGGGCATCGCCGCCACCGACCAGGTCTCGACCGGCGGGTGCGCGGGCTGACCTCCGGGGGCCGCCTCGCCGGCCGGCTCAGGAGCGCTTCAGGACGGCCGCGGTCTCCTGGGCCTGGTGGATCGCCCGCTCCGGGCCCTTGACCCGCTTGACCTTGCGCACGCCGATCAGCGCCAGCAGAGCGGCCAGCAGGAGGTAGAAGCCGAAGACGATCAGGAAGGCCCAGTGCAGGTCGAGGCCCGAGCCGTTCCAGTGGATGAGGTAGGCGATGGCCACCGACAGCATGATCAGGCTCATCAGCCCGAAGAACGCCGCGGCGGCGAACAGGCCGGCCCCGGTGCCGCCGTTCTTGATGCTGACCTTGAGCTCGGACTTGGCGAGCTGGATCTCCTGCGAGATCAGCGTGGAGATGTCGCGACTGGCGTCGGTGACCAGGCGTCCGATCGTCGGGTCGCTGTCCTTGACGTCGTAGCCCATCGGTCCCCTCGCTGCGCGTGACAGTGATCCGATCCGACCCTACAAGAGGCCCCGTGGTCGGCGATCCCCCCGGGGCCGGGGCGACCACCCGGCCACCCGCTAGCCTCGTGCCCGGAGAGCCGGGAAGCCTGGTCGGCGCGCCACGACACGCTGCCCAGACGCGGGAGGCCCCATGTCCGACCTGACGCCGGTGCGTCGGCTCTTCTTCCCCGACCCCGACGCCCGTGAGTCCGGCTTCCTGGGCGACCTCTTCCGGCAGGAGACCGTCGGGGGCGCCCTCGCCCTGCTGGCGGCCGCGGTGGCGGTCGTCTGGGCCAACCTCGCCGGGTCGTCGTACGCCGCGGTGCGCCACGTCGACCTGGGTCCGCTCGACCTCGAGCACTGGGCGGCCGAGGGCGCGCTCACGCTCTTCTTCTTCGTCGCGGGGCTCGAGCTGAAGCGGGAGTTCGTCGTCGGCTCGCTCCGGCGGCCGGCCGACGCTGCCGTCCCGGTCGTGGCCGCGGCGTGCGGCGTCGCGGTGCCGGCCCTGGTCTACCTGGCGGTCAACGCGGGCGGCGAGACCGGGGGCTGGGCGATCCCCGCCGCGACCGACATCGCCTTCGCCCTCGCCGTGCTCGCGGTGGTCGGCTCCAACCTGCCGACCTCGCTGCGTGCCTTCCTGCTCACGATGGCCGTGGTGGACGACCTGATCGTGATCGTCGTCATCGCCACGTTCTTCACCTCCGAGGTGCACCTGGCGGCGCTCGGCCTGGCGGCCCTCTGCCTGACGGCGTACGCCGTGGCTCAGCATCGGCGCTGGACCTGCCCCGTGCTCTACCTCCCACTCGCCGTGGCCACCTGGTGGTGCGTCCACGAGGCGGGGATCCACGCGACCATCGCCGGCGTGGCCCTCGGCCTGCTCACCCGGGTGCGCCTCGACGCGGGCGAGGACCACAGCCCCGCCGAGGGTCTGGAGCACCGCCTCTCGCCGCTGTCGTCGGCCGTCGCCGTGCCCGCGTTCGCGCTGCTGACGGCCGGGGTGCCGCTGCGCGGCGGGGTCGACCTGGTGCGCGATCCGGTGGTGCTCGGCGTGCTCGCAGGACTGGTGGTGGGCAAGCCCCTGGGCGTCCTCCTGGGGGCCTGGACGGTCACCCGGCTGACCCGGGCCGAGCTCAATCCCGACCTGGCCTGGCGCGACGTGGCCGGCGTAGCCGTGCTCGCCGGCATCGGCTTCACCGTGAGCCTGCTGGTCTCCGACCTGGCGTTCACCGGAGCCCAGCGCGAGGCCGCCAAGGCCGCCGTGCTCGGCGGGTCACTGGTCGCGGCGCTGCTGGGGGCGCTGCTCCTGGGCCACCGAGACCGGCTCCGGGCGACGCCCTGACCGGACCACCGCGGACGGCCGTGCCCGGAACGAACGGACGGCGCACCCCCCGTTGGGTTGTGCGCCGCCCTGCTCGGTGACCCGGGCCGTGGGGCTACTCGTCGGACGACGAGCCGGTGCCCTCCTTGGCCTTGATCAGGTCCATCACGGTGGAGTCGGCGAGGGTGGTGACGTCGCCGACCTCGCGGTGCTCGGCGATGTCCTTGAGCAGCCGTCGCATGATCTTGCCGGAGCGGGTCTTGGGCAGCTCGGGCACCACCATCACCTGGCGCGGCTTGGCGATCGGGCCGATCTCGTGTGCGACGTGGTTGCGCAGCTCGGTGACGATGTCGTCGCCGCCGTCGCCAGCCGACTCGCGCAGGATGACGAAGGCGCACACCGCCTGGCCGGTCATCTCGTCGGACGCGCCCACCACGGCGGCCTCGGCCACCTTGGGGTGGGAGACCAGGGCCGACTCGATCTCGGTGGTCGAGAGGCGGTGCCCCGAGACGTTCATGACGTCGTCGACGCGGCCCAGCAGCCACAGGTCGCCGTCCTCGTCCTTCTTGGCTCCGTCGCCGGCGAAGTAGAGGCCCGGCCACCGCGACCAGTAGGTGTCCTTGAACCGCTGGTCGTCGCCCCAGAGCGTGCGCAGCATGGCCGGCCACGGCTCGGTGAGCACGAGGTAGCCGCCCGCGCCGTCGGGCACCGACTGGGCGTTGTCGTCGACCACGTCGGCC
>CAZQCA010000068.1:0-14490 GCA_964591845.1 uncultured Nocardioides sp.
CGTTGATCGACCAGAAGTCGGGGAACTCCACGCCCTTCTGCTCGAAGACCGTCTCACCGGTCTTCCAGTTGGTCTGCACCACGTCACGGCGCTCCCAGGTCACCTCGTCGTAGGGGTGGGTCCCCTCGGTGGAGAACACCCGCGTCAGGGTGAGGCCCGCCCCAGAGGGAGCGGCCTTGCGGGTGGAGGTGCCGGCGTTCGCCGTCTCGGTCATGGGGTCCCCTTCGTCGTTGCCCGTGCTGCTGGTCTGCTGGTGCCGGTCTGCTGATGCTGGTCTGCTGATGCTGGTGGTGCTGGGTGTGGCTGTGGTGCCGGTCGTACGTCGTGCCGCCGGGCGGTGGCCGGCGGCGAGGTGGTGCGCCCGGCACGCAGCTTCCCCACTACGTGCCGGGCAGTCTGTGGTCAGCCCGTCGGGACGGGCTGTGCGCGGAGCTGGGCGATCTCGCTCTCGAAGTCGTCTGCGGACTCGAAGGCGCGGTAGACGCTGGCGAACCGGAGGTAGGCCACCTCGTCGAGCTCGCGCAGCGGGCCGAGGATCGCGAGGCCGACCTCGTGGGCGGGCACCTCGGCCCAGCCCTCGGCCCGCAGCGTGTCCTCGACCTCCTGGCCGAGCAGCGCGAGCTGGTCCTCGGTCACCGGCCGGCCCTTGCAGGCCTTGCGGACGCCGGCCACCGCCTTGTCGCGCTGGAAGGGCTCGCTCACGCCGGACCGCTTCATGACGGTCAGCTGCATCAGCTCCACGGTCGTGAAGCGCTTGCCGCAGCCGCCGCCCTCGGACGGGCAGGTGCGGCGGCGCCGGATGGAGCCGCCGTCCTCGGCGACGCGCGAGTCCAGGACCCGAGTGTCACTGTGACGGCAGTACGGGCAGTGCACAGTCGGGCCTCCTTCGGTGGAAAACCAGGGTCTCTCTTGTGAACAACCAGGCGGCGCCTGTGCATCCCGGGCGGGAGCCCCTGTGGACGACGTCTCGCGACTAGATGTGGAGAACTACATCCTTGTAACTACTAGATGTAGTGGTAACCGTACGTCGGCTCCCGCGCGTTGGCAAGAGGTTCGCCCCGGCAATTGGCACCAGGTCCGATGCCCACGCAAAACCGCAGGTCAGGGAGCCGACGAGCCCCGCGGCGGCCGCCTGGGACGGCGTGTCGCGCTGTCGCCCCGGCCGGCTCAGGAGGGCCGGACGATACGCGTCACCTTGCCGTTGAGTCGCAGCACCAGCAGCCCTCCCTGCGGGTCGACGGCGAGGTCGACGAGCTGACGCTCGGGGAAGCCGACGGCGAAGCGGTGCACGGAGTCCGAGGCGACGTCGTACCGCCTGACCCAGCCGCGGCAGAGGTCGGCGAAGAAGTAGTCGCCGGCCATGCCGGCCGGGAAGGTCGCGCTGGCGGGGTCGTAGAACGTGCCCCCGGTGATGGCACAGCCGCGCCGGTTGCCGGTGCCGTGGTGGTAGGCGAAGACCGGTGGCTCGTAGGCCCGGTCGCTCTCGGGACCCTCCTTGACCGGCCACCCGTAGTTGCGGCCGCGCCGGACCCGGTCGATCTCCTCCCAGGTGGTCTCGCCCACGTCGTTGACGAACATGGTCGAGCCGGTGCGGGCGAGCTTGAACGGGTTGCGCAGGCCGCGGGCCCAGATGGCGCGGTTGCGCCCGGTGGCGCGGCCGACGAACGGGTTGGAGCCGGGGATCGAGCCGTTCGGGTTGATGCGCAGGATCTTGCCGTGCAGCGAGCCGAGGCGCTGCGCCGTCCCGGAGCGCTGGTTGTCGCCGGCGCTGACGTAGAGCTTGCCGTCGGCGCCGAACTCGATCGAGCCGCCGATGTGGTGGGTCGAGATCTGCGGGTCGAGCCGGAAGATCCGCCTCTCGCTGCCGGGGACGACGTGGTTGCCGCGGGCGGTCACCCGGATCACCTCGTTGCGCGGGCGGGCCCCGCCGCCGGCCCGGCGGGTGTAGTCGAGGTAGACGAACCGGTTGGTGGCGAAGTCGGGGTCCAAGGCGATGCCGGACAGCCCTCGCTCGTCGGTGTGGTCGACGCGCCTGCCCAGCCTGAGGAAGGTCACGACCGTGCCGTCGGGCTTGCGGATGCGCACCCGCCCGGCCTGCTCGGCGAGGAACAGGCGGCCGTCGGGCGCGACCTCGATGTCGATCGGGGCGACCAGGCCGCGGACGATCGTGCGGCTCTGGAATCCCGAGGGCAGGTCGACCGCGGCCGCCGCGGGCGTGGGCATCAGGGCGCCGCCGAGCACGGCCAGCGCGAGGGGGGCGACCAGGCGTGGGGCGTGACGTCGGGCGTGACGTCGGGCTTGGCGTCGTCGGGGCGTCCGGCGGGGCGTCCGGCGGGGTGTCCGGCGGGGTGTCATGAACCCTCACGCTAGCGGCTGGGCGAGAATGCCTGGGTGACCGGGGAGACGTCGGGCAGGCGTGCGGGGGCGCGACGTGGCGCCCGCGCGCCGGTGCGCCTGCGCCCGGCCGTGGCGGCGTACGCCGTCGCCATCGTCGGCTCGGCGGCGGTCTGGGGCTTCCTGGTGTTCCTCGCCATCCGGTGGGGTGCCGAGGCTCGCGGCGGCGAGGGGCCGGGCTGGGTGGCGTTCGGCGTCGTGTCGGTGCTGGCGGTGGCGGTGCTGTTCGCCGGTCTGATGCTGGTGAGCCGGCTCAGTCGGGCCGTCGGCATCACCACCTCGGCCTCAGGCCCTCCCCCACGCCACTGAGCGGCGCCCGTCGCCGGCTCAGGAGCGGTCGCTCAGGCGGCGTACGAACTTCAGCCCCGACCAGTCCTCGTCGATCGCCGCGACCTTGACGTCGACGAACCCGAGACCCAGGCCGAGGTCGCGGACGAGGTTCTCGTCGAGGTCGCAGGTCACGCCCAGCCGGGCCCCGACCGCCGCGCGCGCAGCCTTCTTGGGCCAGCACACCCAGACCATCCCCGCCGTCGACGTGCGGTCGAACAGGCGCGGCAGTCGCGCCTCGAGCGTGGCCATGCGCGTGTGGAAGCTGACCGTGAGGTCGGCGCTGCCCGGCAGCCGGCGCACCACCTGCGCGGCCCCGAGATCCCCGAGGTCCACGCCGGGCGGGACCCCGTCGAGGAAGACCACGAGCTCGTCCTTCACGCCCAGCTTGCGGGGCAGCGGGGTGCCTGAGTAGCCGGCCACGGGCGGCCTCCCTTCCGGGACTGGCCGCAGGCTACCGCGCACCGCGAGGGGCGGGGTCCCCCCGAACCCCGCCCCTCGTCTTCCCCGGTGTACGCCGGCCGGGGTCGAGTCGGCCGGCGAACCCTGGTCGGTGCCGGTGGCGTCAGTCGCCGAGCGGCACCTGGAGCTTCTGTCCGACCTGGAGGCCGGCCGAGTCGAGGCCGTTGAGACCCTCGATCCGGTCGACCATGTCGCGCACCTCGCCCTCGGGCGCGATCTCCGCGGCGATCGCCCACAGGGTGTCGCCCTCGTCGACCACGACCACCCGGGTGGGCTCGGGACGCTCGGTGGCCACCGAGCCCGCACCCCAGAAGACGGCCGCGGCGAGCAGGAGGACCAGCGCGCCCAGGAACACCACGAGGCGACCGCGCCGGGTCAGCCGCAGCTCGCCCTGGACGGGGCGTGCGGCCGGACGCGTGACCGGGCGGGCGGACGGCCGCGTCGCGGGACGGGTCGGGCGGACGGCCTGCGGGCTGACGGTGAGGGTGCTCATCGGGACCTCCTGGGGAAGCGGCCGCCTCGTCGAAGGGCGGCCAGTCGGTGCCTGTTCGAAGGACTGTCTATCGGGAGCCACCGACAGCCGCCGGAGCGACCACCGGACCGACCCGCGGGCCAGGCTCTCGATCAGACGTTCGATCGAACATGTGTACGACGGTAGAGCATGTGTTCGAACGATTCAAGAGCCACGCCGAACAAATGTTCGAGGGCGGGGACCGGCGTCGTCCGCACCCGACTCCGACACGCCCGTTCGAACAGATGTTTGAAGTCCGGTCCCCGGCGCTCTACCGTGGACCCACCGGTCCGGCGGCCCGCACCACCGTGTGCACCACGTCCGCACCGGTCCCGTCCAGACCCGAGCGGCCGCGCGGCCGCTCCGCCCCAGCGAGGAGGCCGATCATGGCCGAGGCAGTCCCGCCCACGAGCGGCCGACGCGGCAACGTGACCGAGCTGCCCGACGGAGCCGCCGACGCCACCGGCCTGACCCCGCGCCAGCAGCGCGTGCTGGCCCACATCAAGGACTCCATCGAGAAGCGCGGCTACCCGCCCTCGATGCGCGAGATCGGCGAGGCGGTCGGCCTCACGTCCTCCTCGTCGGTCGCCCACCAGCTCCGCGTGCTCGAGGAGAAGGGCTTCCTCAAGCGCGACCCCAACCGCCCACGCGCTCTGGAGGTCTTCCTCCCCGAGGTGATGGCGGCCCGGCGCTCGATCGGCGCGGCCGACGAGAGCTCCTACGACGAGACCGGGATCGGCGACACGGTGACCCCGGCCGCCTACGTACCCATGGTCGGCCGGATCGCCGCGGGCGGCCCGATCCTGGCCGAGGAGTCGGTGGAGGACGTCTTCCCGCTGCCCAAGCAGCTCGTCGGCGAGGGCACCCTCTTCATGCTCGAGGTGCGCGGCGACTCGATGATCGAGGCGGCGATCTGCGACGGCGACTACGTCGTGGTCAAGCAGCAGCAGGCCGCCGACAACGGCGACATCGTGGCCGCGCTCATCGACGGCGAGGCGACCGTGAAGACCTTCCAGCGCAAGGACGGACACGTGTGGCTGCTGCCCCACAACTCCGCCTACGCGCCGATCGACGGCACCCACGCCACCCTCCTCGGTCGGGTTGTCGCCGTTCTCCGGCGCATCTGAGCTCCGACGGATACGCTCGGGACCATGACTGTCCCCGACCTCTCGCCGGCACGCGTCCGGCTGCTCACCTGGGCGTTGATCGCCGTCTGCCTGGTGGGGTTCATCGCAGTCGCTCGATGAGCGCCTCCGGGTGCCTGCGCCCGTGCCCGGAGACAATCCGATGGCCCGTCCTTGATCGATGCGGCAGGCTGGAGTCGTGAGCCTCACCACCTCCTGGGCGGACGTGGGCCGGCGAACACAACGGGGGATCCTGGAGATCGCGCTCCTGGGGGTTCTGTACGCCGGCTACAGCGGCACCCGCCTGCTGGCCGACGACAACGCCGCCGTCGCGCACCAACGGGCGCTGTCGTTGGAGTCCGTCGAGCGCGCCCTCGGTCTCGACTTCGAGGCACCCCTCAACCGCCTGTTCCTCGACTCCCAGGCGCTCCAGCTGCTGGCGAGCTACTGGTACGCGACCCTGCACTACGTCGTCACGGTCGTCGTGCTGGTGTGGCTCTACCGGCGCGACCGGACCGCCGGCTACCTGCCGGCCCGGCGGGCGCTGGTGCTGGCCTCCCTCGCCGCTCTGGGCTGCTACCTGCTGATGCCGCTGGCCCCGCCGCGCTTCATGCCCGGCTTCGTCGACGTCCTCCACCTCACCTCCCCCGACGGGTGGTGGGGTGCCGATGCCTCGGCTCCCCGCGGCTACGGAGACCTCACCAACGAGCTGGCGGCCTTCCCCTCCCTGCACGCCGGGTGGGCGCTGTGGGTCGCCCTCGTCGTGACCCGCGAGGCCGTCTCCCAGTGGTGGCGGGTGGTGGCGTGGCTCTATGCGCTGGGCACCGCCGTCGTCATCATCGGCACCGGCAACCACTGGACGCTCGACGTGGTCGGCGGCTGGGCGGTCGTGCTGGCCGCGTGGTTCCTCGTGGTCACCCCGCCGTTGCGCACCCCGGCTCCCGAGCCGGAGCTCAGCCGGTCGCTGCCAGCCGACTGAGTGCCTGCCGCGCCACGGCAGGGTCGGTGGTGGCCCACATCGGGGGCAGCGAGGCCCGCAGGAACCGCCCGTATCCGGCCGTGGCGATGCGGGGGTCCAGCAGCGCGACCACGCCGCGGTCCTCGGTCGTGCGGATCAGCCGGCCGGCCCCTTGGGCCAGCAGCAGGGCCGCGTGGGTCGCCGCGACCTGCATGAAGCCGTTGCCACCCGCGCGGTCGACGGCACGCTGACGGGCCGACATCAACGGGTCGTCGGGCCGGGGGAACGGGATGCGGTCGATCAGCACGAGCTGGCAGGTGTCGCCGGGCACGTCCAGCCCCTGCCAGAGCGACAGCGTGCCGAACAGGCACGTGTGAGGGTCCTCGACGAACTGGCGGGCCAGCTCGGGCAGCTGCGCCTCGCCCTGGGCCAGCGTCGTCAGGTGCGGCAGCCGCTCGCGTACGACGGCCGCGGCGGCCTCGGCCGCCCGGCGCGAGGAGAACAGGCCCAGCGTGCGTCCCTCGGCGGCGTCGACCAGGCCGACGATCTCGTCGAGCTGGGCCTCGCCCAACCCGTCGCGACCGGGCGCCGGCAGGTGGCTGGCGACGTAGAGGATGGCCTGCCGGCCGTAGTCGAACGGCGAGCCGACGTCGAGACCGCGCCACGGGATCGGCTCGTCGCTCGACTCGTCGCTCGGCCGGTCGCCCGCCTCGGTGTCGACGACCCGCTCGCCGGGCGTCAGCCCGACCGAGCTCGCCACCACCGTGAAGTCGCCGCCCAGCATCAGCGTCGCCGAGGTGAACACCACCGTCTTGTCGCTCAGGAGCTTCTCGCGCATCGGACCCCACACCTGCAGCGGCGCGACGTGGAGGCGCGGCGGCATCCGCTCGCCGCCCTCCGAGAGCCACAGGACGTCGGCCGGGGAGCCCGCGGCCATCCGCTCTGCGGTCACGAACACCTCCTGCACCGACCCGCGGGCCTGGGTGCGCCCCGCGTCGGCGTCGCCCTCGCCGTCCTTGGGATAGGCGGACAGGCAGGCGCGGGCGGCGTCGCGCACCAGCACCAGGGCGTCGCCCAGCGCCTCGGGGATGCTGTCGAACCGGCCCGGCCGGCACTCGCCGAGGGCGCCGCCCAGCGCCGCGGCCGCGTCGTCGAGGTCGTCGGCCTGCTCGCCCTCGACGAAGCGCTGGGAGCGCCTGGCCGCCCGCTCGACGTCGGCCACGGCGAGCTCGTCGGTGGCCGCCTGGGTCACCCTGGCCGTGACCTCGTGGGCCTCGTCGACCACGACGCAGTCGTAGTCGGGGATCATCGGCACGCCCTCGATGGCGTCGATCGAGAGCAGCGAGTGGTTGGTGACCACGAGGTGGGAGCGCTGCGCACGCTCGCGCGCCCGCTCGGCGAAGCACTCGCCGCCGAACGGGCACCTGGCCGCTCCGAGGCACTCCCGGTGCGAGACGCTCACCTGTCGCCAGACGCGGTCGGTGTGGCGGGGCGCGTGATCGCGCTCGCCCGTGCCGCCCTCCTCCGCCTCCTCCTCGGCCCAGGCCCGCAGCTTGAGCACCTCGGAGCCGAGGGAGCCGGCCGGCACGTCCACCAGGACGCCCTGGTCGTCGGGCACGCCCTCGCGGACGCGGTGCAGGCAGGCGTAGTTGGAGCGCCCCTTGAGCACGGCGTACGACGCGTCGAGGTCGGGCTCCGCGGCCGACAGGGACTCGACCAGCCGTGGCAGGTCGCGCTCCACCAGCTGGTGCTGGAGCGCGAGGGTCGCGGTGGCGACCACCACCCGGCGGTCGTGGAGCAGGGCCGGGACCAGGTAGGCCAGGGACTTGCCGGTGCCGGTGCCGGCCTGGACCAGCAGGTGCAGACCGGAGGCGAACGACTCCGCGACCGCCTCGGCCATGGCCACCTGGCCGGGCCGCTCGGAGCCACCGAGCGCCTCGACCGCCACCGACAGCAGGCGGGAGACGTCCGAGCCGGACGGCTCGGAGGCGTCGGTCGGGTCGGGCACCCGGGCACCCTACCGTCGGGAGTGGACGACGCTCAGTCGTCCTCCACGTCTCCCTCGCCGGCGGGCTCGCCGGAGTCGCATCCCGTGGGCGAGCCGACGCAGGACCGGCCTCTGCGCTCCGTGCCGGGCGGGCACGGCGCCCAGGCGAAGACGGTGCCGGGCACGATCGTGGGGACCTCCACCCGCGACGGACGAGGCCGCGGCGAGTCCTGCCCGACCGAGGGCTCCGACAGGGCCGAGGTCAGGTCGAACGCCGCAGCCGCGCCGCCGGCCCCCAGGGCAGCGGCGGCGACCACGACCGCGGCGGCGCCCAACCTCATGCCCGCCATTGTCGGGGCAGGGGGCGCACGCGTCCACGGAAGCCGGGAGGACGAGTCGTTCGCCGGTTCCGGGATGGTCCCCCCGCCGGACGGCGTACCCTGGCGCGCATGTCTGGTCCGTCCGACCCGCTGCGCTACGACGCGCGCACGCGCGACCGCTACCGGCGCGCGGTCACGGGGGTGTCGGCGCTGTCGACGTTCGCCGCGCTGACGGTCACGGGCGTCCTCGCGGGACTCACGGCCGGCGACTACGAGGACGACCAGGCCCAGCAGGCCGCCGACCAGCTGGCGGCCAAGCGCGCCTATCGGGTGGCGAAGAAGGAGCACCGGGCGCTGGTCCGTGCCAACCGGCGGTTCACCGCCGTCCTCGCCCGGCAGTCGGCGAACCCGCGCGTCGTCCTGCGCGACCGGCCTGTGGTCGTCGCCCCCGAGCCGGACGAGACGTCGACGGGCACGGTGGGCCCGGGGGGCACCGTGGGCGCCGGTGGTTCGACGTCGACGGGCGATCCCGGAGGCAGCGGCGGCCAGGCCGGCTCGGGCTCGGCCGGCGACCCGGGCGGGTCCGGTGGCTCCGGCTCGGGCGGGTCCGGCGGCTCGGGGTCGGGCGGCGGATCGGGTGGCTCGGGGTCCGGTGGCGGCTCGACGCCTCCTCCCCCGCCCCCGCCGCCCCCTCCTCCGCCGCCGCCCGCGCCGTCCACCGGCTCGTGAGGCGACGTGGGGACGACGTCAGTCGTCCTGCTCCTCCTCGTCGTCGCCGCCACCGGAGCCCCAGTCGCCACCGAAGTGCGGCGCACCGCCCACGCAGGTCACCCACAGCTCGTACTCACCGTCGCCGGGGTTCTCCTCGAAGTGCACCTCGAGACTGTTGCGGGCAGCGGAGTACTCCGGCTCGTCGGCATGCCAGCCGGCGTGCTCGATGACCGACCACTGCCGCTGCAGCGTCGGGCCCTTGCAGCTGGCGGTCACCGACCCCGGGGCCTGGTTCCAGGTCGCGGACTTGACCTGAGGCGACGACGGGGGTGTCGAGCCGGTCGAGGGTGATCCGCCGGAGGGACGGCCGGGCGAGCCGGACGCGCCCGGGCCCTCCGACGCGCCCGCCGAAGGGTCCTGACCTGGATCCGTGGCTCCGCCTGACGAGGGCGAGCTCGACGGCTTGCGGCGCTGGAGCGGCGCGCCGGGGCCGCTGGTCTGGACGACCTGCCCGGGACCGGACGCCACGCTCGGGCGCGAGCCGCCGGGGATCGTCTCACCGGCCACCAGCTCCTGCCCGGCACGGGAGATCACGGCCCACACCATGGTGGCACCGACCATCACCACGGCCAGCCACGCCGCGGCCGCGACGACGAACGCGCGACGCACCCTCACGGCGTCCTCCTCTCAGCGCGGCCACAGACTTTTGCGGCTAGCGTGCCCCCATGACCAGCGTGCTGGTCGTCGAGGACGACGACGCCATCCGGGCCGCCGTGCGCCGGGGTCTGTCGGAGCGAGGCTACGCCGTCGCCGTCGCCGGCACCGGCATGGCCGGGCTGGAGCACGTGATCGCCGACCACCCGCAGGTGGTGCTCCTCGACCTCGGCCTGCCCGACGTCGGCGGCCTGACCCTGATCCCGATGATCCGCGCCGCCAGCGACGTGCCGATCATCGTGCTCACGGCCCAGGACGACGACCCGACCATGGTCAAGGCGCTCGACGCGGGCGCCGACGACTACGTCGTGAAGCCCTTCGGGAGCGACCAGGTCGCCGCCCGGATCCGCGCGGTGCTGCGCCGCGGTGGGCGCGCCGCCGCGGAAGCCCTCGAGCCGGTGCGGGTCGGCGAGCTGATGATCGACGAGCGCGCCCGGATCGCGGCCCGCGCCGGCGAGCCGCTGGACCTGGCCCGCAAGGAGTTCGACCTGCTGCTGGCCCTGGCCAACCGGGCGGGCGAGGTCGTCACCAGGCGCGAGCTGCTGTCGGAGGTGTGGCAGCAGGCCTACGGCGGCGCCGACCGGACCGTCGACGTGCATCTGTCGTGGCTGCGGCGCAAGCTCGGGGAGACCGCGGCGGAGCCGCGCTACCTGATCAGCGTGCGCGGCGTGGGGGTGCGTCTGGTCGACCCGGGTCAGGGAGGCCCGGGCGAGGAGGGATGAGGCAGCGGCTGTCATGGCTGGTGATCGCCACCACGTCGACGGTGGTGGTCTCCTTCGTCATCCCGCTGTGTCTGCTGGTGCGCAACCTCGCGGAGGAGCGCGCGATCTCCGCGACCGACCAGGAGGCGCGCAGCATCGCGATCGCCATCGCCCAGGCCGGGGGCCGGTTCGGCCGGGTGGCCGACCAGGTCGCCGAGCTCGACGCGGCGAACCTGCCCACGACCGCCGTCCTGCGCTCCGACGGCCGCACGCTCGGCGACGCCGCCGACATGGTCGACGACCCCGAGGTCGCCGAGGCCGCCCGTGACAGGGGCAGCCACCAGCACGTCGACGGCAGCGGGGCGCGCGTGCTGGTGTCGTTCTTCGTGTCCGGGCCCGACGGCAAGGCCCAGACGGTCGTGGTGCGCAGCAGCGTCTCGGACGCCGATCTGCACCGTGGCGTCTATGCCGCCTGGGCGGGGATCGTGGGGCTCGGCGCAGTCCTGCTCGCCCTCGCCCTGTGGCTGGCGTCGCGGCTGGGCCGGCGCATCAGCCGGCCGCTGCTGCGGGTCGCCGCCGTGGCCCACCAGCTGCGCGAGGGCGACCTCAGCGCACGCGCCCCCGTGCAGGGAACCGAGGAGACCCAGGAGCTGGCGCGGGCCCTCAACGGACTGGCGGACCGGACCGTGGAGCTGCTGGAGAAGGAGCGCACCGCCGTTGGCGACCTCTCCCACCGGCTGCGCACTCCCGTTACTGCGCTGCGGCTCGACGCGGAGGCGGTGCCGGACACGGAGCTGGCCTCGCGGCTGCAGGAGCACATCGCCGCGCTGCAGGTCACCATCGACTCGATCGTGTCCGATGCCCGCCGGCCGGTGCGCAGCGACCTCGCGGCGGTCTGCGACGCCGTGGCCACGGTGCGCCAGCGGGTGGCCTTCTGGGAGGTCCTCGCCGAGGACCAGGGGCGCCGGCTGCGGGTGGCCGTTCCCGACGTGCCGGTGCGCGTGCCCCTGGTCGAGGAGGACCTGGCCGACGTGCTCGACGTGCTCGTCGACAACGTCTTCGCCCACACCCCCGACGGCACGCCCTTCGAGGTCTCCCTGACGGCGATGGCCGGCCGCGCCGTCCTGGTCGTGGCCGACGAGGGGCCCGGCATCGTCGGCAGTGCACCCGGGGACCGCCCGGGCAGCACCGGGCTGGGCCTCGACATCGTCCGGCGTACGACGGCCGACGCCGGCGGCAAGCTGCAGATCGGCGCCACCCGGAGCGGGGCCGACGGCGCAGACCACGGGACCCGCGTCGAGCTCAGGATCCCTCTGGTCGAGGGCTGAGCCGGCGACGCGGGTCCGGACCCGACGCGCGGTCATGGAGCTCAGTCGTTGTCCTCGGGCTCTTCGGGCTCGTCCGGCTCGTCCTCGTGGTCGTCGTCGGAGTCGTCCTCGTCGGCATGGTCGTCGGAGTCGTCGGAGTCGTCGTCGGAGTCGTCGTAGGTCGGCTGGTCGTCGGAGTCGTCCTCGGTGTAGCCGCCGCCCCCGGAGGAGTCGGAGTCGTCGCTCGAGGACTCGCCCCCACCGACCACGACGGTCTGCACCTGCTCGACGACGCAGTCGTCGCCCTTCTGGACGGCCGGAGGCTTGCACGGCGCCCACTGGAACTGCGTGCCCTGCTCGATGGTGGGCACGACGACCTCGACCGAGTCGTCGTCGGACGAGGTCTGCGAGACGGGTCGGACCGTGGAGGCGGGTGCGGAGGCCATCTGGTAGGCGGTGGCGGCACCGCCCAGCCCGAGAACGGCGGCCGCGGTGGCCAGGAGGGAGGTGGTCAGCTTCATGTCCCGGATCGTGCTCGGTGCGTCGCTATGCGCGCGTGCAGGAAACGTCAAGACTGTGTCAAGGAACCCCATGACCTGCTCTTAACACGACGATGAGGAACACTTGCTCGCCTCTCCGGCACGCTGCTCCCATGAGCTACACCGCCAAGACCCGCGACCGCTATCGGCTGGCCGTGGCCGCCGTCTCCGGGCTCGCGACGTTCGGCGCGCTGACGGCGACCGGCGTGATCGCCGGCGCGGCCGCGCAGAGCTACGAGGCGGAGCAGGCGCAGAAGGCCGCCGACAAGATGGCCGCGCAGCAGGCCTACCGCTTGGCCAAGCAGCAGCGCGCCGCGCTGATCAGGGCCAACAAGACCTACTACGCCGACCTCGCCGAGCAGGCCGCGCACCCGCGGGTCGTGGTGCGCGAGCGCCGTCAGATCACCCACGTCACGACGCAGTACCTCGGGTCCGGGGGCTCCGGCTACGTCGGGTCCGGCGGCAGCGTGTCGGGCGGCGGGTCGACCTACTCGGGCGGCTCGGGCGGCACCTCGGGCGGCAGCACCTCGGGCGGCGGCACGCCCGCTCCGCCCCCGCCGCCCCCGCCGCCCCCGCCGGCGCCCTCCACCGGCTCGTAGGGCGATGAGCGCTACGACCTTCGAGGCGCTCGGCACCTACGTCTTCCTAGCCTCGCGGCGGCCAGCCACACTGCCCCCCACACAGCGGCTGGCCGCCGCCGTCCTCTCCGACGTCGACCGCACCTGCAGCCGGTTCCGCGAGGACTCAGACCTCTCCGTCGCCAACCGCCACGCCGGCGCCTGGGTCGAGGTCGACCCGGTCCTGGTCGCGGCCGTCGGCGCCGCCTGCGAGGCGGCCGAGCAGACCGACGGCCTGGTCAACCCGCTGCTCGGGCGTCCCCTGGTGCAGCTGGGCTACGACCGCGACTTCGACGAGCTGCACACGCTCGCCGACCTGCCGCCGCAGACGCCCACGCCACCCGGCCTCGACGACTGGCGCGGGATCGGGCTCGACCCCGACGGAGCGATCAGGGTGCCCGAGGGCACGGCGCTCGACCTCGGTGCCACCGCCAAGGCGTGGGCCGCCGACCTGATCGCGGCGGCCGTCGCCGGCGAGGTCGGCGTGGGCGCCGTCATCAGCCTCGGCGGTGACATCGCCATCGCCCCCGACCCGGAGGGCGAGCGGCACGACCCGTGGCCCATCGCGATCGCGACCCGGCCCGGGGAGCCGGCGGAGGCGGTGGTCACCCTCGACCGCGGAGGCCTGGCCACCTCCAGCACGCAGGTGCGTCGCTGGTCGAGGGGCGGGGTCGCGCTGCACCACGTGCTGGATCCCCGCAACGGGCTGCCGGCGGCTGCCGTGTGGCGTACCGTCACTGCCACGGGACCGTCCTCGCGCGCGGCCAACACGGCCACGACGATGGCGGTGGTGCTCGGCGACGACGCCCCGGCCTGGCTCGCCGAGCGCGGCGTGGCCGCACGGCTCGTACGCCGCGACGGGCACATCGTGACGACGGGCGGGTGGCCGGCGGCGCCGGCCCCCACGACGGCGACGGAGGAGGTGGCCAGGTGACCGACGGACCGATGCTCTGGTACCTCAACCGCTCGACCGGCTTCGTGATCCTCGCGCTGTTCACGCTGACCACCGCCCTGGGCGTGCTGTCGACGGGCGGCAAGGCCGGCAAGCGGGTGCCGAGCTTCGTGACCCAGGCCGTGCACCGCAACATCGCGCTGCTCTCGGTGGCGCTGCTCCTCGCCCACGCCGTGACCGCCGTCGTGGACACCTTCGTCGACATCCGGTGGTGGCAGGCCGTGGTGCCGTGGTACGGCTCGACCTACATGCCGCTGTGGCTGGGCCTCGGCACGCTCGCGCTCGACCTGATCGTGGTCGTGACCGTCACCAGCCTGCTGCGGGCCCGGATGAACCACGTCCTCTGGCGCGCGATCCACTTCCTCTCCTACGTCGGCTGGGCGGTGGCGGTCGTGCACGGGATCGGGATCGGCACCGACGTGAAGGACGAGGCCACCTGGGCCTACGCCATCGTCGGAGGCAGCGTGCTGGTCGTGCTGGCCGCGGTCGTGCTGCGGCTCGGCCGCGCCGTCGCCGGCCGCGGGCTCGCCGAGGTGGGCCCGTGAACGCACCCTCCCCCGTCCCTATCCCCACCGACCTGGCGATCCACCCCGGTCCGGCGCTGCTGTCGGGCATCGACTCCGGCCCGGGACTGGCCGCTCATCGCGACCACTACGGCCCCGTCCCGCAGGTTGCCGTGGCATCCCTGCTGGAGTCCACCGAGCGGCTGCGGATGCGCGGCCGCGGCGGTGCGGCCTTCCCGTTCGCGGTCAAGCTGCGCGCCGCCGCCGACGGCAGGCGCCCGGTCGTCGTGGTCAACATGAGCGAGGGAGAGCCGGCCAGCGCCAAGGACTCCGCCCTGGCCATGACCCGGCCGCACCTGGTGC